>NZ_CADFEO010000019.1:0-167754 GCF_902833075.1 Burkholderia sp. BCC0405
GGCCAGGAGAACATGAGCGCGTCGCCGCACGTGCTGCCGGGCTCGCGCGACGGGTTCCGGATGGGCGACGCGAAGCTGGTCGACACGATGATCGTCGACGGCCTGTGGGACGTGTACAACCAGTACCACATGGGCATCACGGCGGAGAACGTCGCGAAGGAATACGGGATCACGCGCGAGGAGCAGGACGCGTTCGCGGCGCTGTCGCAGAACAAGGCGGAAGCCGCGCAGAAGGCCGGGCGCTTCGACGACGAGATCGTGCCGGTGGCGATTCCGCAGCGCAAGGGCGAGCCGCTGCAGTTCGCGACGGACGAATTCGTGCGTCACGGCGTGACGGCGGAATCGCTGGCGGGGCTGAAGCCGGCGTTCTCGAAGGACGGCTCGGTGACGGCGGCGAACGCGTCGGGGCTGAACGACGGCGCGGCGGCGGTGCTGGTGATGTCGGCGCAGAAGGCGGCGGCGCTGGGCCTGACGCCGCTGGCGCGGATCAAGGCGTACGCGAACGCGGGCGTGGATCCGAGCGTGATGGGGATGGGCCCGGTGCCGGCCTCGCGCCGGTGCCTGGAGCGAGCGGGCTGGACGCCGGGCGACCTGGACCTGATGGAGATCAACGAGGCGTTCGCGGCGCAGGCGCTGGCGGTGCACAAGCAGATGGGCTGGGACACGTCGAAGGTGAACGTGAACGGCGGGGCGATCGCGATCGGTCACCCGATCGGTGCGTCGGGCTGCCGGATTCTGGTGACGCTGCTGCACGAGATGGCCAAGCGTGACGCGAAGCGCGGGCTGGCGTCGCTGTGCATCGGCGGCGGGATGGGCGTCGCGCTCGCGGTCGAGCGCACCTGAGCGGGGCCTGACACACGTCCCGCATGTGGCGCCGGCCGGCGCCGCACGCGGGTGGAGCGGTTTTCGCGCACGACAAGCAGTGAACAACACGCGCGAGGTGCCGGTGCGTGCCGCGCCCGCGACGCGAGCGGCGGCGCATCGAAGCGGTGGGGCGGCAGCCTGTGCGATGCCGTCGCCCCACCTTCATCGATTACTTTTTTGTCGGTAATTAATAGGATGACTAAGCGAATTGCAGTTGTGACTGGTGGAATGGGCGGTCTTGGCGAAGCGGTCAGCATCCGGTTGAACGACGCGGGCCACCGGGTAGTCGTCACGTATTCGCCGAGCAACACCGGCGCCGACCGCTGGCTGACCGAGATGCACGCGGCCGGCCGCGAGTTCCTCGCGTATCCGGTGGACGTGGCCGATCACGATTCGTGCCAGCAATGCATCGAGAAGATCGTGCGGGACGTCGGCCCGGTCGACATTCTCGTGAACAACGCGGGCATCACGCGCGACATGACGCTGCGCAAGCTCGACAAGGTGAATTGGGATGCCGTGATCCGCACGAACCTCGATTCCGTGTTCAACATGACGAAGCCCGTCTGCGAAGGCATGGTCGAGCGCGGCTGGGGGCGCATCGTCAACGTCTCGTCGGTGAACGGCTCGAAGGGGTCGGTCGGCCAGACCAACTACGCGGCCGCGAAGGCCGGCATGCACGGTTTCACGAAATCGCTGGCGCTGGAAGTCGCGCGCAAGGGTGTGACGGTGAATACGGTGTCGCCGGGCTACCTCGCGACGAAGATGGTCACGGCGATCCCGCAGGACATCCTCGACACGAAGATCCTCCCGCAGATTCCGGCGGGCCGGCTCGGCAAGCCCGAGGAAGTCGCGGCGCTGGTCGCTTACCTGTGCTCGGAGGAGGCCGGCTTCGTGACGGGCTCCAACATCGCGATCAACGGCGGCCAGCACATGCACTGACGCACGGTGGCCCGGGCCGCATTCGCGTGCGTTTCGGGCCGCGTTCCGCTATATCCAGTGCCGGAGCGGCGGCAGGCACGCCGCTTCGGCCTCGCATTCCGGAGAAGGCATGGGTGACACCTGGATGGGACTCGTGATCGGCGGCACGGCACTGGCCGTCGGGTTGACGATGGCGATCGTGCTCCACTGGCTGGAGCGGCGTCGCGCGCGGTTGTTGCGGAACTTCGATCATCGCGACTGCTGGTTCGTCGCGTATGGCAAGTGCTTTGCCCGCCGGCCGGCGAGGCTGGCACGCCGCATGCACGGCGTGCGTTGACGCCGGCGACGTCGTGCCAACGCGACGCCGCGATTGACGAACGGTCACGCATCGCGCGCATGCGGTCGGTGATGCGCGCGATGCGCTTGATCAATGGCTTGTTTCGCTCTTTCCGGCCGACTCGCCCGCGTCTTTCTTGTGGAAGATCCGCTTCGTCGTGCGCTTGGTGGCATCCCAGCCTTCACGCGACACGTGTGCGACCCCGTGCCCGACCGCCTTCGCAGCGCTCGCGGTCGCGTGGCCGAAGCTGCGGGCCGCCTCGCCGGTCTTGTGCGCGGCTTCCTTCGAATCGCGCTTGATGTCCTGCTTCACTGCCGACATGTCCGCATGCGCGATCGGGCTGATCAGCGCCAGAACGAGCGCGGTGCCAATGAACTGACGAACTTTCACGATCGGGTTTCCTTCCGTTGAGCAAGCGGCGTCATCGAGGATTCGCATCGCCGGCTGGCGCCGGGCGAAACGCGCCGGCCGCCGACGCGCGCTGCACCGTAGCGTGCGACGGCCGCCGCGACGCGCGCGTCGAAGCCGTCCTGGGTGAGGCCGAGCCGTGCGAGGCGGTTGTTGTGGCACGCGAAGTCGGCGAGGCCGGCACGCGCGGGCTGCGCATCGACGCCGCCCACCGCACCGATCCATGTGTCGAGATCCGCACGCTCGAAGTCGCAGGGCCGCGGCCCGCTGCGCGCGTCGTGGCGCAGCGCATCGAGGGTCGCGTCGAGGCCGCGGCAGATGCAGCCGGTGACGGTGAAGCGCGAGAGCAGGAGAGGTTTCACGAGGGGCGCATCCGGTGGCCGGAACGGGTGCCGCAGCAGGGCTGGCAGGCGCGCCGTTCGAGGTCGGATTTTATCAAACGGGGGGGGCCGAACCGGCCGGCACGCCCGGCTCGCCGGGCGGCTCAGGCGCGCGCGCCGCGCGCAGCGTGGTCCATCGCAACTGCGCGTCGACGGCGAGCGCGATCGACGTGCCGCGCAAGTCCGCACGTGTCGGCAGCGGTGCGTGGCGCGCGACCTCGACGTCGGTGATGAACGGCGCGAACCGGTCGGGCTTGACAGCGATCCCGCGCGGCGATTGCTCCGTTTCCGTCTTCAATCCCGCGCCGGGGTGCCGCTTCGTTTCAATTCGGCCAGTAATGAACGTGTCATCGGATGTAAACATCTGGTAATTTTCTGCCGGATTATGCAAAATCGCCGCTCCCAAATACAACTATCGAGGGATTCCGGGATGCAACTCAAGAAAGCGGTGGCAGCGTGTGGCGTGGCGTTTCTGTTGAGCGCGTGCGGCGGGGTGCAGAGCCTTGACGCGAACAGCCTGACGTCGGCGGGGGCCAGCCTGTACAAAGCAGCGACGCTGTCGGATGCCGACATCGCCGCACTGTCGAACGAATCGTGCAAGTCGAGCGACGCCGAATCGAAGGTCGCGCCGGCGAACAGCGCGTACGCGAAGCGCCTGACGAAGGTGATGAAGGGGTTCGGCGACATGACGCTGAACGGCCAGAAGATCAACTACAAGGTCTACATGACCAAGGACGTCAACGCATGGGCGATGGGCAACGGCTGCGTGCGCGTGTACAGCGGCCTGATGGACATGATGAGCGACGACGAGCTGCGCGGCGTGATCGGCCATGAAATGGGCCACGTCGCACTCGGTCACTCGAAGAAGGCGATGCAGACCGCCTATGCGGTCAGCGCGGCGCGCACCGCGGCCGGCGCGGCATCGCCGGGCGTCGCAGCCCTGACGAGCTCGCAGCTCGGCGACATCACCGAGAAGTTCATCAACGCGCAGTTCTCGCAGACGCAGGAAAGCGCGGCCGACGACTACTCGTTCGACCTGATGAAGCAAAAGAGCATGAACCAGAAGGGCCTCGTCACCGCGTTCCAGAAGCTGGCGAAGCTCGACGGCGGCCAAAGCTCGATGATGAGCTCGCACCCGTCGTCGACGAGCCGCGCGCAGCACATCGAGGATCGCATCGCGAAGGGCAGCTGATCGTCCGTTCGACCGCCGGCCCGCGCCGGCGATCGGCATGCGAAAAGAACAACCCCACGCCCGCCCGGGCGTGGGGTTTCGTTTTGTTGGGCCTGGCTGCGCGCCGCTTACGGCACCATCCCCGGCAGCACATACGCCTGCGCGAGCGTGATCAGCCCGACGATCACCGCGAACAGCAGGCTGTGTCGCACCGTGAAGCGGAACAGCTCGGATTCCTTGCCGACGAGGCCCGTTGCCGCGCAGGCGACCGCGATCGACTGCGGCGAGATCATCTTCGCGGTCACGCCGCCCGTCGTGTTCGCGGCCACCGCGAGCGTCTCGGGCACGCCGAGCTGGTGCGCGGTGGCCTGCTGCAGCGAGCAGAACAACGCGTTCGACGACGTGTCCGAGCCCGTCAGGAACACGCCGAGCCAGCCGAGGAACGGCGAGAAGAACGGGAACGCGGCGCCGGTTGCGGCCAGCATCAGCGCGAGCGTCGACGACATCCCCGAATAGTTCGCGACGAACGCGAACGCGAGTACGAGGCCGATCGACAGGATCGGGCGCGTCAGTTCCTTCAGCGTCTCGCCGAACGTGACGAGCGCGTCGCGCGGCCTCATCCGCAGCAGCGCCATCGAGATCAGCGCGGTCACGAGGATCGCGCTGCCCACCGCCGATACGAGATCGATCTTCAGCACGGCGTCGAGCGCCTTCGGCGTCGCGGCGATCGGCGCGGTCTTCACGACGAGCTGGTCGAGCCCCGCCACATGGAACTTCAGCACGGTCGACGCGAGCGCGCCGTGCGCGGCGAACAGCGCCTTGAACGGCGCGAGGCTCCATACGGTGACGACGGCCGTCAGGATCAGGAACGGCGACCATGCACGAACGGTCTGCGCGAGCGTGTACGGCGACGCCTGCCGGCTCGTGCCGGCGCCGAAGCCGTTTCGCGAGCCTGCGCCGCCGAAGCCCGCGAGCGCGGCACTGCCGCCCGACGCGACGAGGCCGTGGGCCGTCTGCTTCGCGGTGCGCGGCTGCCAGACCTTCAGGAACGCGGCGAGCGCGACGAGGCTGACGAGCGACGACGTGATGTCCGGCAGTTCGGGCCCGATGTGGTTCGACGTGAAGTATTGCGTCACCGCGAAGCTGCCGCCCGCGACGAGCGCGGCCGGCCACGTTTGCCGCACGCCGCGCAGCCCGTCCATCATGAACACGAGCCAGAACGGTACCGCGAGCGACAGCAGCGGCAGCTGGCGGCCGGCCATCGCGCCGATATGGAACGGGTCGATGCCCGTCACCTGCCCGGCGACGATGATCGGGATGCCCATCGCGCCGAACGCGACCGGCGCTGTGTTTGCAATCAGACACAGTCCCGCCGCGTGCAGCGGCTTGAAGCCGAGCCCGACGAGCAGCGCGGCCGTGATCGCGACGGGCGCGCCGAAGCCGGCCGCGCCTTCGAGGAACGCGCCGAACGAGAAGCCGATCAGCAGCATCTGCAGGCGCTGGTCGTCGGTGATCGACAGCACGGACGCGCGAATGATGTCGAACTGGCCGGTCTTCACGACGATCTTGTACAGGAACACGGCCGCGACGATGATCCACGCGATCGGCCACAGTCCGTAGGCGAAGCCGAAGCCGGCCGCCGCGAGCGCCTGCGGCACGGGCATCCCGTACGCGAGGATCGCGACGCCGAGCGAGAGCAGCAGCGTGATCGCCGCCGCGACGTGGCCCTTGAGCCGCAGCGCGGCCAGCGCGACGAAAAAGAAGATGATCGGGATTGCGGCGACGAACGCCGACAGCCCGAGGCTGCCGAGCGGCGTGTAGATCTGGTGCCAGGCCTGCATGGATGTCTCCTCCATAGGTTTTGTCGGTACGGCTTGAAAAACGGAACGGCTACTCGGGCTGGCCGCGTGCGCGCAGCAGGTCGGACAGGCTGCGCGGCGCCGGTTCGAGCGGCGTGCGGTGCTGCGTCCAGCCCATCTGTTTCGCGGGCGTCAGCGCACGCAGCCGCGTTGCGGTCCAGCGGAACGCGCGGTACGCGCGCGGATGCGCGAACGCACCCGACCAGAAGCGCCAGACGAGGTCTTCCGCGCGGGTGTAGTTCGCGCCCTGGCCGCGCAGCGGATGCGCAACGGGTTCGTCGGGCTTGCGGTTTGCTTCAGTGCGCAGCCGCACGAGCAGTTGCGGGATCGGGATCCGCACCGGGCACACCTCGCCGCAGGCGCCGCACAGCGTCGATGCGGTCGGCAGGTCGGCCGTCGCGTCGAGGCCGAGCAGGTGCGGCGAGATGATCTTGCCGATCGGGCCCGGGTAGGTCGTGCCGTATGCGTGGCCGCCGATGCGCGTATAGACAGGGCAGTGATTCATGCATGCGCCGCAGCGGATGCACTGCAGCGTCGCGCGCAACTGCTCGTCCGCGTAGGCCTGCGTGCGGCCGTTGTCGAGCAGCACGAGATGCAGCTCGCGCGGGCCGTCGCGTTCGCCGTCGCGGCGCGGGCCCGAGATCAGGTTGAAGTAGGTCGTGATCGCCTGGCCGGTGGCCGAGCGCGTGAGCAGGCTCGACAGCGGCACGATGTGCTCGAGCTTCTCGACGACCTTCTCGATCCCCATGATCGCGACGTGCGTGTCGGGCACCGTCGTCGACAGGCGGCCGTTGCCTTCGTTCTCAACGAGCCACAGCGTGCCCGTGTCGGCCGCCGCGAAGTTCACGCCCGACAGGCCGATGTCCGCATCGGCGAACGCGCGGCGCAGCGCGCGCCGGCCGGTCTGGATCAGCTCGTCGACGTCTTCCGTGTAGCGCGTGCCGGGGATGTGTTCCTCGAACAGCTCGGCGATGTCGGCGCGCGTCTTGTGGATCGCCGGCATCACGATATGCGACGGCTTCTCGCCCGCGAGCTGCACGATGAATTCGCCCATGTCGGATTCGATGCAGTCGACGCCGTGCTCCGCGAGGTAATGGTTCAGCTCGATTTCCTCGCTCGCCATCGACTTGCCCTTGATCACGCGGCGCGCCTTCTTCGCCTGCGCGATGCCGAGCACGATCGCGTTCGCGTCGGCCGCCGTTACGGCCCAGTGCACATGCACGCCGGCTTCGGTGAGCTTCGTCTCCAGCCGTTCGAGCAGCGCGGGCAACTGCGCGAGCGCATGCTGCCGCACCGCTTCGCCGAGGTCGCGCAGTTGCTGCAGCTCGGCGTCGTCGGGGAACTGCGTCGAGCGCTTGCCCTGCAGGAAGTCCATCGCGCCGCGAAAGCTCTTGCGCAGCGCGGGATCGTCGAGCGCGGCGCGCGCGCGGGTCTTGAAGTCGCCGGGGGCGACGAATTGCAGCGTGTGGTCGCTCATTGCGGGAGATCCTCGCTGGCGGCGGCGGCCGGGCGAGCGGTTGCCGTATCGGTGACGATCACGACCCACAGACGGCGCGGGCCGTGTGCGCCATAGGCGAGCGTTTGCTGGATGTCGGAGGTCTTCGACGGGCCCGACACCAGCACGAGGTTGGTCGGCATGCCGGCGTGCCAGCGCTCCGCGTGCACGGCCGCATGCAGGTCAGGATGCAGCGTGCCCGCGTGGACGAGCGCGACATGCAGCGGCGGCACCAGCGACACCGTGCGCGGCGTGCCGGCATCGGGTGCGAGCACGACGGTGCCGGTAGCCGCGATGCCCGAGCGCGCAACGGTGAAGCCCGCGTCGATTGTGTCGAACAGTTCGGCCATCCACGTGTCGATCGGACGGTCGAACGGCACGGGCGCGACCGTGTCGGGCAGCGCGCGGGCGAGCGCCGCGGATTCGGCGCGGGCCGGGTCGAGCAGCAGGCGGCGCACCCCGGCCTCGGCGAGTCGTGCGGCTAGCTGCGCGGGCCATTCGTCACCGGTCGCGCACCAGATGTCCGCATGAGACGCGGCAAGCGCGGCCTGCATCGCGTGGGCCAGCGTGTGCGGATCGCGTGCGGTTCCGGCCTGCGCGCGGCGCGTGTCGTAATGCGTGTCGATGCGTGCGTCGAGCGCGGGGGCGGCCTCGGCGGCGACACCCGGCGCGGCGGCGCGCAGCCGCTGAAGGATTGTGTCGCGCGCGCTCATGGCTTGTCTCCGCGCAGCGACGCGGCGCCTGCCGTGCGGCGCCACAGGAAGCTCGCGAGATGCTCGACCGGCAGCGGCGCGCCGGACTTGTCGGCCGCGTGGCCGATGTTCAGCAGGCAACCGCAGTCGGCGGATACGAGCCGGTCGCAGCCCGTCGCGCAGGCCGACGCGACCTTGTCGCGCACCATCGCGCCGGAGATGTCGGGATGCTTCAGCGAGAACGTGCCGCCGAAGCCGCAGCATTCGGATTCCCGTTCATGTTCGATGCGCGTCACCCCAGGCAGCGCGTCGACGAGCGCGACGCCGTGCACGCGTGTGCCCATCTCGCGGCGGGCCGCGCACGACGTGTGCAGCACCACGCGCTCGTCGGCGCCGGCTGGCGCGGCGAGCGCATCGAGCCGCACGTCGAGCACGTGCACGAGGAATTCGGTGAGTTCGTAGGTACGTTCCGCGATCGCGCGGGCCTTGGGGCCGTGGACGGGATCGTCGGCGAACAGCGCCGGCCAGTGGTGCCGGATCATGCCGCCGCACGAGCCGGACGGCACGATCACGGGCCACGATTCGGCGAACAGGTCGAGCTGCGCGGCCGCGACGCGGCGCGCTTCGTCGGGATTGCCGCTGCTGTAGGCCGGCTGCCCGCAGCAGCTCTGGCCGCGCGGATAGTGGACGGTCAGGCCTTCGCGTTCCAGCAGGCGGACCGCATCGAGCCCGGCTTCGGGGACGAACAGGTCGACCAGGCATGTCGCGAACAGGTAGACGTGCGCGGGGGCGGCGGCGGGGTACTGCCTTTCGTTCATGTCTCGCTCCAGAGGCGCCGGCCCGGCATGCGGATGCGGGACGACGATTTCGCTGCATAATTCCCGCGACGGCGCCGTAGCTCAAATTGGTTGGGCCAATCGGCGCGGCAGGCATTCCGCAGGAGACGCGACGATGGCAGCGATGACGGCACGGGGCCGGACCGAAGTGGTGATGCGCAAGATCGAGACGGCGCTGCTCGACGGCACGTGGCCGGCCGGCGCGCGCCTGCCGGCCGAGCGCGTGCTCGCGCAGGAATACGGCGTCGCGCGCAATACGGTGCGCGAGGCGACCCAGCGGCTCGTCGCGCGCGGGCTGCTGCAGAGCCGGCGCGGCGCGGGCGTCTACGTGACGGACCAGTTGCGTGCCGGGATCGCGTCGCCGTGGGGCCAGCTGGTCGCCGATCATCCGGCGCTGCGCGACGACATCCTCGAGTTCCGCCGCGTGCTCGAAGGCGCGACCGCCTATTTCGCCGCGCTGCGCGCCGATGCGAACGACCGGCGCCGGATCCGTGCGCTGCTGCGCGAGCTCGAAACCGCGCACGCGACCGGCGCCGCGGCCGTCGAAGCCGCGACCGACGCGAAGCTGCACGAGGCGATCGCGCTCGCGTCGCACAACACGATGTTCCTGCACCTGCATACGAGCGTGATCGGGATGCTGCGCGAGCACATCTCGATCAACGTGGCGGGCATGACGACGCACGACGAGCAGGCGTCCGAGCTGCTGTTGCTGCAGCACCGCGTCGTGTGCGACGCGATCTGCGCGCAACGGCCCGAGGAGGCGCGCACCGCGATGCAGACGCATATCGACTATGTGCGCAGCCATTTCGAACGCAGCGGCGATGGCGCCTGATATTGGTTGGACCGCTTCGACGCCTGGCCCGCCCTGCGGGCGCTTCCGGCGCGGTGGGGGATCGATAGCCGGCAGGCGGGTGCAAGTCGGCGGTCTGAAGCCCGGTCGGTGCCGCTTGCGCGATTGACCGGTTCGTCCGGCGCCCACTAGAATCGGCCGGAACCGTGCGCCAGCCGCGCGTTGCGGCGCATGCGGGCCGTTTGTTCCGCCAGTCGAGGAAGTTTCCGTGTTCACGTCTTTGATCCGGCGCGCACCGGCCGCGCTGTCGTGGCGCGCCGCATGCCGCCTGGCCCGCACGCTGGCCGCCGGTGTGCTGCTGTCGCTCGTCGCCGCCTGCGCGACACATCCGCCCGCCACCACGCTCGATCGCCCGGTCTCCCATGCGTTGCCGCCCGATACCGCGACGCCGCTGCGCGAGGCGCTGGTCGCGCCCGAGGCCGCGCATCCGGGCCAGTCGGGTTTCCGGCTGCTGCCGGAAGGCGCCGAGGCGCTGCAGATGCGCATCGCGCTCGCACGGGCCGCGACGAAGACGCTCGACATGCAGTACTACATCGCGACCGAGGACACCACGGGCAAGCTGCTGCTCGCCGCGGCGCTGTACGCGGCCGATCGCGGCGTGCGCGTACGGATGCTGGTCGACGACCTGAACTTCCGCGACATCGACCGCATCATGGCCGCGCTGAACACGCACCCGAACATCGAGATCCGCGTGTTCAACCCGTTCGGCGCGTCGCAGCACGGCATGGTCGAACGCACGGCCAACTTCCTCACGCGCATCGACAGCTTCACGCGCCGGATGCACAACAAGGCGATGATCGCGGACAACCAGATTGCGATCGTCGGCGGCCGCAACCTCGGCGACGAGTACTTCAATGCGAGCCCGACGCTGCAGTTCCGCGACCTCGACGTGCTGGCCGCGGGCCCCGTGACGAACGACGTTTCGGCGAGTTTCGACGCGTACTGGTCGAGCGCGAGCAGCTATCCGCTGCGTGTGCTGAATCACCAGTCGTTCGATCCGAAGGACCTCGACGCGACGCGCGACGAGCTGCGCAGCCATTGGCGCCAGAACGCCGACCCGTACAACGCGAAGCCGCTGAACGCGACGCCGCTCGCGCAGCAGATCGCGCGCGGCGAGCTCGCGCTCGTGTGGGCGCCGGCCGAGTTCAAGGCCGACGCGCCCGACAAGGTCGCCAAGCCGACCGACGCGTACGTGAGCCCGCCGATGCAGCGCCTCGTCGAGCTCACGCGCGGCGCCCAGCAGGAATTCCTCGCGTTCTCGCCGTATTTCGTGCCGCACGACGCGGGCGTGAAGATTCTCGGCGAGACGACCGCGCGCGGCGTGCGCGTCGCGATCCTCACCAATTCGCTCGCCGCGACCGACGCGGTCGCCGTGCAGGCCGGCTACGGACCGTACCGCGTGCCGCTGCTGCAGCACGGCGTCGAGCTATACGAGTTCAAGGCGCAGCCGGGCCGGCAGCGCCCGCGCCTGTTCGGGTCGCGCTCGCGGGCGAGCCTGCATGCGAAGGCATACGTGATCGACCGGAAGATCCTCGTGATCGGCTCGATGAACCTCGATCCGCGGTCGGCGCACCTGAATACCGAACTGGCGCTCGTGATCCACAGCCCGGCGCTCGCGCAGCAGGTCGCGACGATCTTCGCGCGCGTGACGCAGCCGGATGACAGCTACCGCGTGAGCCTTGTGACGCCGGCGGGCGGCGGGATGCCCGAACTCGAATGGACGGGCACCGACAACGGCCGGCCGGCCACCTATCACGTCGATCCGCACGCAGGGCTGCTGCGCAACCTGATGACTGGCATGTTCATGCTGCTGCCGGTCGGCGACCAGCTTTAAGGGGACGGAAGCGCTTTGGCTAAACCCGCGTTTCCGGTGCGCGGGGAATGATGATATGGTTGTGTGCGCAACTAATGTGGCGTGCAAGACGGTGCCTCCAGGCAGCCCACAGCCCGCGTACCGCGCACACCCGCAACCGGAGTTCCCCCATGCAACGTGTCCCGAACCAGCCGTTCACGCGTCCCGCCCGTTTCTCCGAAGCCGAATGGCAGGCACGCGTGCAGCTCGCGGCGGCTTACCGCATCTTCGATCATCTCGGCTGGACCGAGCTGATCTACAACCATATCTCGCTGCGCGTGCCGGGCGAGGACGGGCATTTCCTGATCAACCCGTTCGGGCTCCATTACCGCGAGGTGTGCGCGTCGAACCTCGTGAAGATCGATATCGACGGCAACGTGATCGGCCATTCCGACTGGCCGATCAACCCGGCCGGCTTCACCTTCCATAGCGCGATCCATGCGGCGCTGCCCGATGCGCACTGCGTGATGCACGTGCACACGACGCCGACGATGGCCGTGTGCTGTTCGCGCGACGGGCTGTCATTCTCGAATTTCTATTCGGCGCAGCTGTACGGGAAGATCGCGTATCACGACTTCGAGGGCATCACCGTGCATCTCGAAGAAGGGCGGCGCATCGTCGAGAGCGCCGGCGGCCGGCCGGTGCTGCTGTTGCGTAACCACGGGCCCGTGACGATCGGCGCGACGCTCGCGCAGACGTTCTCGCTGATGTGGCTGCTCAATCGCGCGTGCGAGGTGCAGGTCGCCACGCATGCGATCGGCGACGCGCGGTCGATCGCGCCGCCCGTGCTCGAAGCGTGCGTGCGCGATTCGCTGAATTTCGATCCGAAGCATGGCGCGGGGCAGGACGCGTTCGACGCGCTGCAGCGTATCGTCGATCGCATCGATCCCGGCTATCGCGCGTGACGCGCAGCGGTCAGAAACGGTAGCCGAGGCCGGCCTGGATCACGTCGGTGTCGCGGTTGTACCGCGTGACCACACGGTTCCACGTGATGCGCGTGAGCCAGCGATCGGATATGCGGTAGCTGGCCGAGATCGACACGATGCCCGAGAACCGGCCGTCGCCGGGCCCTGGCTGGTCGCGCCGGTTGCGCTGGTCGATCGTGAAATAGGCGCCTGCGCCGGCCGCCAGCGTGACCCTGTCGTTCAGGAACGCGCGCGTGAGCCACAGCTCGGACGCGATCCCGTTGCGGCGGATCGATTGCTTCGCGCCTTCGTACATCCAGGTCGCGGTCCAGTCGACGGTGCGCGTCAGGCCGCGCCGGTACTCGAGACTGCCGCCGAGCGTCGATGGCGACGAGCGGCTGTTCAGGATCGTCTCGCCGAGCATCGCGGTGACTTCGTTGTTCGTGACCTTGCCGGTGCGCGTCAGCGGCGCATCGCGCGGGCCCGGCGTATCCGGTGCGTCGAGCTGGTAGCCGATGCCGAACATGACGGAAGTGGTATCCGGCCCGCTGAACACTTGCGCGCGGTTGAGCTGCAACTGCGCGACCCAGCGGTGCGACGTGTAGTACGCGGCGCGCACGCTCATCAGTACGCCCCAGCCGTGCGAGTTCGCGTAGCCGCGGCCTTCGACCGCCGGCACCGTGTCGAAGTAGCGGTAAGGGCCTGCGCCGGCCGATAGCACGAAGCGGCGGTTCTCGAGCGGCAGGCGCCCCCAGAACTGGATCGACTGGCCGTCACGGTGATGGTTCGGAATGTGGCCCTCGTTGTACCAGGTAAAGCCGAGCGCGGTATACGGGCTCAATCCTTCCTGATAGTCCATCGCCCACGAATAGGTGCGGTCGCCACCGCCCCGGAGCGAGCCGGCGAGCAGCGAGAATTCCTGCGCTTCGGCGGGGGCGGCATGAAGGGCGGCGACGGAGCAAAGACATGCCAGCACCGGTCGCACGCGGGCGGGGCGGATCGGGCGAGGCGTGGGGTGACGGATCGGCATGGTGTTGTTGTTCCAGTCACGGTGGCACGCAGTCATTTTCTCGTGAGCGCGGCGGCCTGTCGATGGATGCTCGCACAACGTCCTGTTACATATCATCACCGGCACGACGGCGACGTGATGTCATCGTCGTGCAACGATCGACGGAATCGTTTGCGTTTCGTCCGTGCAGTGCAATCGCGTGGCGCGCGAGCCGTTCGCGGCGGGCAGGTGCTTCGGTATCCTTGGTTTGATGCGCGGTGGTGCGCGTCGCGATGCATGTCCGCGTGGCCGGGCCTGCCGGGCCAGCGAGCGGCGCGCCCCAAAAAAAACGCGGCCGGGCGGCCGCGTGAATACTCGCAGACTCCTTCGGACGAAGGAAACAAGCAACTGTGAGACGCAGTGTAGCGAAAGGTCGCGCGTGGATTGAGTCATCGGGCTGCAAAGGTCCGTTCCAGGTTGACGCAGACTGACACGTCGCGCGCCGCGCGAGATAGCCGGCCGTGCGTGGCGCGGCGATTCGCTGCATGGCCGTTCGGGGGACTCCCGGAGCGGCGGCGATCGACTACCATCATGTCTGGCGCCCCCGCTCGGGCGGCGTACAACGTCGTACAAGGAGAGTCCATGCTCAAGCTGCGTTTGCTCCAGGTCGCGTTACTCGCGGGGGTGCTCGCCGCCGGCAGCGCCGCTGCCGAAACGGTGCGCCTGACCGCCAATCTCCAGCCGTCGAGTGAAGTACCACCGACGGCGACCAAGGGTTCGGGCGACGTCGAGGCCACCTACGACACGGCCACCCACATGCTGCAGTGGAAGGTCACTTACGAGCACCTCACGGGGCCGGCCACCGCCGCGCACTTCCACGGGCCGGCACCGGTTGGCCAGAACGCCGGCGTGCAGGTGCCGATTCCGAAGGACGAGCTGGCAAGCCCGATCAAGGGTTCGAAGGAGCTCACCGACGCGCAGGTCACCGACCTGATGGGCGGCAAGTGGTATTTCAACGTCCATACGAAGGAGCACCCATCCGGCGAGATCCGCGGCCAGGTGATGCCGGCGAACTGAGTGCCGGCGTTTGATATAGAGGCACCTGTCGAGCGATACGGGTGCGATCGCACGTACCATCGTCACACTGTGATTACGGAGTGCGTCCGATGAGTTGGCAAAGCAAATTCGCGTGCTGGCTGCTGCGCTGGCAGTTCCGTCCCGAGACCACGCGCGAGGTGCTCGATCCTGCCCGCGCACGGCGCTTTACCGACCTGCGAATGTATGTGCCGCGCCGCGCGCCGTCGGGCTACCGGCTGCGCCAGTGCTACGGCGCTGGCGACGCGCCGCTGCGCGGCGAATGGCTCGAACGCACCGATGCGGGCGCGGGTCGCGGGCCCGGCCGTACGCTGCTGTACTTCCACGGCGGCGGTTACTACTTCTGTTCGACGAAGACTCACCGGCCGCTCGTGTTCGGCCTGACGAAGCGCGCGGGCGTGCGCTCGTTCTCGCTTGACTACCGGCTCGCGCCCGAAAACCGTTTCCCGGCCGCGCTCGACGATGCGCTCGCGGCGTACCGGCAATTGCTGGCGCTCGGCACGCCGCCCGAGTCGATCGTGCTCGGCGGCGATTCGGCGGGCGGGGGCCTCGCGCTCGCGACGCTCGTTGCGCTGCGCGACCGTGGCGAGCCGCTGCCGGCCGGCGCGATCCTGTTCTCGCCGTGGACCGATCTGGCGGCCACCGGCGCGACGCTGCGCACGAACGACGGCGCCGATCCGATGTTCGCGGGCGCGGCGCTGCCGAAGGCCGCGAAGCTGTACCTGGGTGACGAGCCGGGCACGAATCCGTACGCATCGCCGCTCTATGCGGATTTCGCGGGCCTGCCGCCGTTGTATATCCAGGTCGGCAGCACCGAGGTGCTGCTCGACGATTCGCGCCGCGTCGCCGAGAAGGCGAAGGCGGCCGGCGTGGCGGTGGAGATCGAGGTGTGGCCGGACATGCCGCACGTGTGGCAACTGTACGCGCCGATGGTGCCGGAAGCACGCGACGCGCTCGACCGTGCGGCCACGTTCCTGCGCCGCGTCGCGGTCGAACGTGCGGTTCAGCGTGCCGGCGAGGCGTCGATCGCCTGATAGGCCGCCTTGACGGCCACCGAGCCGTACTTGCGCTCGAGCCGGCGCACGGTGAAATGGCCGTGCGCCATCTGCTGGAAGTGGTCGATGAACAGCGTATTGACGGTCGCGCCGAGCACGGCGCCGATCGCCGGAATCGATTTCGCGGCCATCTGCTCGGTCACCTGCACCGAGAAGCGCGACGCCACCGTCTGCACGAGCTTGAACACGGCCGCCGAGCTGTGCGCGGCGATGCCCTTCGTCGTGATGTCCGACGATGCCTTCGAGATCGCCTGCGCGAGCGCGCCGCGCAGCACGAAATAGCCGAGATCGGCGTCCTCTTCCTGCTTGTCCGGGTTGCCACCCATGCCGAGCACGGCCAGGCATTGCAACTGCGTATCGACCGAGCTCAGGTCTTCGCCCTCGCTGCGCGCGATGTCGCACACCGAGCGGAAGATCAGCGTTGTCGTCACCGGCAGTTCGACCGGCAGCGCGAGAAAGCCGAACGCGCCGCCCGCCGCGCCGGTGGTCGCCACTGCGAGCTTGTGCAGCAGGTTGCTCGGCTTGTCGGGCTCGGCGTCCGGCGCCGGCGGCTTGCCGAGCGTGCGCAGCGCGATGTTCAGGCACTTGCGCAGCGCGAGCTGCGTCGCGTCGTTGATCTTGCCTGTCGCGAAATCCGGCAGCCGGGCGATCATTTTCTCGACCGGCGCGCCCAGCATGCCCGTCAGCTTCATCGTCAGCGACGGGCTTTCCAGCACCTGCTTCGCGCGCCACAGCGCGTCCCGATCCTCCTGCGACAGCGTGGTCGCGGGGGTGATTGAAATCGGTTCCATCTTTCTCCTTGGGGGGCTGAGCCAGTTTGACCGTCGCCGGCCTAGATTACTCCGGCATGCTAGAATTTTGAGATTGTTTGACTCGTCAAAAGTTGCGCCAACAAAAAATGGCCGTCCATACTGCCGCCCACCATTCGAGCGGGCAAGTCCTGCCGTTCCGTGAATCGCTGCTGGCGATGATCGGGATCTCATTTGTCACCATGCTCGTCGCGCTCGACCAGACCGTCGTCGGCACGGCGCTGCCGACCATCGTCGCCGAGCTTCGCGGATTCGAACTGTACGCGTGGGTCGCGACCTCGTACCTGCTCAGTTCCGTGATCACGGTGCCGATCTTCGGCCGCCTCGGCGATTATTACGGCCGCAAGCCGTTCGTCATCGCGTCGATCGTCGTGTTCACCGGCGCGTCCGTGCTGTGCGGAATGGCGAACGACATGCTGATGCTCGTGCTCGCGCGCGGGCTGCAGGGGATCGGCGGCGGGATGCTGGTCGGCACCGCGTTCGCGTGCATTCCCGACCTGTTCCCCGATTCCGTCGTGCGCCTGCGCTGGCAGGTGCTGATGAGCTCCGCGTTCGGCATCGCGAACGCGGTCGGCCCGTCGCTCGGCGGCGTGCTGACCCAGTCGTTCGGCTGGCGCTCGGTGTTCTACGTGAACCTGCCGGTCGGCCTGCTGTCGCTGCTGTTCGTGTGGCGTTACCTGCCGCACCTGCGCCACGTCGAGCACGATCGCAAGATGCGGCTCGACTGGCCGGGCGCGCTGCTGATCGCGCTGTCGCTCGGCGCGCTGCAGTTGTTCGTCGAATGGCTGCCGAAGTACGGCGTCGCGAGCTGGGCATCGCTGCTGCTCGTCGTCGCGGTCGCGGCCGGTTTCGGCCTGTGGCACTGGGAGCGGCGCTGCGCGCAGCCGATCTTGCCGTTCGACATGTTCGGCAACCGCGCGCTGTCGGCACTTTTCGTGCTGGCGATCCTCGCCGGCTTCTCGATGTTCTCGCTGCTGTTCTATGCGCCGCTGCTGTTCCAGGGCGGGTTCGGGATGTCGCCGAAGGAGGCGGGGCTCGTGATCACGCCGCTCGTCGTGTTCATCACGATCGGCAGCATCATGAACGGCCGGGTCGTCACGCGCATCCGCAATCCGAACGCGATGCTGCACGTCGGCTTCGTGCTGTTCGCGATTACCTGTGCGGGCATCGTCGTATCGACCCACACGACGCCGAAGTGGGTGCTGATGGCGCTGATGGTCGCGGGCGGCATCGGGCTCGGCTTCGTGCTGCCGAACCTCACCGTCTTCGCGCAGCAGACGGCTGGCCGCGAGCATCTCGGCATCGCGACGGCGCTGTTGCAGTCGCTGCGGATGGTCGGCGGGATGGTCGGCACCGCGCTGACCGGCACGCTCGTCAACCAGATGTACTCGAGCGGCGTGCGCAGTGCGCTGTCGGCCGATCATGCGACCTCGTGGCATGCGCAGCTCGCCGATCCGCAAATCCTGATCGATCGGGCCGCGCAGGGCGGTCTGGTCGCGGAGCTGACGCGTGCCGGGCATAATGGCGCGCTGCTGCTGGAAGCGGCCCGCGAGTCGCTCGTTGGCGCGATCCACCTGGGCGTCGCAATGGCGGCCGTCGTCGCCGTGGTGTCGGTGTGGCAGTGCCGCCGCGTGCCGCCGATCGTACTGCGGCACAAGATCGAACCGCATGTCGCGGCCGACTGAACGATTGAACGAGTAGAACTGAGCGCATGGAAGAACAGGACCGCGTCGCGATCTTGCAGCAATTCGGACGCACGTATCGTGCGTTCACGATCGCGTTCGAGGCGCACGTCGGGCAACCGATGCCGCGCTGGCGCATCATGGTCGCATTGCACACGATGGGCGGCCATTCGTCGCAGAAGAAGCTCGTCGAAGTGCTGCGCATCGATCCGGGCGCGCTCACGCGCCAGTTGAAGTTGCTCGACGCGCTCGGTTGGATCCAGCGTGAATCCGACGCACGCGACAATCGTGTGACCAACGTGACGCTGACGGACGACGGCCGCGCCGCGTTCGACGCATGCCTGCCACGCCGCAAGGCGTTTCTCGAACAGACGATGGCGCAATTGCCGGACGATGTGCTGAATGCGCTGTCGGGCGCGCTGGCGATGCTGGAGGCGCGGATCGCGGACGTCGGCTCGACACCGGCCGCGCGCTGAAGCGCGCGGCAGGGCGGCGCGAGCACGCCGCCGGCCGGCCCTTCATCTCAGTTCACTTCCGATTTACAGCTCGATGCGCGTCCCCAGCAGCGCGAGGAACTGCGCGAGCCAGGCCGGATGCGCGGGCCACGCGGGCGCGGTGACGAACGGCGCGTCGGTCACGGCCGCGTCGACCGGGATGTCCGCGTATTCGCCGCCCGCGAGCTTCACCTCGGGCGCGCAGGCCGGGTAGGCCGAGATGCGCTTGCCGCGGATCACGTCGGCGGCCGCGAGCAGTTGCGCCGCGTGGCAGATCGCGGCGATCGGCTTGCCGGCTTCGGCGAACTCGCGCACGAGCGAGATCACCTTCGGATCGAGTCGCAGGTATTCGGGGGCGCGGCCACCCGCGATCGCGAGCGCGTCGTAGCGCGATGCGTCGACGTCGTCGAACGCCGCGTTCAGCGTGAACTGGTGGCCGGGTTTCTCCGTGTAGGTCTGGTCGCCCTCGAAATCATGGATCGCGGTCTTGATCTTGTCGCCCGCGCGCTTGCCCGGGCAGACTGCATCGACGTGGTGGCCGACGGCCTGCAGCGCCTGGAACGGCACCATCGTTTCGTAGTCTTCGGCGAAATCACCGGTCAGGAACAGGATCTTCTTCGCGGCCATGGCTTTCTCCAGTGGAACTGCGTTGAGGGCCCGCGCGGCAGGCGCGTGCAACGCCCGCCTGGGGCCCCGAGGACGAAAGCGCAGTGTACTCCGGCCGCTTGAAGCGCGCGTGACGGCCGCCCCCCGCGCGAGCGGCGGGGCGGTACGCGCGACGGGCGTCAGAAGAAGGTTTCGACGACTTCCGTCACGCTGAACTGCGGATCGAGCACGAGCACCTGGCGCCACTTGTCGAACGTCAGGCACGGGTGCGAGATGTCGAACGCGACCATGTCGCCCACTTTCACGTCCGCGCCCGGCGGGATCTGCAGGTACGCATGCTGGTCCATCATCCCGGTGACGGCCCAGCCTTCGGCGGCGGCGACGTCGCGCGGCGCGGTATCGCGGCCCGGGCGGAAATGGCGCGCCGGCTCCGGCAGCCCCGCATCGAACGCCGCGTCGCGCTTGCCGAGCGCGACGATCGCGCGATCGGCCTCCGGCACCGACTGCACATAGGCCCACAGCTGCAGCGCGGGCAGCAGCCCTTCGCCCATCGTGCGTGCGATCGGGTTGCGCGCGAACACGTCGGTCTGCGCCTTCTTGTAGATGCCGACATCGTGCGTCAGGTAGCAGCCCGGACGCAGCACGACTTCCGCGAAGCCGGCGTTCGAGGCCTTCGCGAATTCCTCCGCGACCACGTCGTACCACGCCGACCCGGCGCCGGACAAGATCGCCGGCGACCGCGCGAAGCGGCCTGCTGCGGCCAGCTCGCGCGTGAGCGCGACCGCTTCCTGCAGGAACGTGCGGATCTCGCCTTCCTCCTTCAGCACGCCTTCGTACAGTTCGATCCCGGCCAGCTTCAGCGTGTCCGGATAGCGCGCGATCGCGGCCAGCACGGCCTCGCGCTGCGCGGCATCGCGCACGCCTGCGCGGCCGCCCGGCACGCCGAGCTCGAGCAGCACGTTCAGCGGCTTCTTCAGTGCGCCAAAGAAGCGGCCGAGCTGGTCGACGCCCTCCGCCGAATCGACGAGGCAGAAGAACTCGAAGTCGGGATCGGACAGCAGCCCGGCGATGATCGTCATGTTCTGGCGGCCGACCAGCTGGTTGGCGAGCAGCACGCGCCGCACGCCGCCGTGATACGCGGCCTGCGTCTGGTGCGCGGTCGCGAGCGTGATGCCCCACGCGCCGGCGTCGAGCTGGCGGCGGAACAGTTGCGGCGCCATCGTCGTCTTCCCGTGCGGCGCAAACTTGACGCCGTACTTCCGGACGAATGCCTGCATCCAGTTCAGGTTGTGTTCGATGCGGTCCTCGTAAAGCACGGCGGCCGGCAGGCTGACGTCTTCCGCAAGCAGGTTCCATTCGAGGCGGCTTGCGTCGCCGAGCGGCACGCTCGCGCTCGGCAGATTGCCGAGACCCTTGCCGAACGGATCGATCGTCGCTTCCTGATAGTTTGTAACTTTCATGTCATCCCACTCCATCATCACTATGCATTGCACTGAAGTTGACACGCCGATGGTACAGAAAGTAGCATCGGCGCGGTGATGTTATTTAGTAACATAGAGCTTCGCACTCCTTTCCGCAGATGAATACGCCCGTCACCCCGTCCGTTCCGCCCGCGGCCGAGCTCCATCCGGCGCCTGCCGCTACGCCGATCCTCGACATCGTCGCGCGGATCGCCGAATGCGCGCCTGAGCTGCGCGAAGCCGAGCGAAAGGTCGCCGCGTATATCCTCGCCGATCTCGCGCGCGCCGCGCATGCAAGCATCGGCGCGCTTGCTCGCGACGCGGAGGTCAGCGTCGCGACGGTCACGCGTTTCGCGAAAGCGGTCGGCTGCCGCGACGTGCGCGAACTGAAAGTGCTGGTCGCGCAGGCGGCGGCCGTCGGGCAGCGCTTTCTGGTGCCATCCGATGACGCGCCGGCCGACGACGCAAGCCCCGCGTCGATGGTCTACGACGAGATCCGCGTGGCGCTCGCGCACAACCATCAGTTGCTGCGCAATACGTCGTTCGACGAAGCGGCCGACCTGCTCGCCGGCGCGAAGATGACCTATGTGTACGGGCAGGGCGGCGGCTCGACGGCGCTTGCCGACGAGCTGCGCTTCCGGCTCGTGCGCTTTGGCCGGCCGGTCGCGAGCTACCAGGACAGCGTGCTGCAGCGGATGGTGGCCGCGACGCTGTCGCGCGACACCGTCGTCGTCGCGCTGTCGGTGAGCGGCCGCGTGCCCGAGCTGCTCGAGAGTTGCCGGCTCGCGAAGCGCTACGGCGCGACGCTGATCGCGATCACCGCGCCGGCTTCGCCGCTCGCGAAGCTGGCCGACCACCTGATTCCGGTCGTCGCGTTCGAAACCGATTTCATTTACAAGCCGTCGACATCGCGTTACGCGATGATGATGGCGATCGACGTGCTCGTCACCGGAGTCGCATTGCGGCTCGGCGATGCGGGCCGAGAATCGCTGCGTCGCATCAAGCACGCGCTCGATGCTCATCGTGGCGGCGGAGACCGTCAACCGGTAGGAGACTGACCATGCATTCGCATCCCGAAGCCGCCGATACGCTGATCGTCGGCGCGCAGCTTTACGACGGTACCGGTGCGCCGCCCGTCACGCGCGACGTCGCGATCCGCAACGGCGCGATCGCGGCGATCGGCAACCTGTCGAACTGGCTTGCCGAGACCGTCGTCGATGCGGACGGCCGTGCGCTTGCGCCGGGCTTCGTCGACGTGCACACGCACGACGATACGCACGTGATCCGCGCGCCGGAGATGATCCCGAAGATCTCGCAGGGCGTGACGACCGTGATCGTCGGCAACTGCGGGATCAGCGCGTCACCGGTGACGCTCGCGGGCGATCCGCCCGATCCGATGAACCTGCTCGGCGAGCGCAATGCGTTCCGGTACCCGACCTTCGCCGACTACGTCGCGGCCGTGAACGACGCGCGTCCGGCCGTGAACGTCGCGGCGCTCGTCGGTCACACGGCGCTGCGCAACAACCAGATGGACCGCCTCGACCGCGCGGCGACCGACGCCGAGATCGCCGGCATGCGCGCGCAGCTCGAGGAGGCGCTCGCGAATGGCGCGCTCGGCCTGTCGTCGGGCCTTGCGTACGGCTCCGCGTTCGCGGCGCCCACCGAAGAGGTGATGGCGCTCGCCGAGCCGCTCGCGAACGCGGGCGCGCTGTACACCACGCACATGCGCACCGAGTTCGACGCGATCCTCGATGCAATGGAAGAGGCGTACCAGGTCGGCCGCCATGCGCGCGTGCCGGTCGTGATCTCGCACCTGAAGTGCGCGGGGCCGTCGAACTGGGGGCGCAGTACCGAAGTCCTCGCATCGCTCGAAGGCGCGCGCCGCTACCAGCCGGTCGGCTGCGACTGCTATCCGTACAGCCGCAGCTCGTCGACGCTCGACCTGAAGCAGGTGACGGGCGACATCGACATCACGATCACGTGGTCCGAGCCGCACCC
This sequence comes from Burkholderia sp. BCC0405, assembly GCF_902833075.1. Taxonomy (NCBI): domain Bacteria; kingdom Pseudomonadati; phylum Pseudomonadota; class Betaproteobacteria; order Burkholderiales; family Burkholderiaceae; genus Burkholderia; species Burkholderia sp. BCC0405. Next base: position 22,755 of record NZ_CADFEO010000019.1, read on the forward strand.
GGAAGTGGCGGGCAAGCTGCTGAAGGCGATCGCGGCCGAGTGGGGGGTGACCGAGCAGGAAGCCGCGCAGCGCATCCGCCCGGCGGGCGCCGTGTACCACAACATGTCCGAGGACGACGTGCGCCGGATCCTGTCGCACCCCGCGACGATGGTCGGCTCCGACGGCCTGCCGAACGACCCGCTGCCGCACCCGCGGCTGTGGGGCGCGTTCCCGCGCGTGCTCGGCCACTACGTGCGCGACACGAACCTGCTGCCGCTCGAGGAGGCGATCCGCAAAATGACGTCGCTTTCCGCGCGCCGCTACGGGATCGTGCGGCGCGGCGAGGTGCATGTGGGTTACCACGCGGATCTCGTGCTGTTCGACCCGGCGCGCGTGATCGACGCCGCGACATTCGAGAAGCCGCAGCAGCCGGCGCACGGGATCGACGCCGTGTGGGTGAACGGCGTGCTCACTTATGAAAACGGCCGGCCGACCGGCGAGCGCGCGGGCGGCTTCGTCGCGCGCGGCGAGCGCGTGCCGGCGAGTGCCGAGGCCGCGTTCTGAGTCCGGGCGCGGCTGTTGTTCCGATCTTCCCGCGCGCGCCGCTGCAGGCGTGCGCATCCGCAACCGTGCGTTGCATGGGACTCGGGGCGGCGCTGAAGCGCCTGCCCGGGTCGACGAAACAAGGAGTGAAACGATGAAGCGATATGGCGTAGGCGAAGCGAAGGGCACGGGCGGCCAGGTGATGCCGTTCGCACGCGCGGTCGAGGCCGACGGCTGGCTGTACGTGTCGGGCCAGACGCCGATGGTGAACGGCGAGGTCGTCGAAGGCGGGATCGTCACGCAGTCGAAGCAGACGATCGAGAACGTGATCGCGATCCTGAAGGAAGCCGGCTACGGCCTCGAGCACGTCGTGCGCTGCGGCGTGTGGCTCGACGACGCGCGCGATTTCGCGTCGTTCAACAAGGTGTTCGTGTCGTACTTCGGCGAGCATCCGCCGGCCCGCGCGTGCGTGCAGTCGAGCATGGTCATCGACTGCAAGGTCGAGGTCGACTGCATCGCGTACAAGGCGCCGGCGAAGTAACGCGGCCGCGCTTCCCCGCGCACAGTAAGGCAGCCCGGTCGGTTGAACCCGGCCGGGCTGTTTCGGTTGGTCCTTGCGTGCCCGCCGCCGTCACTGCCGCGCGTTGCGCGCGTTGTCCGGCATCGGCTGGTTGTAGTTCGTGCGGAACGGGTTGATGTCGAGCCCGCCGCGGCGCGTATAGCGCGCATACACCGCGAGTTTCACCGGTTTGCACGCATGCAGGATGTCGAGGAAGATCCGCTCGACGCACTGCTCGTGAAAGCCCGTGTGATTGCGGAACGAGATGATGTAGCGCAGCAGGCCCGCGTGATCGATCTGCGGCCCGACGTAGTGGATCTGCACGCTGCCCCAGTCGGGCTGGCCGGTGACCGGGCAGTTCGAGCGCAGCAGGTCCGACACGAGCGTCTCCTCGACCGGCGCTTCGTCCTCGGCGGCCGACAGCAGCGACGGATCGGGTTCATACACATCGGTGTCGAGGTCGAGCCGGTCGAGCGACAGCCCGTCGAGTTCGTCCATCTCGAGCTTGCCGAAATCGTGCGGCGACACCAGTTGCACGGAAACGGTCGCGCCGCACGCGGCCGACACGTCGCGCTTGAGCGTGTCGCGCACCGCGTCGATCGAGTCGAACTTCGTCTGCGCGAACGAGCCGAGATACAGCTTGAAGGACTTCGATTCGACGATGTTCGGCGATTCGGCCGGCACGTAGAAGGTCGCAACCGCAATCTGCGGCTTGCCGCGCGCGTTGAGCCACGACAGCTCGTAGGCGTTCCAGATGTCGGTGCCGAAGAACGGCAGCGCCGACGTGATGCCGAGCTGCTCGCGCGCGCCGGCGCGCGGGATCGGGAACAGCAGCGACGCGTCGTACTGGGCGGCGTAGACGGTGGCCTTGCCGAGCGGGGAATGTTCGGGATTCATGCGTGACGCCCTTACGACAGGAAGAGACGGTAAGCCGGGTTGGCGCTCTCCTCGACATACGGATAGCCGAGTGCCGCGAGGAAGCGTTCGAATTCGGCGCGATCGGCCTGCGGCACCTGCAGCCCGACGAGGATCGAGCTGTAGTCCGCGCCCTGGTTACGGTAATGGAACAGGCTGATGTTCCAGTCCGGCGCCATCGACGACAGGAACTTCATCAGCGCGCCCGGCCGTTCCGGGAATTCGAAGCGGAACAGGCGCTCGTCGAGCGCGAGCGGCGAACGGCCGCCCACCATGTAGCGGATGTGTTCCTTCGACAGTTCGTCGTGCGTCAGGTCGACGGTCTTGAACCCGTGCGATTCGAAGTTCGCGGCGATCTCGGCCGATTCACCGCGGCGCTTGATCTGCACGCCGACGAAGATATGCGCGGCCTGCGCATCGGCGATCCGGTAGTTGAACTCGGTGACGTTGCGGTCGCCGACGAGCGAGCAGAAGCGCTTGAAGCTGCCGCGCTCCTCGGGGATCGTGACCGCGAACACGGCTTCCCGCGCTTCACCCACTTCCGCACGTTCCGCGACGAAGCGCATCCGGTCGAAGTTCATGTTCGCGCCGGACGTGACCGCGACGAGCGTCTGGTTCTCGATGCCTTCGCGTTCCGCATAGAGCTTCGCGCCCGCCACCGCGAGCGCGCCGGACGGTTCGAGCACGCTGCGCGTGTCCTGGAAGACGTCCTTGATCGCCGCGCACAGCGCGTCGGTGTTGACCGTCACGACGCCGTCGAGGTATTCGCTGCAGAGCCGGAAGGTTTCCTCGCCGACCAGCTTCACGGCGGTGCCGTCCGCGAACAGGCCGACCTCGCTCAGTTCGACGCGCTTGCCGGCTTCTAGCGATTGCGCCATCGCGCACGAATCCTCGGCCTGCACGCCGATCACCTTGATCTCCGGCCGCACCGCCTTCACGTAGGCCGCGACGCCGGACGCGAGTCCGCCGCCGCCGATCGGCACGAAGATCGCGTGGATCGGGCCCTGGTGCTGGCGCAGGATTTCCATCGCGATCGTGCCCTGGCCGGCGATCACGTACGGATCGTCGAACGGGTGGACGAACGTGAGGCCGCGCTCCTCCTGCACCTTGACCGCGTGTGCATACGCGTCGCTGTAGGATTCACCGGCCTGGATCACCTCGACGCTCGGGCCGCCGTGCGCGCGCACCGCATCGACCTTCACCTGCGGCGTCGTGACCGGCACGACGATCACGGCCTTCACGCCCATCCGGGCCGCCGAGAACGCGACACCCTGCGCGTGGTTGCCGGCCGACGCCGTAATCACGCCGCGCGCGAGCGCGTCCGCCGGAATGTGCGCCATCTTGTTGTACGCGCCGCGCAGCTTGAACGAGAACACCGGCTGGTTGTCCTCGCGCTTCAGGTAGACCGCATTGCGCAGCCGGGCCGACAGGTTGCGGGCGGATTCGAGTTCCGTCTCGATCGCGACGTCGTAGACGCGCGCGGTGAGGATTTTCTTCAGGTAATCGTGGGATGCCATGGGCGCTCGCGTGCAGTGCGGAAGCAGACGGTAAAGGATCAATGATAGCGCCAAGGGTCCGCCCGCATGCAAGCGGCGTGCCGAGCGCGCGCTCGCGGGGCCGTGCCGGCGGGGCGTCGGCGCGCTCGATGGCCCGTTTTTACCGGTTTAACCGCGTAGTTACCGACCGGACGGACGGCGAATGATCGCGCGAAATCGCGCCGAGCCAGGCCTGGAGCGGCTCGCGGCGATAGCCCCACGACCTGTCCGGGGTGTCACGCGTGACCCGATCATGGGTTAGAATTCCGTTTTGAATCAAGGATCGGAAGATGCAGAGGCACCCTCGGATCGCCCCGTTGAAGCCGACGCCGCGCGCAGCCACCCCCGCGGCGGAACGGCATGCGCGCCGCGCGCGATCGTGCTGATGGTTCCGAGTGCCGCCAGGCCCTGTCGCCGGCCACGAGGGGCGAGTCAACGCCCGCTCCGGCCCCATGAAGGACAGCCGCGCGCCTGGTAACAGAACAGATTTCCCCAAGATTGCGCCCACGCGCTTGCCGACGCCCGTGCACGGGGTATCGGCCCTCCGAGTCGTCCGAACATGAACGCACCACAAGTTTTCGATCCGAATGGCGCGGCCGCCGCCGTCGCCGCCGACCCCGCGCCCCGGTTGCGCGAGATTCCCTACAACTACACGTCTTTCTCGGATCGCGAGATCGTGATCCGCCTGCTCGGCGAAGAGGCGTGGTCGGTGCTCGACGAACTGCGCGCCGAACGCCGTACGGGTCGCTCGGCGCGGATGCTGTATGAAGTGCTCGGCGACATCTGGGTCGTGCGCCGCAATCCGTACCTGCAGGACGACCTGCTCGACAACCCGAAGCGCCGCGCGCTGCTGATCGAGGCGCTGAACCACCGCCTGACCGAGATCGGCAAGCGCCGCAGCGCGGATCTCACCGAGCACCGCGACGACGCGGGCCGCGAACGCGCGTCGCGCGTCGCGATGCTCGAAGCCGCCGCGCAGCGCGCGGTCAACGAGTTCGCCGACGAATTCGAGAAGATGGCCGACCTGCGCCGCCGCGCAACCAAGGCGCTCGGCCGCTGCACGCAGAAGGACAACATCCGTTTCGACGGGCTGTCGCGCGTGTCGCACGTGACCGATGCGACCGACTGGCGCGTCGAATACCCGTTCGTCGTGCTGACCCCCGATAGCGAAGCCGAGATCGCCGGCCTGATCAAGGCCTGCTTCGAGCTCGGCCTGACCGTGATCCCGCGTGGCGGCGGCACTGGCTACACGGGCGGCGCGGTGCCGCTCACGCCGTTCTCCGCGGTGATCAACACCGAGAAGCTCGAGCAACTCGGCGCGGTCGAGCTGACCGAGCTGCCGGGCGTCGCGCACAAGGTGCCGACGATCTTCTCCGGCGCGGGCGTTGTCACACGCCGCGTGACCGAGGCGGCGGAAGCGGCCGGCTACGTGTTCGCGGTCGATCCGACCTCGCTCGACGCGTCGTGCATCGGCGGCAACGTCGCCATGAACGCGGGCGGCAAGAAGGCCGTGCTGTGGGGCACCGCGCTCGACAACCTGGCCTGGTGGCGGATGGTCGACCCGGACGGCAACTGGCTCGAAGTCACGCGCCACGAGCACAACCAGGGCAAGATCCACGACATTGCGGTCGCGCGGTTCGAGCTGAAGTGGTTCGACGGCGCCTACGCGCCGGGCGAGAAGCTGCTGAAGAGCGAGATGCTCGAGATCGAAGGCCGGCGCTTTCGCAAGGAAGGGCTCGGCAAGGACGTGACCGACAAGTTCCTCGCCGGCCTGCCGGGCGTGCAGAAGGAAGGCTGCGACGGGCTCATCACGTCCGCGCGCTGGGTGCTGCACAAGATGCCCGCGCACACGCGCACGGTCTGCCTCGAATTCTTCGGCCAGGCGCGCGAGGCGATCCCGAGCATCGTCGAGATCAAGGACTACCTGTTCGAAACGTCGAAGCAGGGCGGCGCGATCCTCGCGGGCCTCGAGCACCTCGACGAGCGCTACCTGCGCGCGGTCGGCTACGCGACCAAGAGCAAGCGCAACGCCTTCCCCAAGATGGTGCTGATCGGCGACATCGTCGGCGACGATGCCGATGCGGTCGCGCACGCGACGTCCGAAGTGATCCGGATGGCGAACGGCAAGAGCGGCGAAGGCTTCGTCGCGGTCAGCGCGGAGGCGCGCAAGCGCTTCTGGCTCGACCGCAGCCGCACGGCCGCGATCGCCAAGCACACGAACGCGTTCAAGATCAACGAGGACGTCGTCATCCCGCTGAACCGGATGGGCGAGTACACCGACGGCATCGAGCGGATCAACATCGAGCTGTCGCTGAAGAACAAGCTGCAGCTCGTCGACGCGTTGGAAGCGTTTTTCCGTGCCGGCAACCTGCCGCTCGGCAAGACCGACGACGCGAACGAGATCCCGAGCGCCGAACTGCTCGAAGACCGGGTCCAGCAGGCGCTGGAGCTGCTCAAGCGCGTGCGTGCGCGCTGGGAATTCGTGCGCGACCGCCTCGACCAGCCATTGCGCGAGGCGCAGCACTACCTCGTGCAGCTTGGCTACGAGGCGCTGGCCGAGAAGTTCGCGGACCGCGCGGACGAGCAGCCGGGCGCGACCGTGTTCCACATCACGCAGGACCGCACGGTCCGCATCTCGTGGAAGCAGGAGATCCGCGCCGAGCTGCGCGCGATCTTCAACGGCGGCGCGTTCAAGCAGATCCTTGACGAGGCGCAGGCGATTCACAAGCAGGTGCTGCGCGGCCGCGTGTTCGTCGCGCTGCACATGCACGCGGGCGACGGCAACGTCCACACCAACCTGCCGGTCAACTCCGACAACTACGAGATGCTGCAGGACGCGCACGCGGCGGTCGCTCGCATCATGACGCTCGCGCGTTCGCTCGACGGCGTGATTTCCGGCGAGCACGGCATCGGCATCACGAAGCTCGAGTTCCTGACCGACGACGAGATCGCCGAATTCCGCGCGTACAAGCAGCGCGTCGACCCGAACGGCCGCTTCAACAAGGGCAAGCTGCTCGAAGGTGCTGATCTTCGCAATGCGTACACGCCGAGCTTCGGGCTGATGGGGTACGAGTCGCTGATCATGAAGCAGTCCGACATCGGCGCGATCGCCGATTCGGTGAAGGATTGCCTGCGCTGCGGCAAGTGCAAGCCGGTGTGCGCGACGCACGTGCCGCGCGCGAACCTGCTGTACAGCCCGCGCAACAAGATTCTCGCGACGTCGCTGCTGGTCGAGGCGTTCCTGTACGAAGAGCAGACGCGCCGCGGCGTGTCGATCAAGCACTGGGACGAGTTCAACGATGTGGCCGACCACTGCACGGTGTGCCACAAGTGCGCGACGCCGTGCCCGGTGAAGATCGACTTCGGCGACGTCACGATGAACATGCGCAACCTGTTGCGCAAGATGGGCAAGAAGAAGTTCAACGCCGGCAATGCGGCGGGCATGTTCTTCCTGAACGCGACCAATCCGCAGACGATCAACATCGCGCGCGGCGTGATGATGGGCGTCGGCTACAAGGTGCAGCGCTTCGCGAACGACATGCTGAAGAAGGTCGTGACGAAGCAGACGCAGCACCCGCCGGCGACGGTCGGCAAGCCGCCCGTGGTCGAGCAGGTGATCCACTTCGTCAACAAGAAGATGCCGGGCAACCTGCCGAAGAAGACGGCGCGCGCGCTGCTCGACATCGAGGACAACAAGATCGTGCCGATCATCCGCAACCCGAAGTCGACCACCGTCGATTCGGAAGCGGTGTTCTACTTCCCGGGCTGCGGCTCCGAGCGCCTGTTCTCGCAGGTCGGTCTCGCGACGCAGGCGATGCTGTGGGAAGCCGGCGTGCAGACGGTGCTGCCGCCGGGCTACCTGTGCTGCGGCTATCCGCAGCGCGGCTCGGGCCAGTACGACAAGGCCGAGAAGATCGTCACCGACAACCGCGTGCTGTTCCACCGGGTCGCGAACACGCTGAACTACCTCGACATCAAGACGGTGGTCGTGTCGTGCGGCACCTGCTACGACCAGCTCGCGGGCTACGAATTCGACAAGATCTTCCCGGGCTGCCGGATCATCGACATCCACGAGTTCCTGCTCGAGAAGGGGATGAAGCTCGATGGCGTGACGGGCACGCGTTACATGTATCACGACCCGTGCCACACGCCGATCAAGACGATGGACCCGGTGAAGCTCGTCAACGAGCTGATGGGCGCGGAGAAGGACGGCTACAAGATCGAGAAGAACGAGCGCTGCTGCGGCGAATCGGGCACGCTCGCGGTGACGCGCCCGGACGTGTCGACGCAGGTCCGCTTCCGCAAGGAAGAGGAGATCCGCAAGGGTGCCGCGAAGCTGCGCAGCATCCCGGTCGTGGCCGGCAACGCGCCGGCGCCGGCCGCCGCGGCCGCGAACGGCCCGGACGTGAAGATCCTGACGAGCTGCCCGTCGTGCCTGCAGGGCCTGTCGCGCTACAGCGAAGACGCGAACCTCGAGGCCGACTACATCGTCGTCGAAATCGCGCGTCAGGTGCTCGGCGAGAACTGGATGGCCGATTATGTCGCACGTGCGAACCATGGCGGGATCGAGCGCGTGCTGGTCTAATGCGGGCATGACGACCGCCCGACCGGGCTAGGGATGAGCGGGCGCCCGCGCAGCAATGCGGGCGCCCGTCCACATGGGAGCGACGATGGAATGCGTGTTTTGCCGTGAAGACGGCGGCGAGGTGCTCTGGCGGGACGATGCGCTGCGTGTCGTCCTCGCGACGGGCGAGCACGAGTATCCGGGCTTCTGCCGGGTGATCTGGGGCGCGCACGTGGCCGAATTCTCCGATCTTGGCGAGCCGGAGCGGGCGCATTTGATGCGCGTGGTCTACGCGGTCGAGCGGGCTGTGCGTCGCGTGATGCAGCCGAACAAGGTGAATCTCGCGAGCCTCGGCAACATGGTGCCGCACGTGCACTGGCACGTGATCCCGCGCTTTTCCAACGACGCCCATTTCCCGCAGCCCGTATGGGCGCCGCGCCAGCGCAGCGTGTCCGAGGCGCTGCTGCGCACGCGCGCGGCGCAGGCCTCGCTGCTGCACAATGCGGTGCGCGAGGAAATTCAACGCATGACCGATTCGAGGCAGCCATGAGCGGTTTGACTTCCACGACGCCGATTCCGTCCGGCGTCGTCGTGCACGCGGTGTCGCGCGTGCTCGAATTGCAGTACCCGAACGGCGACAGCTACCGGATTCCGTTCGAGCTGATGCGCGTGTATTCGCCGTCGGCCGAGGTGCGCGGCCACGGGCCCGGCCAGGAGACGCTGCAGACGGGCAAGCGCGAAGTGACGATCACCGCGCTCGAGGGCGTCGGCAACTACGCGCTGCAGCCGACGTTTTCCGACGGCCATTCGACCGGCATCTACTCGTGGGACCTGCTGTACGAGCTGGCGACGCAGCAGGACGCGCTGTGGCGCGACTATTTCGACAAACTGAAGGCGGCGGGCGTCGAGCGCGACGCCCCGATGCCGGCGGCGGGCGCGTCGCACGGCCACTGCCACTGAAATTCGACGGCGCCCGCTCGGCGCCGTCTTGCCATTTACTGAGGATCAACGCGATGAGCAAAACCCACTTCGGCTTCGAAAGCGTCGAGGAAAACGAAAAAGCGAAGAAAGTGGCGGGTGTGTTCCATTCGGTCGCGAGCAACTACGATCTGATGAACGACCTGATGTCGGCGGGCATGCACCGCGCGTGGAAGGCGTTCACGATCGCGCAGGCGAACGTGCGCCCCGGTTTCAAGGTGCTCGACCTTGCGGCCGGCACCGGCGACCTGACCAAGGCGTTCGCGAAGGCGGCCGGGCCGACGGGCGAGGTCTGGCACACGGACATCAACGAATCGATGCTGCGCGTCGGCCGCGACCGGCTGCTCGACAAGGGCATCGTGACGCCGTCGCTGCTGTGCGACGCGGAGAAAATTCCCTTTCCGGACAACTACTTCGATGTGGTCACGGTCGCGTTCGGGCTGCGCAACATGACGCACAAGGATGCCGCGCTGGCCGAGATGCGCCGCGTGACGAAGCCCGGCGGCCGCGTGATGGTGCTGGAATTCTCGAAAGTATGGGATCCGCTGAAAAAAGCGTACGATCTGTATTCTTTCAAAGTATTACCGTGGCTTGGCGACAAGTTCGCGAAAGATGCTGAAAGTTACCGGTATCTTGCTGAATCTATCCGGATGCACCCCGATCAGGACACGCTGAAGACGATGATGGAACAAGCGGGCCTCGATGCCGTCAAATATTACAATTTGTCAGGTGGCGTGGTAGCTTTACACATGGGAGCCAAGTACTAAGGGGCTCTTTCCATACATTTGTCTTACATTCGGAGAAGCTGATGTTCGAATCGCGTTCGTTGTTCAACCGTGGCAAGCCGTCGAAGCCGTGGGCTCGACGGGTCGGCACCCTGCTGATGGTCGGCCTGCTCACGGCCGGCACGTTCGCATCGCTCGACGCCGAAGCCAAGCGCATGGGCGGCGGGCGCAGCATCGGCCGCCAGAATTCCACCGTCACGCAGCGCCAGGCCACGCCGCCTGCGCAGCAGCCGATGCAGCAGGCCGCGCCGTCGCAGGCGCAGCGTGCGAATCCGGCCGCACCCGCGCCGGCCGCGCAGCCCAACCGCTCGCGCTGGCTCGGGCCGATCGCCGGCCTCGCGGCCGGTCTCGGCATCGCGGCGCTGCTGTCGCACTTCGGCCTCGGCGAGGCGTTCGCCGGCATGATGTCGAACCTGATCGTGATCGCGCTGCTCGCGTTCGTCGGCATCTGGCTGATCCGCAAGTTCATGAACCGCCGTCGCTCGCAGGAGCCCGCGTATTCGGCAGGCGGCTCGGCGTCGTCGTCGGGCGGTTACTCGCAAAGCCCGTCATTCCAGCAGGGCGGCACCGGCAGCAACTATGCGGGTAGCGGCAGCAGCTACGCGAACGAAGCGCAAGGCGTGTTCGGCGGCGGTGCCGTGGCCACCGGCGCGGCAGCGGCTGCGGCAGCGCCGCTCCAGGTGCCGGCCGGTTTCGACACCGAAGCGTTCCTGCGCAGCTCGAAGGTCTATTTCGTGCGTCTGCAGGCCGCGTGGGACCAGGGCAACCTGCCCGACATCCGCGAGTTCACGACGCCCGAAATGTTCGCCGAGATCAAGATCGACCTCGATTCGCGCGGCAACGAGTCGAACCAGACCGACGTCGTGCAGCTCGACGCGGAACTGGTCGCGATCGAGGATCGCGGCATCGAGCAGTCGGCGAGCGTGCGTTTCCACGGCCTGATCCGCGAATCGGCGAATGCGTCGGCCGCGCCGTTCGACGAAGTGTGGAACCTGTCGAAGTCGGGCAGTCAGGGCTGGCTGCTCGCGGGCATCCAGCAGATCAACACGCACTGAGCGTGACCGGCGGCCCGCGCCGCCGGTCACCCGGGCAACGGCCGCCGCACTGCGACCGCTTGCCGCCCGGGTGTGCGGTCAGGCACGGTCTGCCGACGATCCGACGTTACAATAGAAACCCGCGTGGGCGCCCGGCCTGCGCGGGTTTTTTCTTTCCCAGCCCGATGACCTTTGCCGCCAAGCCTTTTGCTGCTGCTGTCAATCACCTGCTCGCCCGCGAATCGTGGGCGCGCGACCGCCTGATTCCGTATGCGGGCAAGACTGCCCGGATCGACGTGCCTCCCGTCACGCTCACGCTGCTGGTGCAGCCCGACGGCTATCTGTCGGCCGTCGACGCGCACGATGCGCAGCAGGTCGACGTGTCGATCGCGCTCGCCGGCGACACGGTCGCCGCGTTCCTGCAGGGCGGCCAGGCGGCCGTGATGAAGCATGTGAAGATCGAGGGCGACGCGGAGTTCGCGACGCAGATCGCGAAGCTGGCCGAGCACCTGCGCTGGGAGCCTGAAGAAGATCTCGCGAAGCTGGTCGGCGACGCCGCGGCACACCGGATCGCGACGGTTGTGCGCGACGCCGGCGCGCGCGCGCGACGCACCTGCCGCAACGTGCTCGATTCCGTCGCCGAATACTGGCTCGACGAGAACCCGCAAGTCGTCAGGCGCACGTCGCTCGGCGGCTTCGACGCCGAACTGGCGCGCGCACGCGATGCGCTCGCGCGGGTCGAAAAGCGGGTCGAGCGACTCGAACAAAAAATCGGCGCGCGCACGGGTTCCGGCCCGCGCGGCGCGCACTGAGGGGCCGCAGGGCATGCGCATTTTCCGTTTCATCAAGATTGTCTACACCGTCATCCGCTTTGGCCTCGACGAAGTGATGCTGTCCCGGATCGACGACCGGCGCGTGAAGCTGCTGCTGCGGATCACGACGATCGGCCGCCGCTATTCCGATCCGCCCGCCGTGCGGCTGCGTCACGCGCTCGAGAGCCTCGGCCCGATCTTCGTGAAGTTCGGCCAGGTGCTGTCGACGCGCCGCGACCTGCTGTCGGTCGACTTCGCGAACGAACTCGCGAAGCTGCAGGACCAGGTGCCGCCGTTCGAGTCGGCGGTCGCGATCGGCATCATCGAGAAGTCGCTCGGTGCGCCGGTCGATGAGTTGTTCGACGAATTCGAGCGCGAGCCGGTCGCGAGCGCATCGATCGCGCAGGTGCATTTCGCGAAGCTGAAGCAGGGCCAGCACGCGGGCAAGGCCGTCGCCGTCAAGGTGCTGCGCCCGAACATGCTGTCCGTGATCGATTCCGATCTCGCGCTGATGCGCGACATCGCGATCTGGACCGAGCGCATGTGGGCCGACGGCCGGCGCCTGAAACCGCGTGAGGTCGTCGCCGAATTCGACAAGTACCTGCACGACGAGCTCGACCTGATGCGCGAGGCCGCCAACGGCAGCCAGCTGCGCCGCAACTTCGCGGGCCTCGACCTGCTGCTCGTGCCCGAGATGTTCTGGGATTTCTCGACGTCGCAGGTGCTGGTGATGGAGCGCATGACCGGCGTGCCGATCAGCCAGGTCGAGACGCTGCGTTCGGCCGGCGTCGACATCAAGAAGCTCGCGCGCGAAGGCGTCGAGATCTTCTTCACGCAGGTGTTCCGCGATGGCTTCTTTCACGCGGACATGCACCCGGGCAACATCCAGGTGAGCCTCGCTCCGAACACGTTCGGCCGCTACGTCGCGCTCGATTTCGGGATCGTCGGCGCGCTGTCCGATTTCGACAAGAACTACCTCGCGCAGAACTTCCTCGCGTTCTTCAAGCGTGACTACCACCGCGTCGCGACGCTCCACCTCGAATCGGGCTGGGTGCCGCCCGAAACGCGCGTCGAGGAACTCGAAAGCGCGATCCGCGCGGTGTGCGAGCCGTATTTCGACCGGGCGCTGAAGGACATCTCGCTCGGCCAGGTGCTGATGCGCCTGTTCTCGACGTCGCGCCGCTTCAACGTCGAGATCCAGCCGCAGCTCGTGCTGCTGCAGAAGACGATGCTGAACGTCGAGGGGCTCGGCCGCTCGCTCGACCCTGAGCTGGACCTGTGGAAGACCGCGAAGCCGTACCTCGAGCGCTGGATGACCGAGCAGATCGGCCTGCGCGGCTGGTACGAGCGCTTCAAGGTCGAGGCGCCGCAGTGGAGCAAGACGCTGCCGCAATTGCCGCGCCTGATCCACCATGCGATGGCCGCGCGCCATGATGCGCCGCGCGCGGCGAGCGAGGACCTGATGCGCCAGATCCTCGTCGAGCAGAAGCGGACGAACCGGTTGCTGCAGGCGCTGCTGATCTTCGGTCTCGCCGTTGGCGTCGGGGCGCTCGTTGCGCGTGTGCTGCTCGCGCTCGCGTACGGCACATGACCGAAAGGAGCAGGGCGATGTCCGATCCGAAGCAACCCGCTACACCGTCAGCCGCCGATTTCGCGACACGCGATCCCGGCAACGCATCGTTCTGGGACGAGCGTTTCGAGCGTGGCGTGACACCGTGGGAATTCGGTGGCGTGCCCGAGGGTTTTGGCGTGTTCGCGCACCGGCTCGAGCCGTGCACGGTGCTGATTCCCGGCTGCGGCAGTGCGCAGGAAGCCGGGTGGCTGGCCGAAGCCGGCTGGCCCGTGCGTGCGATCGATTTCGCCGCGCAGGCGGTGGCTGCCGCGAAGGCGCAACTCGGCGCGCATGCGGGTGTCGTCGAGCAGGCCGATTTCTTTGCGTACCGGCCGCCGTTCGACGTGCATTGGGTGTACGAGCGCGCGTTCCTGTGCGCGCTGCCGCTGGCCATGCGCGCCGGCTATGCGGCGCGCATGGCCGAGCTGCTGCCTGCGGACGGATTACTGGCCGGCTATTTCTTCCTGACGGCGAAACCGAAGGGGCCGCCGTTCGGAATCGAGCGGGCCGAACTCGATGCGCTGCTCACGCCGCACTTCGAGCTGATCGAGGATTTGCCCGTGACCGATTCACTGCCCGTGTTCGAAGGACATGAGCGCTGGCTCACGTGGCGTCGCCGCTGATGCGCGGGTGTCGCGGCCATTGCCGGAGCGCGGCAGGGTTTCGGCTATAATTCAAGGTTTTGCAAGCTGTTTCCAGTTTCCGCGGGAAAAATATCATGCCGATCTACGCCTATCGATGCGAAGCGTGTGGTTTCGCGAAGGACGTACTCCAGAAGATGAGCGACGCGCCGCTGTCGCAGTGCCCGGAATGCGGGAAGGACGCGTTTCGCAAGCAGGTCACTGCTGCGGGCTTCCAGCTGAAGGGTTCGGGTTGGTATGTCACCGATTTCCGCGGCGGTTCGGGCGGCACCAGCGCGCCGGCGACGGCGTCGGGCGACGCAGCACCGGCGGCAGCGACGGAAGCGGCGCCCGCCGCGGCTGCACCGGCTGCATCGAGCAGTTCCGAAAGCACGACGACGAGCGCCGCGCCCGCCCCGGCTGCAGCGCCCGCCGCCGGCAGTTGACCGTCGCGGCCCGGCCGGGCTGCGACCAACCCGCGCCGCTGGCGCGGTTCATTGACGGCAGATGATGAAAAAGACGACCCTGAAATCGGTGTTTCTGACCGGCCTGCTGGTTCTCGTCCCGCTCGCGATCACGCTGTGGGTGCTCGGTCTCATCATCGGCACGATGGACCAGACGCTGCTCCTGCTGCCCGAATCGTGGCAGCCCGAGCGGCTGCTCGGCTTCCATCTGCCGGGGATCGGCGCGGTGCTGACGCTCGCGTTCATCTTCGTCGTCGGGCTGGCCACGCAGAATTTCATCGGCCAGAAGCTCGTCACGTGGTGGAACGCCGTGGTGCGTCACATCCCGGTCGTCGGGCCGATCTACACGAGCGTCAAGCAGGTGTCGGACACGCTGCTGTCGAGCAGCGGTAACGCGTTCCGCAAGGCGCTGCTGATCGAATACCCGCGTCGCGGCTCGTATACGATCGCGTTTCTGACCGGCACGCCGGGTGGCGACGTGCTCAATCATCTGACGGAAGAATACGTGAGCGTCTATATCCCGACGACGCCGAACCCGACGTCGGGCTTCTTCCTGATGCTGCCGAAGAGCGAAGTCATCGAACTCGACATGTCGGTCGATGCCGCGCTCAAGTACATCGTCTCGATGGGCGTGGTGGCGCCCCCGGCGCCGGTTCCGGCGCCTGCACGCCGCCCCGTCGAGCCGCCGCTGTAAGTAAAGAATCATCGCCCGGGCCGCGCGTTGCGGCGCCCGTTGATCAAACCGAACGAAAGCAAACATCATGTCGATGCGTACTGAATACTGCGGTCTCGTGACCGAACACCTGCTGGGCCAAACCGTGTCGCTGTGCGGCTGGGTGCAGCGCCGCCGCGATCACGGCGGTGTGATCTTCATCGACCTGCGCGATCGTGAAGGCCTCGTGCAGGTGGTGTGCGACCCGGATCGCGCGGAAATGTTCGCGACCGCCGAAGGCGTGCGCAACGAGTTCTGCGTGCAGATCAAGGGCCTCGTGCGCAACCGTCCGGAAGGCACGGTCAACGCCGGCCTGAAGAGCGGCAAGATCGAAGTGCTGTGCCACGAACTGAACGTGCTGAACGCGTCGGTCACGCCGCCGTTCCAGCTCGACGACGACAACCTGTCGGAAACGACGCGTCTCACGCACCGCGTGCTCGACCTGCGCCGCCCGCAGATGCAGCACAACCTGCGTCTGCGCTACCGCGTCGCGATCGAGGCGCGCAAGTACCTCGACGAGCAGGGCTTCATCGACATCGAGACGCCGATGCTGACGAAGAGCACGCCGGAAGGCGCGCGCGACTACCTCGTGCCGTCGCGCGTGAACGCAGGCCAGTTCTTCGCACTGCCGCAATCGCCGCAGCTGTTCAAGCAGCTGCTGATGGTCGCGAACTTCGACCGTTACTACCAGATCACCAAGTGCTTCCGCGACGAAGATCTCCGCGCCGACCGTCAGCCGGAATTCACGCAGATCGACTGCGAAACGTCGTTCCTCGGCGAGCAGGAAATCCGTGACCTGTTCGAAGACATGATCCGTCACATCTTCAAGACGACGATCGACGTCGAACTCGACGCGAAATTCCCGGTGATGCCGTACTCGGAAGCGATGGCGCGTTTCGGTTCGGACAAGCCGGACCTGCGCGTGCAGCTCGAGTTCACCGAGCTGACCGACGCGATGAAGGACGTCGACTTCAAGGTGTTCAGCACGCCGGCCAACGCGAAGGACGGCCGTGTCGCGGCACTGCGCGTGCCGAAGGGCGGCGAGCTGTCGCGCGGCGACATCGACGGCTACACCGAATTCGTGCGCATCTACGGCGCGAAGGGTCTCGCATGGATCAAGGTCAACGAGAAGGCGAAGGGCCGTGACGGCCTGCAAAGCCCGATCGTCAAGAACCTGCACGACGCGTCGATCGCGGCGATCCTCGAGCGCACCGGCGCGGACGACGGCGACATCATCTTCTTCGCGGCCGACCGCGCGAAGGTCGTCAACGACAGCCTCGGCGCGCTGCGCCTGAAGATCGGCCATTCGGAATTCGGCAAGGCGAACGGGCTCGTCCAGGCCGGCTGGAAGCCGCTGTGGGTCGTCGACTTCCCGATGTTCGAATACGACGACGAAGATGCGCGCTACGTCGCTGCGCACCACCCGTTCACGAGCCCGAAGGACGAGCACCTCGAGTACCTCGAGACGGATCCGGGCCGCTGTCTCGCGAAGGCGTACGACATGGTGCTGAACGGCTGGGAAATCGGCGGCGGCTCGGTGCGTATCCACCGCGAGGAAGTGCAGAGCAAGGTGTTCCGCGCGCTGAAGATCGGTGCGGAAGAAGCGCAACTGAAGTTCGGCTTCCTGCTGGACGCACTGCAGTACGGCGCGCCGCCGCACGGCGGTATCGCATTCGGTCTCGACCGCATCGTCACGATGATGGCCGGCGCCGATTCGATCCGCGACGTGATCGCGTTCCCGAAGACGCAGCGTGCGCAGGATCTGCTCACGCAGGCGCCGAGCCCGGTCGACGAGCGTCAGCTGCGCGAACTGCACATCCGTCTGCGTCAGCCGGAGCAGCCGAAGGCGTAACGCGCTTCGTACCCGGTCGTGTGTGCGTTCGCGCGCACACGACGCACATGAAACAGGCGCAGCGATGCGCCTTTTTCGTTTTTTGCGGTACAGTCGCAGCACTTGCCGCCCGTTCGGAGTACATGCCCGGCGCGCGGCCCCGTGCTGCATGAAACAACGATGACGAAGCCGCCGAAAATCCCCGAATCCGTTCTTGTCGTGATCTACACGCCCGACCTCGATGTGCTCGTGATCAAGCGTGCCGACCAGCCCGATTTCTGGCAATCGGTGACCGGCTCGAAGGACGCGCTCGACGAGCCGCTCGCGGTCACCGCCGCACGCGAAGTGGCCGAAGAAACCGGCATCGCGATCGGCACGCCGGACGTGCCGGCCAGCGTGCTCGTCGACTGGCGCCACCGGATCGAATACACGATCTATCCGCAATACCTGCACCGCTATGCGCCGGGCGTCACGCGCAACACCGAACACTGGTTCGGCCTGTGCGTGCCGCATCGCGTCGACGTGACGCTGTCGCCGCGCGAGCACGTCGACCATGCATGGCTGCCGTTCCGCGAGGCGGCCGCGCGCTGCTTCTCGCCGTCGAACGCCGAAGCGATCCTGCAACTGCCCGCACGCGTGGCACTCGCGCGCGCGCCGCACGGCTCGTCCGCATGACGGCGGAAGCCCGCAAGCGCTTCGCGCAATTGCGGCAGATGTTCCTGCAGGAACGCGGTTCCGCGTCGCGGCTCGCCTTCACGTCGGGCAACACCGTCAGGCTGTGCGAGGGCGGCGGCGCATTCTTCCGGGCATTGATCGAACGGATCGATGCCGCCCGCGAGCAGGTGATGCTCGAAACCTACATCTTCTGCGACGACGCGGCCGGCCGGCCGGTGTCGGACGCGCTGATCCGCGCGGCGCAGCGCGGCGTGCGCGTGCGCGTGATCACCGACGGCATCGGCACCGCACGCCTGCCGTTGTTTGACACATGGGTGGCGGCCGGCGTCGAGCACTGCATCTACAACCGTTTCCTGTTCGGCCGTTTCGGCTTTTCGCGCACGCATCGCAAGCTCGCGGTGATCGATCATGCAGTCGCATTCTGTGGCGGCATCAACATCATCGACGACTACGCGCAGGGCGGCGCGACGCTGCCGTTTCCGCGCTGGGATTTCGCGGTCGAGATGGCGGGGCCCGCGGTGTCCGACGTGCGAGCCGCGTTCGAACTGCAGTGGCACCGGATCATGTTCGGCCACAAGCCGTATGCGCAATACGCGGCCGGGCTGCATGGCGGCGAGGCATTCCCCGAGATGTTCCGGCGCTGGATGCGCAGCCACCGGTGGATCAAGGCCGGTGCGCTGCGGGTCGTGACGGAGCCGAGCATCGCGTTCGTCGCGCGCGACAATGTCGTGAACCGCCGCGCGATCGAGAAGGCGTATCTCGCCGCAATCGGCCAGGCGCGCCAGCGGATCCTGCTCGCCAATCCGTACTTCATGCCGGGCCGCAAACTGCGCCGTGCGCTGTCGGGCGCCGCGCGACGCGGCGTCGACGTGCGGATCCTGATCGGCCGCAAGGAATTCGCGGCACTCGATACGGCCGTGCCGTTCCTCTATCACGCGCTGCTGCGCGCAGGCGTGCGCGTGGCCGAATACGACAAGACGATGCTGCACGGCAAGGTGGCCGTGATCGACGACAACTGGGCGACGGTCGGCTCGTCGAACCTGGACGCGCTGAGCCTGATGTTGAACAACGAGGCGAATGTCGTGCTGGTGCGCTACGATGCTGTCACGAACGAACTGCGCGACGCGATCGCGGCCGCGTTTGCCGACGGCCGGGAAATCGATCCCGCACGATTCGCCGCGCGCCCCCGGATCGAGCGCATGCTGAACTGGCTCGCCTATACGACCTATCGCCTCGTGATGAAGGCGCTGACGGTCGGTGGTTACGACTGACGAAGACTAAGCGTTCGCTTTAAAAATCTGTCCGCACGTTCGTGCGGAAAAGCCGCTCCGGTCCCGCCGGAATCGCGCAAAATAGCGGCTCGGTTAGACACCGGTTTCTAATAATTTCCTTGTTTCGCGAGCGGCCGCACTCAATAATAGTACGGCCGTTCGATTTTATTCGAACCCCCGAACGGTTACAGAAATAGCTATGCGAAAAGGCGAACAGACGCGTGCCGCGATACTTGAAGCTGCTTTGGACCTCGCCAGCCGGGACGGGCTGGAGGGGCTGACGATCGGCCTGCTGGCCGAGCGCATGCAGATGAGCAAGAGCGGCGTGTTCGCGCACTTCGGATCGCGTGAGGATCTGCAGGTCGAGGTCGTCCGCGAGTACCACCATCGTTTCGAAAACGAGGTGTTCTTTCCGAGCCTGCGCGAGCCGCGAGGCTTGCCGCGCCTTCGGGCGATGCTGGCCCGCTGGACGGAGAAGCGCATCCAGGAGGTGACGACCGGATGCATCTACATCAGCGGTGCCGTCGAGTACGACGACCGGCCTGACAGCCCCGTGCGCGAGCAGTTGATCGCAAGCGTGACGGCCTGGCGTGCCGCGATGCTGCGTGCCATTTCGCAGGCGAAGGAAGAAGGCCATCTGCGTGCGGATACGGATCCGGACCTGATGCTCTTCGAGTTGTACAGCTTCACGCTCGGCCTGCATCACGACGCACGCTTCCTGCATTCGCCGGACGCCGTGCGCCTCACGTGGGCCGCGCTGGAAAAGACGATTGTTTCGTATCAGAGCGAGAGCCGTTAGCGGCGCGTGATCCGCCCGCCAGGAGCTCGAGCCGTTTTGCCCACCTTTGGAGAGAGTCATGGGACAGTACGCCGCGCCGCTGCGCGACATGCAATTCGTGTTGCACGAGCTTCTGAACGTCGAAGCCGAAGTCAAGCAAATGCCCAAGCATGCGGACCTCGACGCCGACACGATCAACCAGGTCCTCGAGGAAGCGGGCAAGTTCTGCTCCGAGGTACTGTTCCCGCTGAACCAGGTCGGCGATCGCGAAGGCTGCACGTATGAAGGCGACGGCGTCGTGAAGACCCCGACCGGCTTCAAGGAAGCCTACCAGCAGTACGTCGAGGCCGGCTGGCCGGCACTCGGCTGCGATCCGGAGTACGGCGGCCAGGGCCTGCCCGCGTTCGTGAACAACGCGCTCTACGAAATGCTGAACTCGGCGAACCAGGCCTGGACGATGTATCCGGGCCTGTCGCACGGCGCCTACGAGTGCCTGCACGCACACGGTGCGCCGGAACTGCAGCAGCGCTACCTGCCGAAGCTCGTGACGGGCGAATGGACGGGCACGATGTGCCTGACCGAGCCGCACTGCGGCACCGACCTCGGCATCCTGCGCACCAAGGCCGAACCCAACGGCGACGGCTCGTACTCGATCAGCGGCACGAAGATCTTCATCTCGAGCGGCGAGCACGACATGTCGAAGAACATCATCCACCTCGTGCTCGCGCGCCTGCCGGACGCGCCGCAGGGCACCAAGGGGATCTCGCTGTTCATCGTGCCGAAGTTCATCCCCGACGCGGCGGGCGAGCCGGGCGAGCGCAACGGCATCAAGTGCGGCTCGATCGAGCACAAGATGGGCATCCACGGCAACTCGACGTGCGTGATGAACCTCGACGGCGCGAAGGGCTGGATGGTCGGCGAGCCGAACAAGGGCTTGAACGCGATGTTCGTGATGATGAATGCCGCGCGCCTCGGCGTCGGCATGCAGGGCCTCGGCCTCACGGAAGTCGCATACCAGAACTCCCTCACGTATGCGAAGGAGCGCCTGCAGATGCGCTCGCTGACGGGCCCGAAGGCACCGGACAAGCCGGCCGACCCGATCATCGTGCACCCGGACGTGCGCCGCATGCTGCTCACGCAGAAGGCCTACGCCGAAGGCGCGCGCGCATTCACGTACTGGTCCGCGCTGCAGATCGACAAGGAACTGTCGCACGGTGACGAAGCGGTGCGCAAGGAAGCAGCCGATCTCGTCGCGCTGCTCACGCCGATCATCAAGGCGTTCCTGACCGACAACGCGTTCGAGTCGACCAACCACGCGATGCAGATCTACGGCGGCCACGGCTTCATCTCCGAGTGGGGCATGGAGCAGTACGTGCGCGACGCGCGGATCAACATGATCTACGAAGGCACGAACTCGATCCAGTCGCTCGACCTGCTGGGCCGCAAGGTGCTCGGCGACATGGGCGCGAAGCTGAAGAAGTTCGGCAAGCTCGTCACGGAATTCGCGGAAGCCGAAGGCGTGAAGCCGGAAATGGCCGAGTTCATCAACCCGCTCGCCGACATCGGCGACAAGGTGCAGAAGCTGACGATGGAAATCGGCATGAAGGCGATGCAGAACCCGGACGAAGTCGGCGCTGCCGCCGTGCCGTACCTGCGCACCGTCGGCCACCTGGTGTTCTCGTACTTCTGGGCGCGCATGGCGCGCCTCGCACTCGACAAGGAAGCGTCGGGCGATCCGTTCTACAAGTCGAAGCTCGCGACGGCACGCTTCTACTTCGCGCGCCTGCTGCCCGAGACGGCGTCGACGATCCGCGCCGCGCGCGCCGGTTCGAAGACGCTGATGGAAGTCGACGAATCGCTGTTCTGACGCGAGCCCGGGCGGCGCGCGCTGCGCGTCGCCCGAACGCAACGGTTCCTGGTACTCACTTCGCCGTGCAGCCCACACCTCCCGCGCTGCACGACACTATCCGGAGACATCCCGTGAGCAATTTCCTGATTCGCAAGGTCGCCGTGCTGGGCGCCGGCGTGATGGGCGCGCAGATCGCCGCGCACCTCATCAACGCGCGCGTGCCGGTGCTGCTGTTCGACCTGCCGGCCAAGGAAGGCCCGAAAAACGCGATCGCGCTGAAGGCGATCGAGAACCTGAAGAAGCTGTCGCCCGCGCCGTTCGGCGTGAAGGACGACGCAAAGTACCTCGAGGCAGCGAACTACGAAGACGACATCGCGAAACTCGCCGAGTGCGACGTCGTGATCGAGGCGATCGCCGAGCGGATGGACTGGAAGCACGACCTGTACAAGAAGGTCGCGCCGCACATCGCACCGAACGCGATCTTCGCGACCAACACGTCGGGCCTGTCGATCACGAAGCTGTCCGAAGGTTTCTCGGACGAGCTGAAGTCGCGCTTCTGCGGCGTGCACTTCTTCAACCCGCCGCGCTACATGCACCTCGTCGAACTGATCCCGACCGCGCATACGCGTCCGGAGATCCTCGACCAGCTTGAGACGTTCCTGACGAGCATCGTCGGCAAGGGCGTCGTGCGCGCGAAGGACACGCCGAACTTCATCGCGAACCGCGTCGGCATCTTCTCGATTCTCGCGGTGATCACCGAGGCCGCGAAGTTCGGCCTGCGCTTCGACGAAGTCGACGACCTGACGGGCAGCCGCCTCGGCCGCGCGAAGTCGGCAACGTTCCGCACCGCGGACGTGGTCGGCCTCGACACGATGGCGCACGTGATCAAGACGATGCAGGACAACCTCGCCGACGATCCGTTCTTCCCGGTCTATCAGACGCCTGCCGTGCTCGCCGAACTGGTGAAGCAGGGTGCGCTCGGCCAGAAGACGGGCGGCGGTTTCTACAAGAAGGAAGGCAAGGCGATCAAGGTGCTCGACGCGAAGACGGGCACCTACGTGGATTCGGGCGCGAAGGCGGACGAAACCGTCGGCCGCATCCTGAAGCGCCCGCCGGCAGAACGCCTGAAGCTGCTGCGTGAAACGGACCATCCGCACGCGCAGTTCCTGTGGTCGATCTTCCGCGACGTGTTCCACTACATCGGCGTGCATCTCGAATCGATCGCCGACAACGCGCGCGATGTCGACCTCGCGATCCGCTGGGGCTTCGGCTGGAACGAAGGCCCGTTCGAAGGCTGGCAGGCCGCCGGCTGGAAGCAGGTCGCCGAGTGGGTGCAGGAAGACATCGCGGCCGGCAAGGCGCTCGCGAACGTGCCGCTGCCGTCGTGGGTACTCGACGGCCCGGTTGCCGAGAAGGGCGGCGTGCACACGGCCGAAGGCTCGTGGGCACCGGCAGCGAAGCGCTTCGTGCCGCGTTCGGACCTCGCGGTCTACGACAAGCAGGTGTTCCGCGCACCGCTGCTCGGCGAAGCCGGTGCCGATCCGAAGACGTACGGCAAGACCCTGTTCGAGACCGATGCCGTGCGTGCATGGGTCGACGACCGTGCGGGTGAAGACGACGTCGTGATCGTGTCGTTCAAGTCGAAGATGAACACGATCGGACCGAGCGTGATCGACGGCCTCGTGCAGGCGATCGAACTCGCGGAGAAGGACTACAAGGGTGTCGTGATCTGGCAGCCGACGTCGCTGAAGCTCGGCACGCCGGGCGGCCCGTTCTCGGCTGGCGCGAACCTCGAAGAGGCGATGCCCGCGTTCATGATGGGCGGCGCGAAGGGGATCGAGCCATTCGTGAAGAAGTTCCAGGAAGGCATGCTGCGCGTGAAGTACGCGAACGTGCCGGTCGTCGCGGCCGTGTCGGGCATCGCGCTCGGCGGCGGGTGCGAGCTGATGCTGCACAGCGCGAAGCGCGTCGTGCACGTCGAGAGCTACATCGGTCTCGTCGAAGTGGGCGTCGGCCTCGTGCCGGCGGGCGGCGGCCTGAAGGAAGCCGCGCTGCGCGCAGCGGAGGCCGCAACGGCCGCGAACGCGACCACCGACATCCTGAAGTTCGTCACGAAGTCGTTCGAGAACGCGGCCATGGCGAAGGTGTCGGCGTCCGCGCACGATGCACGTGCGATGGGCTACGTGAAGCCGTCCGACACGATCGTCTTCAACGTGTTCGAACTGCTCGACACCGCGAAGAAGGAAGCGCGCGCGCTGGCGGCAACCGGCTACCGCGCGCCGCTGCGCGCGAAGGACGTGCCGGTCGCAGGCCGGTCGGCGATCGCGACGATCAAGGCATCGCTCGTCAACATGCGTGACGGCCGCTTCATCAGCGACCACGACTACCTGATCGCGAGCCGCATCGCCGAAGCCGTGTGCGGCGGCGACGTCGAAGCCGGCAGCCTCGTCGACGAGCAGTGGCTGCTCGCGCTGGAGCGCCGCGCGTTCGTCGAGTTGCTCGGCACGCAGAAGACGCAGGAACGGATCATGGGCATGTTGCAGACCGGCAAGCCGGTGCGTAACTGAGCGAGCGGATAAGGCAAGGAGTCTCAAATGAGCAAACAATTGCAAGACGCATACATCGTCGCCGCCAGCCGCACGCCGATCGGCAAGGCCCCGCGCGGTGTCTTCAAGAACACGCGCCCGGACGAGCTGCTGGTCCATGCGATCAAGTCGGCGGTTGCGCAGGTGCCCGGCTTCGACACGAAGCTGATCGAGGACGCGATCATCGGCTGCGCGATTCCGGAAGCCGAGCAGGGCCTGAACGTCGCGCGGATGGGCGCGCTGCTCGCGGGCCTGCCGCAGACGGTCGGCGGCGTGACGGTCAACCGCTTTTGCGCGTCGGGCATCACGGCGCTGGCGATGGCGGCCGACCGCATCCGCGTCGGCGAGTCGGACGCGATCTTCGCGGGCGGCTGCGAATCGATGAGCATGGTGCCGATGATGGGCAACAAGCCGTCGATGTCGCCGCACATCTTCGATCGCAACGAAGACTTCGGCATTGCGTACGGGATGGGCCTGACGGCCGAGCGCGTCGCCGAGCAGTGGAAGGTGAGCCGCGAAGACCAGGACGCGTTCTCGGTCGAGTCGCACCGCAAGGCGCTTGCCGCACAGCAGGCCGGCGAGTTCGACGACGAGATCGCCGCGTACACGATCACCGAGCGTTTCCCGAACCTGGCGACGGGCGAGGTCGACGTGAAGACGCGCGAGATCAAGCTCGACGAAGGTCCGCGTGCGGATACGTCGATCGAAGGCCTCGCGAAGCTGCGCACGGTGTTCGCGAACAAGGGCTCGGTCACGGCCGGCAACAGTTCGCAGACGTCGGACGGCGCGGGTGCGCTGCTCGTCGTGTCGGAGAAGGTGCTCAAGGAGTTCAACCTGACGCCGCTCGCGCGCTTCGTGAGCTTCGCGGTGCGTGGCGTGCCGCCGGAAATCATGGGCATCGGTCCGAAGGAAGCGATCCCGGCCGCGCTGAAGGCTGCCGGCCTGAAGCAGGACGATCTCGACTGGATCGAGCTGAACGAAGCGTTCGCCGCGCAATCGCTGGCGGTGATGCGCGATCTCGGCCTCGACCCGTCGAAGGTCAACCCGATGGGCGGTGCGATCGCACTCGGCCACCCGCTCGGCGCGACCGGCGCGATCCGCGCGGCGACCGTCGTGCACGGCCTGCGCCGCCGTAACCTGAAGTACGGGATGGTCACGATGTGCGTCGGCACCGGCATGGGCGCCGCGGGCATCATCGAACGCCTGTAAGCGGGGCGGAACAAGAGCGACGACGGTGCGCGGGCCACGAGCTCGCGCACCGTTTTTTCATTCCGATAGAGGAAAGTCAAAGGAGACGGTTGTGGCCGAAATTCAAGTGGAACGCGCCGATGGCGTGATGACGATCACGATCGCGCGCCCGGCGAAGAAGAACGCGCTGACGGCGGCGATGTACCAGGCGATGGCCGACGCACTCGCCGAAGCCCAGGAAGACAAGGCGATTCGCGTGATCCTGCTGCGCGGTGGCGACGGCAATTTCACCGCGGGGAACGATCTCGAGGATTTCCTGAAGTCGCCGCCGAAGGACGACACCGCTCCGGTGTTCCAGTTTCTTGCGCGGATCAGCAGCGCGAGCAAGCCGATCGTGGCCGCGGTGCCGGGCCTGGCGATCGGTGTCGGCGTGACGATGCTGCTGCATTGCGATCTCGTGTACGCGGCCGACACCGCGACGTTCTCGCTGCCGTTCACGCAGCTCGGGCTGTGCCCGGAAGCCGCGTCGAGCGTGCTGCTGCCGCGTCTGGCCGGCCATCAGGTAGCGGCCGAGAAGCTGCTGCTCGGCGAGGCGTTCGATGCGCTGGAGGCGCACCGGATCGGCATCGTCAATCGCGTGCTGCCGGCGGCCGAGCTCGACGCGTTCGCGGCGAAGCAGGCGGCGAAGCTCACGGCGCTGCCGGCGGCATCGCTGCGTGTGACGAAGGCGCTGCTGAAGGATACGGGCGGTGTGGCGACGCACGCGCGGATGGCCGAAGAGGCGGCCCACTTCTCGGCGATGCTGCGCGCGCCGGAAGCGCGCGAGGCGATGACGGCGTTCTTCGAGAAGCGCAAGCCGGACTTCCGTCAGTTCGACTGACGGAGCGGGTCGCGCTGGCGGCGTATCGTCGGCGTGAGTTCGCGCTCGCGATCAGGCCGTGCCGTAGTCGACGTGCCCGGTTTCGCGGCAGAAGCTGACGAGCCGCAAGCCGGCCGCTTTCGCGATTGCGATCGCGAGCGACGATGGTGCGGAGATCGTCGCCACCAGCGGGATGCCGACCCGTGCGGCCTTGCGCACGAGCTCGTAGCTCGCGCGGCTCGACAGGAACACGAAGCCGTCGGTCGCGTCGGCGCGTGACAGCACGAGCGAGCCGATCAGTTTGTCGAGTGCGTTGTGGCGGCCGACGTCCTCGAACGCGATCCGGATCGCGCCTGTTGCGTCGCACCACGCGGCCGCATGCAGGCCGCCCGTGAGCTGCGTGAGCGCCTGGTGGGCCGGCAGCCCGTGCGCCGCGCGCGCCAGCGCGTCGGGCGCGAGGCGCGCGAGAAAGCCCGTGTCGGGCACGCGTTCGGGCGCGAGGTCGAGCAGGTCGATGCTTTCGATTCCGCACACGCCGCAACCGGTGCGCCCGGCGAGCGCGCGGCGCCGGTCCTTCAGCGCGGCGAATGCCTGCTGGACGACCTCCAGGTGGACTTCCGCATGCGGCAGCGGCGCGTCGGCGTGCAGGATCACCTCGATGTCCTTGATATCGCTGCCGCGCGCGACGATCCCTTCCGAGATCGCGAAACCGACCGCGAACGCTTCGAGGTCGCACGGCGTACACATCATCACCGCATGCGAGATGCCGTTGAAGACGAGTGCGACGGGCCATTCCTGGCCCACGTAGTCGTGTGCGGTCTCGACGGCGCCGCCGCGCGTGCGGCGCACGGTCAGTTCGATCGCGCCGCGCGGTTCGTCGCGCATGTCACCGGATTCGGTCGGATTCACGAGCACTCCCGTTGATTCGGCGCGAGGCCGGCGGCAATCGTGTCCGCCGCCCGCGCGCAGAGGTTCTAAAATACCTCAGGCAAGCCGGCCGCGCCGGCATCCGCCACGTCAGGTAACGACCATGGGACTCAGCGACGCTCCGTTGCTATTCAACTTCGAACACGATTCGTCGGAAAACTTCACGTACATCCCGATGATCGTGCGTTTCAACCTCGACCGCTTCGGTCTGCGGATTTCGCTCGAGCAGTGGCAGCTGCTGCCGCTCGAGGACCGCAAGCTGCTCGCGCGCTTTCCGGCCGACGACGACACCGCGATCGAGCCCAACTTCGATCACGCGCTGTTCGAGATGCTGCGCACGCACGCGGATCTGGAACCATCGTGGTTCCAGCCGGACGAGCAGCCGACCTGGCGCGCCACCGATACGGTGCCCGAGTCGCTCGTGCAGCAGAGCGCGCTGGCCGGGCTGTCGGCGCCCGCGCTCGCGCAGTGGCAGCGGCTCGCGCCGTTCCAGCGCTACGTGCTGGTGAAGCTGTCGCGCAAGCCGAAGCTGAACCACGATTTCCTGCCCGCGATGCGGGAGTTCGGGCTGACGGCCACGCACTGAGGTGGCCGCCGGCAGGCGGAGGGCGCCGTCGCGCGGTGCTCGCCCGTCAGAGCGGCGGCAGTTGCCGCGGCTTGCGGTCGGTGCCGGTGGCGACGTAGGTGAGCGTCGCCTCGGTGACTTTCACGACTTCACCCATCAGGCGCATGCGCTGTGCGTACACCTCGACGTCGATCGTGATCGACGTGTTGCCGGTGCGCGTGATGGTCGCGTAGAAGCTCAGCAGGTCGCCGACGAACACCGGCTGCTTGAACACGAACGAGTTGACCGCGACCGTCGCGACGCGACCGTTCGCGCGCTGGCTCGCGGGGATCGAGCCGGCGATGTCGACCTGCGACATGATCCAGCCGCCGAACACGTCGCCGTGGACGTTCGCGTCGTGCGGTTGCGGGACGACGCGCAGCGCGGGCTGCTTTGCCGGAAGTTCGAGGGTCGAATCGGTCATGGCGGGGGCTTTCATCCTGTAATGAATTTGCCGCCGCGCGCAGCCCGGCCGGCGAGGGCGCCGGCAGCGGCGCGAAGCGGCTTCTGCGACAATACAACGTTCGCAAATTGTACGAGAAAGTGAGCGAGCCGGCCGCCGTTGCACGCGTCCGGCACCGCCGCCGATCCTTCCCCCCATGCGCCGATTTCCTGCTTCCGGTGAGCCCGCGCCGGCTTCAACCGGGCCCCGCAACGACTGGCAGACCATCCGGTCGCTGCTGCCGTACCTGGCCACCTACAAATGGCGCGTCGCGCTCGCGCTCGGCTGCCTGATCGGCGCGAAGGTCGCGAACCTCGGCGTGCCGGTCGTGATGAAGCGCATCGTCGACCACCTGTCCTACGTACAGCAGATCACCGCGATCGGCCGCGCCGAACAGTCGGCCGGCATCGTGCTCGCGGGCGGCGTGGGGCTGCTGGTCGTCGCGTATGCGCTGGTGCGGTTGTCCACTTCGCTGTTTACCGAGCTGCGCGAGATCCTGTTCTCGAAGGTCACCGAGAGCGCGGTGCGCCAGCTCGCACTGCAGGTGTTCCGGCACCTGCACGGACTGTCGCTGCGGTTTCACCTGGAGCGCCAGACGGGCGGCATGTCGCGCGACATCGAGCGCGGCACGCGCGGCATCCAGCAACTGATTTCGTATTCGCTGTACAGCATCCTGCCGACGCTCGTCGAGGTCGGGCTCGTGCTCGGCTTCTTCGTGGTCAAGTACGAGGCGTATTACGCGTACGTGACGTTCGCGGCGCTGGTCACGTACATCGTGTTCACGGTGAAGGTCACCAACTGGCGCACGCATTTCCGCCGCACGATGAACGAACTCGATTCGCGCGCGAATTCGCGGGCAATCGATTCGCTGATCAACTACGAGACGGTGAAGTACTTCGGCAACGAGGAGTGGGAAGCGCAGCGCTATGACGAGAACCTGAAGCGCTACCGCAAGGCCGCGATCCGCTCGCAGAACTCGCTGTCGGTGCTGAACTTCGGCCAGCAGGCGATCATCGGCACGGGGCTCGTGTTCATCCTGTGGCGCGCGACGCAGGGCGTGCTCGCGGGCAAGCTGACGCTCGGCGATCTGGTGCTGATCAACACGTTCATGCTGCAGCTGTACATTCCGCTGAACTTTCTCGGCGTCGTCTACCGCGAGCTGAAGCAGAGCCTCACCGACATGGACCGGATGTTCGGGCTGCTGTCGGCCGCGAAGGAAGTCGCCGACCTGCCCGATGCGCGGCCGCTTGCGGTCGCCGGCGCGCAGGTGCGCTTCGAGCACGTGAATTTCGCGTACGAGCCGGCGCGGCAGATCCTGTACGACGTGTCGTTTACGATCGACGCGGGCACGACGACCGCGGTGGTCGGCCACAGCGGCTCCGGGAAGTCGACGCTGTCGCGGCTGCTGTTCCGCTTCTACGATCTCGACCGGCAGGCGGGCGGTGCGATCCGGATCGACGGGCAGGACATCCGCGACGTCACGCAGGACTCGCTGCGCGCATCGATCGGGATCGTGCCGCAGGATACCGTGCTGTTCAACGACTCGATCTACTACAACATCGCATACGGCCGGCCGACCGCGACCCGCGACGAGGTGATCGCGGCCGCGCGTGCCGCGCACATCCACGATTTCATCGAAAGCTTGCCGAAGGGTTATGACACGCCGGTCGGCGAGCGCGGGCTGAAGCTGTCGGGCGGCGAGAAGCAGCGCGTCGCGATCGCGCGCACGTTGTTGAAGGATCCGCCGGTGCTGCTGTTCGACGAAGCGACGTCGGCGCTCGATTCGCGCTCGGAGCGCGCGATCCAGCACGAACTCGACCAGATCGCGCGGCATCGGACGACGCTCGTGATCGCGCACCGGCTGTCGACGGTCGTGCACGCGCAGCAGATCCTCGTGATGGACCACGGGCGGATCGTCGAGCGCGGCACGCACGACGAACTCGTGCGCGCCGACGGGCTGTATGCGCAGATGTGGGCGCTGCAGCAGCAGCGCGCGGCGGCGGGCGGGGAAGAGGCGGAAGCCGCGTGAGCGGCGGTGCTGCGCGCAGCGGGAAGGCAGTAGGCTTGGCGGGCGGGAGTCGCGCCGGCATGAGGGGCCGGCAGGCGCTGGTCCTGTTGTTCAGCCAGGCCAACCCGGCCGGTTTGCCGGTCGGCCAACCAGCGGACCAACCGGCCATCCGATCGATCGTCCCGACGACCCGTCAGCCGGTCACTCCGCGGCGCGCAGCCGCGCATCCAGCTCGCCGAGCTGCGCGGGTGTGCCGATGTTCTCCCAGATGCCTTCGTACAGTTCGCCGCTTGCGCGGCCGGCTTCGATCGTCGCGCGGAAGTACGGCGTCAGTGCGCGTCGCGTGCCGGGCGCGAGACCGCGGAACATTCGCGTGTCGTACAGGCCGATGCTGCCGAACGTGACGCGCTCGCCACCGTCGAGCGACAGGCGCCCGTCGCCATCGAGCACGAAATCGCCGGACGGATGGAATGGCGGATTCGGCACCATCACGAGATGCATCGCGGGCGCGTCGAGCGCCGACATGCGCGCTGCAGGGGCGGCGAGCGTCCCGTAATCGAACTCGGCGAACACGTCGCCGGCCACCGCGACGAACACCGTCGACCGCCCGTCGCGCTCGAGCAGCGGCAGCGCCTTCGCGATGCCGCCGGCCGTTTCCAGTGCCTCGCCCTCGGCCGAATACGCGAGCCGCACGCCCCAGCGCGAACCGTCGCCGAGCGCAGCCTCGATCAGTTCGCCTAGCCACGCGTGGTTGATCACGATCGTCTCGATGCCCGCGCGGGCGAGCGCTTCGATCTGCCACACGATCAGCGGCTTGCCGCCCGCTTCGAGCAGCGGCTTCGGGCGAGTGTCGGTGAGCGGGCGCATCCGTTCGCCGCGCCCGGCGGCGAAGATCATCGCCGTGGTCAGGGTGTTGCTCATGTTCGGCCGGGTTTCAGGAGAGTCGGAGCGATCAGAACGTATAGCCCACGTCGGCCGGTGCGTTGCCCTCGAACTCGTCGAGCAGCTTCGCGAACGGCACGAGCGGGCGGTAGCGCAGCGCGACCTTGCGCGCATACGCGATGAAGCGCGGCAGGTCGTTCAGGTAGTGCGGCTTGCCGTCACGGTAATTGATACGCGCGAACAGGCCGAGCACCTTGATGTGGCGCTGCAGCCCCATCCATTCGAGCTGGCGGTAGAACTCGCCGAAATCGGGGTCGACCGGCAGGCCGGCCTTTTTCGCCTTTTCCCAGTAGTACGCGAAGCAGTCGAGCTCGAACGCCTCGTCCCAGCTGATGAAGGCGTCGCGCAGCAGCGACACGACATCGTACGTCAGCGGCCCGTAGACGGCGTCCTGGAAATCGAGGATGCCCGGGTTCGGCTCGCACACCATCAGGTTGCGCGGCATGAAATCGCGCAGCATGAAACCCTGCGGCTGCGCGTGCGCGCTGGCGACCAGCAGCGCGAAGGTGCGGTCGAGCGTGCCGCGCATCGCGTCGGTGACGGGCTTGCCGAGGTGGCGGCCGACGAACCATTCGGGCATCAGCTCCATCTCGCGGCGCAGGAATGCCTCGTCGAACGGCGGCAGCACGTCGGGCTTCGACGTGAGCTGGAAGCGGATCAGCGCGTCGAGCGCCGCACGCATCAGCGGTTTTGCGGCGGCCGGGTCGGCCGGATCGAGCACCGAGATGTACGACGTGCGGCCGAGATCGGTCACGAGCATGAAGCCCGCGTCGAAATCGTGGGCCAGCACGTCGGGCACATGGTTGCCGGCCGCGACGAGCAGTTGCGCGACCTGGACGAACTCGCGGCATTTCTCGGGCGGCGGCGCGTCGACGGCGATCAGCGTGCCGCCGGCGCTCGTGGCCGATGCGACACGGAAATAGCGGCGGAAACTGGCGTCCGACGATGCGGGCGAGAGGGTCGACAGGTCGAGCGCATGGCGTTCGGCGAGCGGGTGCAGCCACGCGGTGAGCGCTTCGAGGCGGGCGTCGGGCTGGGATGCGGCGGATGGGGGCGTCATGAAACTCGGAGGAGGGGGGAACGTCTTGCCATATAATACCCCACGACTTTTTTGACGCGCCCCGCGTCAGCTTCCGCCGTGCAGGCCCGCTGCCTGCCGCGCCGTCCGCCCGATCGCCTCCCCGGTTTGCGCTCAGCCGCAGTCGCGGTGCGACGGTGCGGGCCGCCGCGCGCGAATGTGCCGTGACGGCGCGGTTGACAAGGGGCGATTCGCCAAACGATAGATGCCGCCCAAACCGCTATTCCCGAATGTTTTCCCCGGTGACGGGGCGCCGCGCAAACGGCGGCTCGCGCTCGCGCTCCTGGCCGTGCCCGGGCTCGTGCCGGCCGTGTCGTACGCGCAGCTGTCGGGCGCGGCCGCGCAGCCGCAGCCGCTCGACTCGCCGTGGGATCTGCGTCTCGCGCCCCAGCTCGAGGATCATCCGCTGAAGGACGGCTCGAAGCCGGCCGCCTTCGTGATCGCCGACCACACGAGCGGCACGGCCGAGCAGGATCTCGCCGCGAAGGGTTCGGCCGAGCTGAGGCGCGGTGACGCCATCGTGAAGGCCGACGCGATCCACTACGATCAGGATACCGACATGGCCGATGCGTACGGCCAGGTCAGGGTGATCAATGGCGGCATGTCGTTCGCGGGCCCCGAGGCGCACCTGAAGATCGAGGCGAGCCAGGGCTTCATGACGGCGCCGAAGTATCACTTCAACATGACGGGCGGGTCGGGCAGCGCGGAGCGCGTCGACATGGTCGACGACGAGCGCTCGGTGTTCGTCAACGGCACGTACACCGCGTGCCAGTGCTCGACGAACCCCGCGTGGTACATCAAGGGCAGCCGCTTCGACTTCGATACGGGCGCCGACGAAGGCACCGCGCGCAACGGCGTGCTGTTCTTCCAGGGCGTGCCGATCTTCGCGAGCCCGTGGATGACGTTCCCGCTGTCGGGCGAGCGGCGCAGCGGCTTCCTGCCGCCGACGTTCTCGATGAACTCGAGCAACGGTTTCGAGCTGACGCTGCCGTACTACTTCAACATCGCGCCGAACCGCGACCTGACGCTCACGCCGCGCATCATCTCGCGGCGCGGCGTGATGGCCGAGGCGACGTTCCGCTACCTGTCGCCGTCGTATTCGGGCACGTTTACGGCCAATTACCTGCCGGATGACCGGCTCGCGCACCGCAACCGCTACGCGATCTACTGGCAGCACCAGCAGAACTTCGGCGGCGGCTTCGGCGGCTACGTCTACTACAACAAGGTTTCGGACAACACCTATCCCGAAGATCTCGGTTCGGCGAACCAGTTCATCAACGGGACGCAGACGCTGTACCAGCAGGAAGCCGGCCTCACGTACAACAACGGCCCGTGGTCGGTGCTCGCGCGCTACCAGCACTGGCAGACGCTGCCGCCGTCGATCGCGCCGTATAGCCGCGAGCCGCAGTTGAACGTGAAGTACACGAAGTACAACGTCGGCGGCTTCGACTTCGGCGCGGAAGCCGACTATTCACGGTTCCGCATCACGACCGCCGATGCGACCCAGGGTGACCGGATCGCGTTCAATCCGTACATCGCGTACGGCGTGTACGGCCCCGGCTACTTCGTCGTGCCGAAGGTCCAGTACCACTTCGCGTCGTACGACCTGAACTACCTGTCGTCGACCACGCCGAACAACCCGAAGCGCTTCACCGAGTCGATCCCGACCGTGACCTTCGACTCGGGCCTGATCTTCGACCGCTCGGTGCGCCTGTTCGGCCAGGACTTCATCCAGACCCTCGAGCCGCGCCTGTACTACGTGTACACGCCGTATCGCAACCAGTCGAACGCACCGCTGTTCGATACCGCGGAATCGGACTTCGGCCTCGCGGAGATCTACCAGCCGAACACGTTCGTCGGCAACGACCGGATCGCCGATGCGAACCGGATCACGGCCGGCCTCACGTCGCGCTTCATCGATCCGCGCACCGGCGACGAGCGTGCGCGCTTCGTGATCGCGCAGCAGTATTACTTCGCCGATCAGCGTGTCACGCTGAATTCCGGGCAGAGTGCCGTACTGGCGCGCCACTCGGACCTGATCGTCGGCGCCGCGCTGAAGCTCGGCTCGGGCTTCATGTCGGAGACGGCGTTCCAGTACAACCAGAACAACAACCAGCTCGTGAAGTCGAGCGTCGGTTTCGGCTACAGCCCGGGCGAGCGCCGCGTGATCAACGTCGGCTACCGCTATACGCGCTCGAACACCACGCTCGACAACCAGCCGATCAACCAGTTCCTGGTATCCGCGCAATGGCCGCTCACGCGCCGCCTGTATGCGATCGGCCGCTTCAACTACGACCTCGCCGGCGATCGCGTGGTCGACGGTCTGGTCGGCTTACAATACGACGCGGACTGCTGGGCGCTCGGAGTCGGGGTGCAACGGGCCGCGAACGGCATCAATTCGTCGGGACAGCAGAACTCGTCGACGCGAGTCATGATGCAGCTGACGCTCAAGGGCCTGTCGACCGTCGACAACGGCCTCGTGTCCGCATTCCGCGCCGGGGTGCCGGGCTACACGCCGCTGCCGCCGCCGCCGCCGCCGATGTCCCGCTTCAGCAACTACGAGTAACGCCGGCTTGTCTGCACCGGTCAGCACGATTTCAATGGAGTTCCAGTGGCAATGAAGAAAACCCTTCGTTTCGCGGCAGTCGTGTCCAGCCTCGCTGCGGCCTCCGCGCTGCTCGCCGCCGCGCCGGCCGCGGCACAGGCGCTCGGTTCGCAAGGTGCGCAGCTCGCCGACGAAGTCGTCGCGGTCGTCAACAACGACGTGATCACGGGCCGCGAACTCGACCAGCGTGCCGGCCTGATCGCGCGCCGGCTGCAGCAGCAGAACGCACCCGTGCCGCCGACCGACCAGTTGCGCGCGCAGGTGCTGAACCAGATGGTGCTCGAGCGTATCCAGGTGCAGAAGGCCAAGGACGACGGGATCCGCATCGACGACGCGACCGTGCAGTCCACGCTGCAGCGTCTCGCGCAGGCGAACGGCATGACGCTCGAGCAGTACCGCGCGCGTCTCGAGGCGCAAGGCGTGCCCTGGAGCATCTTCACGAGCGACGCGCGCACCGAACTGATGCTGTCGAAGCTGCGCGAGCGCGAGGTCGACGGCAAGATCACCGTGTCGGACGCCGAGGTCGCGAACTACATCGCGAGCCAGCGCGGGCCGAACGCGTCGCAGCAGCAGGACCTGCGCTTCCAGCACATCTTCATCAAGGCGCCGACCAACGCGCCGCAGGCCGACATCGAAGCCGCGCAGAAGAAGGCTGACGCGTTGCTGCAGCAGGCGAAGGCGGGCGCCGATTTCGAGAAGCTCGCGAAGAACAATTCGGAAGCGAACGACGCGAAGAACGGCGGTGACCTCGGCTTCAAGGCGCCGAGCGCACTGCCGGCCGACGTCGTCGACGCCGCATCGAAGCTGCGCCCGGGCGAGGTCAACCCGACGCTGATCCGCGTGCCGGACGGCTTCGAGATCGTGCGTCTCGTCGATCGCCGCCAGAGCCAGGGCGCGACGGCCGCCGCACCGAAGATCGTCCAGACACACGTGCGCCATATCCTGTTGCGCGTGGGCGAAGGCAAGTCGGAAGGCCAGGCGCGCCAGCAACTGATCGACATCCGCAACCAGGTCGAGGCCGGCGGCGATTTCGCGAAGTTCGCGCGCACCTACTCGCAGGACGGTTCGGCGTCGCAAGGCGGCGATCTCGGCTGGATCAGCCCGGGCGAGACCGTGCCGGAGTTCGAGCGCGCGATGAACAACCTGCAGGACGGCCAGATCAGCCAGCCGATCCGTACCGAGTACGGCTATCACCTGATCCAGGTGCTGAGCCGGCGCGAAGCGGAAGGTTCGGTGCAGCAGCAGATGGATATCGCGCGCCAGGCGATCGGCCAGCGCAAGGCCGAGCAGGCGTATGCCGACTGGCTGCGCGAACTGCGCGATTCGTCGTACGTGCAGTACAAGATCGGCGGCGTCGGCCCGGCGAACTGAGCGCGCTTCAGATGACCACGCCCGCGCTGCAGATCGCGATCACGACTGGCGAACCCGCGGGGGTCGGCCCGGAGCTGACCGTGCAGGCGCTGCGTGATGCTGCGCAGCGCTGGCCCGACGCGCATTTCACCGTGCTCGGCGATGCGGCGCTGCTCGACGCGCGCGCGGCGGCCGTCGGCGCCGAGCTGGCCACGCTGGCCGGCGGCGGGCCGGTGTCGGTCGCACATCACGCGCTCGCCGTGCCCGTGCAGGCGGGCAAGCTGGACGCGGCGAACGGCCCGTACGTGCTCGGGCTGCTCGACGCGGCGATCGACGGCGCGCTGGCAGGCCGGTACGACGCGATCGTCACCGCGCCGCTGCAGAAGAGCACGATCAACGATGCAGGCGTGCCGTTCACCGGCCATACCGAATACCTGGCGGAGCGCACGCATACGCCGCGTGTCGTGATGATGCTGGCCGGTACCGGCCACAAGCCGCTGCGCGTCGCGCTCGCGACCACGCACCTGCCGCTGAAGGACGTGTCGGCCGCACTCACGATCGACGGGCTCGTCGAGACGCTTGCGATCATCGACCGCGACCTGCGGCGCGACTTCGGCCTGGCCGCGCCGCGCATCCTCGTGACGGGCCTGAACCCGCACGCGGGCGAGAACGGTTATCTCGGCCGCGAGGAGATCGACGTGATCTCGCCGGCGCTGGCCCGCGCGAACGCGCAGGGCATCGACGCGCGCGGCCCGTACCCGGCCGATACGCTGTTCCAGCCGCGCCATCTTGCCGACGCCGATTGCGTGCTCGCGATGTTCCATGACCAGGGCCTGCCCGTGCTGAAGTATGCGACGTTCGGCGAGGGCATCAACGTGACGCTCGGGCTGCCGATCATCCGGACGTCGGTCGATCACGGCACGGCACTCGATCTGGCCGGCACGGGCCGCGCGGATCCGGGCAGCATGATCGCCGCGCTCGACACGGCCGTCACGATGGCGCGCCATCGCCGCACGGCCTGACGCGGCCCGGCTTCCCCTCTTTCGTCGTATTTTTCGTTTTACTCAGTCGATGTCGAACAGCAGACAGCACCAAGGCCATTTCGCGCGCAAGCGCTTCGGGCAGAACTTCCTCGTCGATCACGGCGTGATCGACTCGATCGTCTCGACGATCGGCCCCGCGCGCGGCCAGCGCATGGTCGAGATCGGCCCCGGGCTCGGCGCGCTGACCGAGCCGCTGATCGAGCGGCTCGCGACGCCGGAGTCGCCGCTGCATGCGGTCGAGCTCGACCGCGACCTGATCGGGCGCCTGCAGCAACGCTTCGGCGCGCTGCTCGAACTGCACGCGGGCGACGCGCTCGCGTTCGATTTCCGTTCTCTCGCGGCGCCCGGCGACAAGCCGTCGCTGCGGATCGTCGGCAACCTGCCGTATAACATTTCCAGCCCGCTGCTGTTTCACCTGATGACGTTCGCCGATGCGGTCATCGACCAGCATTTCATGCTGCAGAACGAAGTCGTCGAGCGGATGGTCGCGGAGCCGGGCACGAAGGCGTTTTCGCGTCTGTCGGTGATGCTGCAGTACCGCTACGTGATGGAGAAGATGCTCGACGTGCCGCCGGAATCGTTCCAGCCGCCGCCGAAGGTCGATTCGGCGATCGTCCGGATGATTCCGTACGAGCCGCACGAACTGCCGGACGTCGATCCGGTGCTGCTCGGCGAAATCGTCACCGCCGCGTTCTCGCAGCGCCGCAAGATGCTGCGCAATACGCTTGGCGACTATCGCGAGACGATCGACTTCGACGCGCTCGGTTTCGATCTCGCGCGCCGCGCGGAGGACGTGAGCGTGGCCGAATACGTCGGCGTCGCGCAGGCGCTCGCGGCGGTGCGCAAGGCCGGTTGAGGCCGGTCGCGCGAGCTGGATCGGATGTGTGCCGAAGAGGCTGCCCTGCGGGCAGCCTTTTTATTTGCGTGGACGCGCGCGTGTTGCGCACGGTCGTCATGTACGACGCACTCGTCAGCGTCAGCCCGAAGAACACAACGCACCGATGAATTCGCCGGCGAACAGCACGCCGGCCGCAAGACCCGCATCGAACGTGCCGTCGGCCCGGAACAGCGGCGTACCGCGCGAACGGGCCCAGCCCCCACAGCAGCACTGCCGCGATCACCGGGCGCAGCCCGCCTGGAACGTCGGCGCGATCGCGGCGTTCGTGCGCTTGATCGCGACCTGCTGGAGGCCCCGGATTGCGCGCAGCAGCATCAGGCCGACGGCGCGCGTGTCGAGCGCGCGGCGCACGGGGGCGGCGAGCGTGGTCACCGGCGAACCTCGCCGGTCCGGTATGGCGGCTGCAAGATCGGGAGGGCGGCGCATCCGGCGCGCTCGAATCGGCGGTTTCGCACGGCAGTGTGGCCGCAGGGGAGAGTGGCGGCCGCGTTCGGGCGGCGGGTCGCATGCCCGTTTTGGGTGCGAGGCGGAAGGATGTTCCCCGATCGGTACGGTAGCCGGGTGAGCCGGATGGTGCCGGTTTCCGCCGTCGTACTTGCGCCGCCCGGCGCCGACGGGCCGTACCGGCCGCGCTCCGGGCAAGCGCCCCGGTTGGCCGTTCCAGGCTAGGCGCCCCCGGCTGGGCGCCCCCGGCGAAGTTCACCCGACTCTGGTAGAGTTCCCGGTTCTGGAAAGTCCCCACAGGAGTACAACACATGCGATTGCTGCATACGATGCTGCGAGTCGGCGATCTCGACCGCTCGATCAAGTTCTACACCGAATTGCTCGGCATGAAGGTGCTGCGCCGCGACGACTATCCGGAAGGCAGGTTCACGCTCGCATTCGTCGGCTACGGCGATGAAAGCGATAACACGGTGATCGAACTGACCCACAACTGGGATACGCCGTCCTACGACCTCGGCACGGGTTTCGGTCACCTCGCACTGGAAGTCGACGACGCGTACGCGGCCTGCGACAAGATCAAGGCGCAAGGCGGCAAGGTCACGCGTGAAGCGGGCCCGATGAAGCACGGCACGACCGTGATCGCGTTCGTCGAGGATCCGGACGGCTACAAGATCGAGTTCATTCAGAAGAAGGCGCACTGAGCGCCGGATGAACCGGGCGGCGGCGCGCGACGTGCGCCGCAGCAGCAAAAAGGGCGATGCGGGGTGACCCGCGTCGCCCTTTTTCGTTGGCGGCGAAGCCGCGCGCGTCAAAGCGACGGCAGCAACTCGGGAGGATGATGCTTGAGCGTGTGCCGCGCCTCGCGGAACTCGGGGAAGATCGATTCGACGGTCTGCCAGAAGGCCGGGCTGTGGTTCATCTCGCGCAGGTGCGACAGCTCGTGCGCGACGACGTAGTCGATGATCGACATCGGGAAATGGATCAGCCGCCAGTTCAGGCGGATCTTGCCGTCGCTCGAGCAGCTGCCCCAGCGCGTCGCGGCCGACGACAGCGCGTACACCGAATACGTGACGCCGAGTTTCTCCGCGTAGACCGCGAGGCGTTCACCGAAGATCCGCTTGGCTTCGCCCTGCAGCCAGCCCTGCACGCGATCCTTGATCTGCTGCATGTCGGCCTGCACGGACAGCGGCAACGAGAGCCGCAGCGCATCGGCATCGAACGAGACGGCGCCCGCGCCGAGCGCGATCGTCACCGTCTTGCCGAGATACGGAAGCTGCGCGCCGTCGCGCCAGTCGATCTGCGGCAGCGCGCGCTGCTCGGTGCGCGTCTTCCACTCCGCGAGCTTCGCGAAGATCCAGCGCTGTTTCTCGGAAATCGCGGCTTCGATGTCGGCGAGCGTGACCCAGCGCGGCGCGGTGATCGACAGCCCGCTGCCGTCGATCGTGAAGCCGATCGTGCGGCGCGCGGAGCGCT
Source organism: Burkholderia sp. BCC0405 (assembly GCF_902833075.1). Lineage (NCBI taxonomy): Bacteria > Pseudomonadati > Pseudomonadota > Betaproteobacteria > Burkholderiales > Burkholderiaceae > Burkholderia > Burkholderia sp. BCC0405. The sequence goes on from NZ_CADFEO010000019.1 coordinate 62,718, forward strand.
TCAGGCGGTATTCGAGCACGCGGCTGTCGAGTGCGAACGTGCGCACGCGCGAGCGGTCGGGTGCCGGACCCGGATCGAGGGGCGCGGCGGGTGCCGCTTCGGGCGGCGCCGGCGGCGTAGCAGGCGCCGACGGTGCGGCGGCCGGCCCGTCGAAGAGCGGCAGGTCCATCTGGCGATGATCGAGGGCCACGACGGCAGGCCGTGGCCGCGGACGCTGTTTCATCAGTTCGCTTCTTTTTGTCGTACGCAACGGCTGCAACCTGGAGGCGTCAGACGCGCGCGGCATCGCGCGTGCCGGCATTGCCCGCCTGGCGATACGAATCCGGATCGATCCGGCGCATTTCCGCTTCGATCCATGCTTCGACCTGCGAGTTCAATGCATCGGGCGTCAGCCCCTCGCTGGGGATCGGCTTGCCGATCGACACGGTGACGACGCCCGGGAATTTCGTGAACGAGTTGCGCGGCCACACCCGGCCTGCATTGTGCGCGATCGGCACGACGGGTGCGCCGGTTTCGATCGCGAAGCGCGCGCCGCCCGTCTTGTACTTGCCCTGCTTGCCGACCGGCGTGCGCGTGCCTTCCGGGAACATGATCATCCATGCGCCTTCCGACAGGCGCTTCTTGCCCTGGCGGATCACCGAAGCGAACGCGTTCTTGCCTTCCTTGCGGTTGATGTTGACCATGTGCAGCAGCCCGAGCGCCCAGCCGAAGAACGGCACGTACAGCAGCTCGCGCTTGAACACGTAGCAGAGCGGCTTCGGCATCAGCGCCGGAAACGCGAGCGTTTCCCATGCGGACTGGTGCTTCGACAGCAGCACGGCCGGGCCGTCGGGCAGGTTCTCGAACCCTTCGATCCGGTAGCGGATGCCGTTCAGCCAGCGCACGACCCACAGCGTCGACTTGCACCAGCCGGCCGCCATCCAGTAGCGCGCGTCGGGACGCATGAACGGAAAGGCGATGAAGCACGCGGTGGCGTACGGCACCGTGTACAGGATGAAGTAGATCAGCAGCAGCAGGGAGCGGACGAAGCGCATCGGCGTGAGTCTGGCGTTAGGGAGGATGCGCGCGGCGGCCGCATCACTCGTGTTCGTGTGAAAGGAAATCGAGCGCGAACGCGCGCAGGTCGTCGTGAACCTTCGTGCCGGGCGGCAGGTTGCCGGCGGCGAGCGTCTTCTTGCCCTTGCCGGTGAGCACGAGGTGCGGCTGGAAGCCGACCGCGACGCCGGCCTGCAGGTCGCGCAACGAATCGCCGACGGCCGGCGTGTGACCGGGGTCGATCTCGAAGCGCTCGGCGATCATCTGCATCATGCCGGGTTTCGGCTTGCGGCAGTCGCAGTGATCCTCGGCCGTGTGCGGGCAGAAGAACACCGCGTCGATACGTGCGCCGACCGAGGCCGCCGCGCGATGCATCTTCAGATGCATCTCGTTGAGCGCGGCCATGTCGAACAGCCCGCGACCGATGCCGGACTGGTTGGTCGCGACGACCACGCGATAACCCGCGTGGTTGAGCCGGGCGATCGCCTCGAGGGCGCCGGGCAGCGCGATCCATTCGTCGGGCGTCTTGATGAACGCATCCGAATCGACGTTGATCACGCCGTCCCGGTCGAGGACGACGAGCTTTCGGTTGGGGCTGGTCGGCATCGTGAGGCCCTTATGCGGCGAGCTTCGAGATGTCGGCGACGCAGTTCATCTGCTGGTGCAGCGCGGACAGCAGTGCAAGACGGTTCGCGCGCAGTGCCGGATCTTCCGCGTTGACCATCACGTCGTTGAAGAACGTGTCGACCGGCACGCGCAGCGCGGCGAGCGCCGACAGCGCGCCCGTGTACGCACGCGCCTCGAGCTGCGACTGCACGTGCGGCGTCACGGCCGCGAGTTGTTCGTGCAGCGCCTTCTCGGCGGCTTCGACGAGCAGCGCCGGCTGCACCGCGCCGTTCGCGCCGCCTTCCGACTTCTTCAGGATGTTCGAGATCCGCTTGTTCGCGGCCGCGAGCGCTTCCGCTTCCACGAGATGCGTGAATTCGCGCACCGCGTCGAGGCGTGCGACGAGATCGTCGATGCGCGTCGGGTTCAGGCTCAGCACCGCGTCGATTTCACCGGCCGAATAGCCGCGCTCGCGCAGCAGGCCGCGCAGGCGATCCATGAAGAACGCGAGGATCGCATCGGTCGATTCGGCCACGCCCGGCACGCCTTCGAAGCGCGCGTGGGCCGTGCGCAGCAGCGACACGAGATCGAGCGGCAGCTGCTTCTCGAGCAGCAGGCGCAGCACGCCGAGCGCGTGGCGGCGCAGCGCGAACGGATCCTTCTCGCCGGTCGGCGCGAGGCCGATGCCCCAGATGCCGACGATCGTCTCGAGCTTGTCGGCGAGCGCGACGGCGGTCGATACGGGCGTGGTCGGCAGTGCGTCGCCGGAGAAGCGCGGCTGGTAGTGCTCGGCGCAGGCGAGCGCGACGTCGTCGGCTTCGCCGTCGTGGCGCGCGTAGTACGTGCCCATCGTGCCCTGCAGTTCCGGGAACTCGCCGACCATGTCGGTCAGCAGGTCGGCCTTCGCGAGACGCGCGGCGCGCTTCGCGAGCGTGGCGTCGGCGCCGATCGCGGGCGCGATCTCGCCGGCCAGCGCTTCGAGGCGCTCGACGCGTGCGAGCGCCGAACCGAGCTTGTTGTGATACACGACATTCGCGAGCTGCGGCACGCGGTCGGCGAGCGGCTTCTTCTTGTCCTGCTCGAAGAAGAACTTCGCATCGGCGAGGCGCGGGCGCACGACGCGCTCGTTGCCTTCGATGATCTCGCCCGGCGTCTTCGTCTCGATGTTCGACACGATCAGGAAGCGCGAGCGCAGCTTGCCGCCGACGTCGGTCAGCGCGAAGTACTTCTGGTTCGTCTGCATCGTGAGGATCAGGCATTCCTGCGGGACCTGCAGGAATTCGTCCTCGAAGCGGCAGGGATAGACGACCGGCCATTCGACCAGCGACGTCACTTCGTCGAGCAGCGACTCGGGCATCACGACGGTATCGCCGTTTGCATGTTCGTTCAGCTGCGTGCGGATCGTTTCGCGGCGATCGGCGAAGTGCGCGATCACGCGGCCCTTGTCGCGCAGCGTGTCGGCGTACGCGCGCGCATGCTGGATCGCGACGAGGCCGTCGGACAGGAAGCGGTGGCCGAGCGTCGTGTCGCCGGCGTCGACGCCGAATGCGGTGACGGGCACGATGCGATCGTCATGCAGTACCGTCAGGCGATGCACCGGGCGCACGAACTTCACGTCGGAGCCGTCCGGGCGCTGGTAGGTCATCACCTTCGGGATCGGCAGCTTCTCGAGCGTTTCGTCGAGCGCGGCCTGCAGGCCGTCGGCGAGCGTCGCGCCGGCTGCCGAATAGTTGATGAAGAACGCTTCGGCCTTGCCGTCCTGCGCGCGCTCGAGATCGGCGATCGACAGGTTCGGATGGCCCAGCGCCGCGAGCTTCTTCGCGAGCGGGGCAGTCGGCTTGCCTTCGGCGTCGAGCGCGACCGACACGGGCAGGACCTTTTCGCGGACCTGCTTGTCAGGGGCGACGGCGCGCACGTTCTGCACGACGACGGCGAGGCGGCGCGGCGTGGCGTAGCGTTCGAACACGAGTTCGCCTTCGACGAGGTCGCGCGCCGCGAGGCGTTGCGCAAGACCTTCGGCGAATGCGTCGCCGAGGCGCGCGAGGGCCTTCGGCGGCAGCTCTTCGGTCAGCAGTTCGACGAGCAGGGGGGCGGGATGATTGTGCGTCATGTTTGGAATGAATCTCGTCTCGTCAGTCCTGATCGATCTTGCGTTCGACCTTGAGCGGCGGCGCCCACGCCGGCTGTGCGGCGTCCTGGGCGTCGGTGGTGAGGCCCGGCACGCCCGGCGGGTTGCCGAGCATCGGGAAGCCGAGCTTCTCGCGCGAGTCGTAGTAAGCCTGTGCGACGAGACGCGACAGCGCGCGGATGCGGCCGATGTACGCCGCGCGCTCGGTGACCGAGATCGCGCCGCGCGCATCGAGCAGGTTGAACGTGTGGCCGGCCTTCAGCACGAGCTCGTACGCGGGCAGCGCGAGCTGGGCGTCGATCATCTTCTTCGCTTCCGCCTCGTAGCTGTTGAAGAACGTGAACAGCAGGTCGACGTTCGCGTGCTCGAAGTTGTAGGTCGATTGTTCGACCTCGTTCTGGTGGTAGACGTCGCCGTACGACAGGCGGCGCAGCTCGGGGCCGTTCGGGCCTTGCTCCTCCCACTCGGTCCACACCAGGTCGTACACGTTCTCGACCTTCTGCAGATACATCGCGAGGCGCTCGAGGCCGTAGGTGATCTCGCCGAGCACCGGCTTGCAGTCGAGGCCGCCGACCTGCTGGAAATACGTGAACTGCGTGACTTCCATCCCGTTCAGCCACACTTCCCAGCCGAGGCCCCACGCGCCGAGCGTCGGGTTTTCCCAGTCGTCCTCGACGAAGCGCACGTCGTTCTGCTTCAGGTCGAAGCCGAGCGCCGCGAGCGAGCCGAGGTACAGGTCGAGGATGTTCTCCGGCGCCGGCTTGAGCACGACCTGGTACTGGTAGTAGTGCTGCAGGCGGTTCGGGTTCTCGCCGTAGCGGCCGTCCTTCGGGCGGCGCGACGGCTGCACGTACGCGGCGCGCCACGGCTCGGGGCCGATCGCGCGCAGGAACGTGTGGACGTGCGACGTGCCCGCGCCGACTTCCATGTCGATGGGCTGGAGCAGGGCGCAACCCTGCTTGTCCCAGTAGGACTGCAGCGTCAGGATGATTTGCTGAAACGTAAGCATGAAGAGCCTTCGTGGCGCTGGCGCTCCGTTGCGGGCGGCGCTCCGGGCGGGGCCCGGAGGGTCGGCTCGCGCGGCGGCGCGGCTTGTTAGTGTGCTGAAACGCGTAATTTTACCGGATCGGCGAGCGGATGCGGCCGGAACGCGGGCGGGCGCACCGCGGGCCCCCGTTCGGGCGGCCTGCACGGGCGCGACCGGCGTGCGTCGGGCGGCCGCGCGCGGCCTGTCGCGACGCGGGTGCCGCGCGACTGCGCGCGGGCGTTAAGATGCGCGTATTGCGGTGCGCGCGCGACGTGTGCCGCGCCACCCGCTTGCCGATTCCGACCGCATGGACGACCCGACCGACATCCTCATTCCCCTGCTTCCGCCCTTTCTCGCGCTGCTCGGGCAGGCCGCCGATGCGCAGGCGCGCGGCGAGCGTGCCGCGCACGATCTGTGGCTCGCCGCCGCCGCGCATCTGCATGCGGTCGACGCCGATGCGCTCGCGCAGCTCACCGGCGCGCTCGTCTCGCGGCAGCGCACGGCCGATGCGGTCGCGCTGGCCGAATGCGCGGCGCGCGTTCAGCCGTGTGCCGCCGCGTACTTCAATCACGGCTACGCGCTGCAGATGGCGGGCCGTCACGCGGACGCCGTGGCGCCGTATCGCGCGGCGCTGGCGCTCGATGCCGGGCGGCCGTCGCTGCGCAACAACCTCGCGATCGCGCTGCGGCTGTCGGGCGGCGACCGCGCGGAGGAGATCGCGCTGCTCGACGCGGCCGTGCGCGCCGATCCGCGCGACGTGCAGGCGTGGATCAACCTCGTCGTCGCGCGGATCGCGACGCACGACCTGGACGGCGCGCTCGCGTCCGCGGCGCGGCTCGTCGAGCTGGCGCCCCACAACGCGCTCGCGATGAACAACATCGCGATGGCGATGAAGGAGGCGCAGCGCTGGGACGACGCCGAGCGCTACGCGGCGCGCGCGTGCGAGCTCGCACCCAGCGACGCGTCGTACCGGTTCAACCTGGCGATCATCCAGCTCGTGCGCGGCAACTACGCAGCCGGCTGGCGCGGCCACGAGGCGCGCTGGGACGGCTCGGGCGAGTTGCGCGGGCGCCGGCCGGTGCTGCCGGGCCCGCGCTGGCAGGGCGAGCCGCTTGCCGGCAAGACGCTGCTCGTGTGGGGCGAGCAGGGGCTCGGCGACGTGCTGCAGTTCTGCCGCTTCGTCGCGCCGCTCGCCGAGCGCGTGCATCGCGAGGGCGGCCGGCTCGTGTGGAATACGTTCCCGCAGGTGGGCACGCTGATGCAGCGCAGCCTGGATGCGCATGCGGATGCGTTCAGCGCGGGCGGCGGCGTCGAATTGCTGCCCGCCTTCGATTACGAAGTGCCGCTGATCGGCCTGCCGCTGATGCTCGGCATGGAAGCGTCGACGCTCGCGTCGTCGGTGCCGTACCTGCGGGCCGATCCGCCCGCGCGCGACGCATGGCGCGCGCGGCTCGCGGGCGAGCGCCGGCTGAAGGTCGGGCTCGTGTGGACGGGCAGCGCGGGGCACCAGCGCAATCCGTTCCGGCGCGTCGGGCTCGAGCGCTATGCCGACGCGTTCCGCGGAATCGACGGCGTCGCGTTCTATTCGTTGCAACCGGGTGCGCAGGCGGATGTCGCGGCGGCGCGCGCGGCCGGGTTCGCGATCGAGGATTTCACGGCGGAACTGACGAGCTTCGACGATACGGCCGCGTTCATCGGCGCGCTGGATCTCGTGATCACCGTATGCACGTCGGTCGCGCACCTGGCGGGTGCGCTCGGCGCGCGCACCTGGGTGCTGCTCGACGTGAATCCGCACTGGCCGTGGCTGCTCGAGCGCAACGACAGCCCGTGGTATCCGACGGCGACGCTGTACCGGCAGCCTGTGTTCGGCGCGTGGGAGCCGGTGATGGAGGCCGTGGGCCGCGACCTGCGGCGCCTGGCCACGCAGCCGGCTCAATCGGCGGAGTCGTCCCGGCAGGCCTGAGCGGCCGGCCGGTTTGCGGCCGTGGGCCGCCGCTGCGTGTTGCATTTGGCGGCGGCCGCCACGCACTGCGCAGCGGCCGCCCGCTGCGTCATTCCGGCTGGTCGTCGCCGTTCTTTTTGCCGTTGCGGCGGCGCAGCCCGGGGCCGAACGTGAAGCCGAACGCGAGCAGCACCAGCGACACCGCGAGCACGAGGTTGTTGCCGCTCGTCACGTAGGGCGTGAAGCCGCTCGTGCCTTCGATCCGCACGTCGAGCGAGCCGATCGTGAACGGCTTCAACTGGCCGAGCACGCGGCCGTGCGCATCGATCGCGGCCGTCATCCCCGTGTTGGTCGAACGCACCATCGGCCGGCCCGTCTCGAGCGAGCGCATTCGCGCGATCTGCAGGTGCTGGTCGAGCGCGATCGTGTCGCCGAACCACGCGAGGTTCGTCACGTTGACGAGCACGCCCGGCGGCTGCGGGTTGTCGCGGATCGTCGCGGCGATTTCCTCGCCGAACAAGTCCTCGTAGCAGATGTCGGCCATCACGGGCTGGTTGTGCACGAGGAACGGCTTCTGCACCGGCGCGCCGCGCGCGAAGTCGCCGAGCGGCATCTTCATCAGGTCGACGAACCACCGGAAGCCCCACGGGATGAATTCGCCGAAGGGCACGAGATGGTGCTTGTCGTAGTGATAGATGTCGCGCGAGTTCGGCGTCACGCCGTACAGGCTGTTCGTATAGTCGACGTAGTGGCCGTCCTCGGTCACCGATGCGCCGACCGCGCCGAACAGCACGGCCGAGCCCGTCGTGTCGCTGAACTTGCGGATCGCGACGGCGAACGGCTCGGGCAGCTCCTGGATCATCACCGCGATCGCGGTTTCGGGAGTGACGATCAGGTCGGCCGGCTTCTCGACGATCATCTGCGTGTACATCTTGATCGCCGCGTCGATGCCCGCTTCCTCGAACTTGATGTCCTGCTTCACGTTGCCCTGCAGCAGCCGCACGGTGAGCGGCTTGTTGGCGGGCACGGTCCATGTGACCTGCGACAGGCCGAGACCGGCAGCGAGCAGCGCGACCGCGATGCCGGCCGGCGCGGCGATGCGCACGCGCGCATTGCCGGCGCGGGGTTCGGCAAGCGGCGACGGCCGGGCGGCGGCGAGCGCCTGCACGACGAGCGCGGCGAACAGCGCCAGCACCCAAGCGATCCCGTACACGCCGGCGACCGGCGCGAAGCCCGCGAACGGGCCGTCGACCTGTGGATAGCCGCTGGCGAGCCACGGGAAGCCGGTGAACACGGTGCCGCGCAGCCATTCGCCGAGCGCCCATGCACTCGCGAACGCGAATGCGCCGTGCCAGGTCGGCGAGTACGGCCGCGGGTCGGGCATGCGGCGATGCCACGCATGGCCGGCGCAGAACGACCACAGCCCGGCGGAGAACGCCGGGTATAGCGACAGGTACAGCGAGAACAGCACGAGCGCGCCGCCCGCGAGCGGCGCGGCCATCTCGCCGTACACGTGCATGCTGATGTAGAGCCACCAGATGCCGGTGATGAAGTTGCCGAAGCCGAACGCGCCACCGGTGAGCGCGGCGCTGCGCCAGCTTGCGGTGCGCGTGAGCTGCGCGAAAAACCAGACGAATACGACGAGTTGCAGCCAGCCGCCGTGCGGCGTCGGTGCGAAGCTGAGCGTATTGGCGGCGCCGGCGAGCAGCGCGGCCGGGTAGTGCCAGCGCGGCAGCGCGCGGCCGGGTGCCGGCGCGAGCAGGCCGCCAGCCGGGCGGGACAGGATCGGATCGTCCATGTGAAGCGAAAGTGGGCGAGCGGTTGTGGAATGCGCGGCTGGCGCGCGACGGTCAGTCTTCGTGCGAGGTTTCGGCGCGACGGCTGGCGAGCGGGTTGCGGCGCACCAGCAGCACGTGGACCTGGCGCGCATCGCCGCGCTGGATCTCGAACACGAGGTTGCCGAGCTGCAGCTTTTCGCCGCGATGCGGGACGCGGCCGAAATGATGCGTGATCAGCCCGCCGATCGTGTCGACTTCGTCGTCGGGGAAATCGGTGCCGAACGTCTCGTTGAACTGTTCGATCTCGGTGAGCGCGCGCACGCGGTAGCGGCCATCGGGCCCCGAGATGATGTTGCCGGCTTCCTCGTCGAAGTCGTACTCGTCCTCGATGTCGCCGACGATCTGCTCGAGCACGTCCTCGATCGTGATCAGGCCGGCGACGCCGCCGTATTCGTCGACGACGATCGCGAGGTGATTGCGGTTCACGCGGAAGTCGTGCAACAGCACGTTCAGGCGCTTCGATTCGGGAATGAACACGGCCGGGCGCAGCATCCCGCGCACGTCGAATTCCTCTTCGGCATAGAAACGCAGCAGATCCTTCGCGAGCAGCACGCCGATGACGTTGTCGCGGTTCTCCTCGTACACGGGGTAGCGCGAGTGTGCCTTCTCGAGGACGAACGGGATGAAATCTTCCGGCTTGTCGGCGATGTTGATCGCGTCCATCTGTGCGCGCGGCACCATGATGTCGCGTGCGCACAGGTCGGATACCTGGAAAACGCCTTCGATCATCGACAGCGAATCGGCGTCGATCAGGTTGCGCTCGTGGGCGTCCTGGAGGATTTCCAGCAGCTCGCCGCGGGATTCGGGCTCGGGCGAGATGAAGTCGGTCAGGCGTTCGAGCAGCGAACGCTTTTCTTGCGGTTTGTCGGTTGGCTTACGACTGGGATACGAATCGTTCATGGTGGTGCGCCCGGGTCATGCCGGAGCGCGCTGTCACGGAGTAGGCAAGGATACACCAAGGGCACGACGCGGCCGTGTCACACCGGCCGCCCGGCCAGGGTGGGCAGCTCGCGCGGGCCCCGCTCGCGGACGGCCGCGCCGGGCGACGTCGTCCTTGCGTCCATCCTATCCCAGAAAAGGGCGGCGGCGCAGCAGCGGCCAAAAAACGGGTGCGCGAAGCGCGGGGGCGAGCGGCGCGGGAAGGCGGTCGGCCGATGGGGCGGCGTGACGGCGGCATTCTGCCGCATGCGGGCGCAGTCGGGCCGCGGATCAGAACCGCAGGCCGGTCGAGCAGCCGCCGCCGGCCGCGCCGTTGGTCGCGGCGCCGCCGCAACCGATTATTCCGCAACCGGACAGCACGACGCTCGCGGCGACGAGTAGCGCGGCGACCTTGCAGCGCGACCAGCGGGACGGTTTCATCGGTCATCTCCTCGTTCGAACGGGCGAGTGGCGCGGCGCGCGGCAAGCCGGGCGCCGCGTTGCGTCATCGGCATCGCGCGAGCAGCCCTTCCAGCGCGCGGTCGGGAATGCCGCTCGCGCGCAGCGCGTCGACGGTGCGGCTCACGTAGTCGAGCGTCGTGCCGTAGCGGCCGGCCGCGCAGCCGAACACTTCCTTCACGACGGCGTCGGGCAGCTTGCCCGTATAGGTCGGCGCGTCGCGGCGCATCACGAACGCGAGCGCGTTTACGCGTTCGCCGTTCTCGAGCGAGCACGGCAGCCACGCGGGCCGGTACGAACCCATCGGCATCTCGCGCTTCCACAGCGTCTCGAGGTGCGGCTGCGCGGTCGGGCCGGCAAGCCGGAACGCGATGCCCGAGCACGAGCCGCCGCGATCGAGCGCGAGCACGAGGCCCGGGCGTTCGGGCGTGCCGCGGTTCACGCGCGACCACAGATAGAGCCCGCGATGGTAGCCATGCACCTTGCCGCGCACGGCGGCGACGGTCGGCAACCCGGGGTTCCAGATCAGCGAGCCATAGCCGAACAGCCAGAGGTCCTGCCGGCCGTCCCAGTCGCGCATCGTGTGCGCGAGCGACGCCGCGAGCTCGTCTTCCGTCAGCAGGCGCCCGTCGCCGATCGACGGCGGGTAGGCGGGCGGAAGCATCGCGGCGTTGCGCATCGTGCAGATGGCTTACTGGTACGGGTTCGGGAAGCCCAGCTTCGCGAGGATGTCGACTTCGAGCGCTTCCATTTCGGCCGCGTCCTCGTCGCTCGTCTCGTGGTCGTAGCCTTGCGCGTGCAGCGCGCCGTGCACCAGCAGATGCGCGTAGTGGGCCGTGAGCGGCTTGCCCTGGTCGTGCGCTTCCTTCTCGATGACCGGGCAGCACAGCACGAGGTCGCCGATCACGGTGCCGTCGGGCGCCGCGTCGTACGCGAAGGTCAGCACGTTGGTCGGGTAGTCCTTGTGGCGGTAGCCGGCGTTCAGCGTGCGGCCTTCTTCTTCGCCGACGAAGCGCACGGTGAGCTGCGCGCTGGCGAACAGCGCCGGCTCGATCCATTCGGCGATCAGCTTGCGTTTGGGCAGCGTCTTGCGCACGTCGCTCGTGATTTCGTCGCCGTATTGCACGGAGAGATCGAGCTCCGGCTCGCGCAGCGCGTCTTCGGTGTCGTCTTCGCGCGGTGCGGGCTCGGCGCCCACGTGCAGCGTCACGCTGTCGTAATGCTCGGGCTGCAGCGCGAGCTTCGCGCGCATGGCCGGATCATTGTGCTGCGCGACGATCGCGACGGCCGCTTCCCCCGAACTGCCCGACAGGTCGAACATCAGGCTGCGGCCATCCGGGAAGTCGATTCGCAGCCCTTGCGCGTTGACGGTCCGGGCCTTGCCTTTCGCATCGAACAGCGAAAGGCGGGGGGAGGCGGGCGCGGCGGACTGGGCGCGCCCGGACTTGCGAGAACGGGAGGATTTCATGACGCGTGCGGCGATTAGGACGCGTTGAGGATACACCAAACGGCCGATCGCACCCGAATTCACGCAGGCGAAAAAATGCCCGGCGCGCCGTCTGGTGGGCCGGGCCGGGCTGTCTGGCCGGGGCGGCGTGCAGGTGCCGCTGGCCGCTCAGCCGTCCTGGTGCTGCGCGTGGAATTCGTCGTACGCCTCGACGATGCGCGCGACGAGCGGATGGCGCACGACGTCCGCGCTCGTGAAGCGCGTGAGCGCGATGCCGCGCACGCCGCCGAGCACCTGCTGCGCCTCGACGAGGCCGCTCTTGTGGCCGCGCGGCAGGTCGACCTGGCTCGTGTCGCCGGTCACCACCGCCTTCGAACCGAAGCCGATCCGCGTGAGGAACATCTTCATCTGTTCGGGCGTCGTGTTCTGCGCCTCGTCGAGGATGATGAACGCGTGGTTCAGCGTGCGGCCGCGCATGTACGCGAGTGGCGCGATCTCGATCATCTGGCGCTCGAACATCTTCGCCGTCTTGTCGAAGCCGAGCAGGTCGTACAGCGCGTCGTACAGCGGACGCAGGTACGGGTCGACCTTCTGCGCGAGATCGCCCGGCAGGAAGCCGAGCCGCTCGCCGGCCTCGACGGCCGGGCGCGTCAGCACGATCCGCTTGACCTGGTCGCGCTCGAGCGCGTCGACCGCGCATGCGACCGCGAGGTAGGTCTTGCCGGTGCCGGCCGGCCCGATGCCGAACGTCACGTCGTGCGACAGGATCTGCTTCAGGTACTCGCGCTGCGCCGGCGTGCGGCCGCGCAGGTCGGCGCGCCGTGTGTAGAGCTTCGGCGCGGGCTCCTCGTCCGGCTCGCTGGCGTCGAGCTGCACGACCGGGTCGTCGAACGGATGGTCGGGGTCGCCGCGAAAGCGCACGTCGAGCGTATCCTGGCGGCCGTTGCCGGACGTGTGGCGCACTTCGACCAGCGCGAGCTGGATGTCGTCGACCGACAGCACATCGCGCGCGCGGTTGTAGAAATTCTCGAGCGCGGTGAGCGCGAGCTTGGCGCCGCGCCCGCGGATCGTGATCCGGTGGCCGCGTCGCGACAGCGTGACGTCGAGCGCCTGTTCGATCTGCCGCAGGTTCTCGTCGAGCGGGCCGCAGAGGTTGGCGAGGCGCGCGTTGTCGTCGCGCGGCGCGACGAATTCCAGTGCTTGGGTCGGCTTCAAAGTGGCGTCGGGCTCCTGTTGAGCATCAGTCAGTGGGTGGCTGCGCTCGCGTCGTCGCTCACGAGCACGAGCTCGCCGCGCAGCGAATGCGGGTACGCGTGGTTGATCTTCACGTCGATCATCTGGCCGATCAGGCGCGGGTGCGACGCGAGCGGCGCCGGGAAATTCACGACCCGGTTGTTCTCGGTGCGGCCTGCGAGTTCGTTCGGGTCCTTGCGCGACGGGCCCTCGACGAGGATCCGCTCGACCTTCCCGACCATCGACTGGCTGATGCGCGCGACGTTTTCCTCGATGGTCGCCTGCAGATGTTGCAGGCGTTTGAGCTTCACCTCGCGCGGCGTGTCGTCGTGCAGGTTCGCGGCCGGCGTGCCGGGGCGCGGGCTGTAGATGAACGAGAAGCTGGTGTCGTAGCGCATCTCGTGCACGAGCGCCATCATCTTGTCGAAATCTTCCTCGGTCTCGCCGGGGAAGCCGACGATCATGTCGGTCGACAGCGACAGGTCGGGGCGGATCGCGCGCAGCTTGCGGATCACCGACTTGTATTCGAGCACCGTGTAGCCGCGCTTCATCGCCATCAGGATGCGGTCGGAACCGTGCTGGACGGGCAGGTGCAGGTGGCTCACGAGCTTCGGCACCTTCGCGTAGGTGTCGATCAGGCGCTGCGTGAATTCCTTCGGGTGCGACGTCGTGTAGCGGATCCGCTCGATGCCGGGGATGTCGGCGACGTATTCGATCAGCGTCGCGAAATCGGCGATCTCGGACGCGCCGGCCGTCAGCGCGCCGCGATAGGCATTGACGTTCTGGCCGAGCAGCGTGACTTCGCGCACGCCCTGGTCAGCGAGGCCGGCCACTTCGGTCAGCACGTCGTCGAGCGGGCGCGACACTTCATCGCCGCGCGTGTACGGCACCACGCAGTAGCTGCAGTACTTCGAGCAGCCTTCCATGATCGACACGAATGCGCTCGGCCCCTCGACCCGCGCGGGCGGCAGGTGGTCGAACTTCTCGATTTCGGGGAACGTGATGTCGACCTGCGCACGGCCGCTCGCGCGGCGCGCGTCGATCATCTGCGGCAGGCGGTGCAGGGTTTGCGGGCCGAACACGAGGTCGACGTACGGCGCGCGCGACACGATCGATGCGCCTTCCTGGCTCGCGACGCAGCCGCCGACGCCGATCAGCAGGCCGGGCTTCGCTTCCTTCAGCTCGCGCACGCGGCCGAGATCGGAGAACACCTTCTCCTGCGCCTTTTCACGCACCGAGCACGTGTTGAACAGGATGATGTCCGCGTCTTCCGGCGTATCGGTCTTTTCGAGGCCCTCGGCCGCATTCAGCACGTCCACCATCTTGTCCGAGTCGTACTCGTTCATCTGGCAGCCGAAGGTCTTTACGTAAACTTTCTTGGTCATGGGGGTTCGCCGTTCGCAGTGGTTGACCTGGGGGCGTCGTCAAGAGTGAATCGGGACGGCCGTGCGCGGCGCGCAGGTTGCGCACGCGAAGCATGAAAAGCCGTCGGGAAAGCCTTCCATTATAGCTTTTCGCGCTGCTCCGGGCGGGCGGCGGGTTGCGGCCGCGCGACGTCGTCGGTCGCCGGGTTCGGACCCCTGAACGGCGTGGCCGCGGCCGTCAGCGGCACGCGTTCAGCAGGTCATCGAGCGCGGCTTCCTCGCGCGCGAAGCGTTGGGCGAGAAAATCGAGCAGCACGCGCACGCGCGGCGCCATGTAGCGCTTGCTGTGATAGATCGCGTGCAGCGGCGCGTCCTGGTGCCGCCAGTCGGGCAGCAGCACGCGCAGCCGGCCCGCGCGGACGTCGTCGGCGATGTCCCACAGCGATTTCAGCGCGATGCCGTGGCCGCGCAGCGTCCATTCGCGCGTGAGGCCGCCGTCATTGGTCTCGAACGCGGTCGCGATCGGCACCCGGTGGATCTGCACCTCGTCGCCGCGCGTGAAGTGCCAGACGTTCATCGGCCCGGACGCGATCGTGATCACGTTGCACGGGAAGCGGGCCAGATCATGCGGATCGGCCGGCATGCCGTGGCGTTCGACGAACGACGGCGCCGCGCACAGCACGCGCCGGTTCGTCGCGAGCCGGCGGGCGATCAGCGCGCCGTCGGGCGGCGCGGCGAAGCGGATCGCGAGGTCGATCTCGTCCTGCCACAGGTTCGACGACGAATCGGACGCCGTCAGCGAGAACGTGACGTCCGGATGGCGCGTCGTGAATTCGTCGAGCCAGTCGAGCAACTGGTTGCGGCCGAAATCGGAGGTCGACGACAGCCGCACCTTGCCGCCGACCACGTTGCGGCCTTCCTGCAGCATCGCGTCCGCGTCGTCGAGCGCCTGCAGCGCCTGGCGGCAGCAGTTCAGGTACAGCCGGCCTTCGTCGGTGAGCCGCAGTTGCCGCGTCGAGCGCTCGAAGAGGCGCGTCGCCACCTTGGCCTCGAGCTTGGCGAGACGCGCGCTCGCGGCGGCCGGCGTCAGATTCAGCTTGCGTCCGGCAGCCGACAGGCTGCCGAGTTCGGCCGCCTCGACGAACAGCCGGATATCGCCCAGTCGATCCATTGGATTTTCCAAAGATTTTTGAAAATGATTCAAATGCCACGCCAGTTATCAAATATAGGCGTATTCGGGACAATGCGCGCACATCCCGCTTCTTGTGCGGTGCGGCACCGACCGGGCGCCGCGGCCGCCGCCTCCCGGAGAACGTCATGCCCATTCCGTTACTGGCGCTCGCGATCAGCGCCTTCGCCATCGGCACCACCGAGTTCATCATCATGGGCCTGCTGCCCGAAGTCGCGCACGATCTCGCCGTGTCGCTGCCGTCGGCCGGCCTGCTCGTCACGGGCTACGCGCTCGGCGTCGCGGCCGGCGCGCCCCTGCTCGCGGTGCTGACGAGCCGCATGCCGCGCAAGGCCGCGCTGCAGCTGCTGATGGCGATCTTCATCGTCGGCAACGTGCTGTGCGCGACCGCGTCCGGCTACGCGATGCTGATGGTCGCGCGGGTCGTCACGTCGTTCGCGCACGGCTCGTTTTTCGGGATCGGCGCGGTGGTCGCCGCGTCGCTGGTGCCGGCCGACAAGCGCGCGAGCGCGATCGCGCTGATGTTCACGGGGCTCACGCTGGCGAACGTGCTCGGCGTGCCGTTCGGCACCTTCGTCGGCCAGCTGCTCGGCTGGCGCGCGTCGTTCTGGATCGTCGCCGCGCTCGGCGTGCTGGCGCTCGGCGGCGTCGCCGCGCTCGTGCCGAACCGCCGCGACAGCGGGCCGGTCGGCCTCGGCCACGAAGTGCGCGTGCTGAAGGAGCCGCAGGTGTGGCTCGCGCTGCTGATGACCGTGCTCGGCTTCGGCGGCGTGTTCGTCGTGTTCACGTACATCGCGCCGATTCTCCAGTCCGTGTCGGGCTATTCGCCGCGCGCGGTTGCACTGATCCTCGTGCTGTTCGGCGTGGGCCTGACGATCGGCAACACGCTTGGCGGCAAGCTTGCCGACCGCGCGCTGATGCCGTCGTTGATCGCGATCCTCGTCGCGTTGATGGCCGTGATGGTCGTGTTCGCCAAGACGAGCCACCATCCGGTCGCGGCGGCCGCCACCGTGTTCGTCTGGGGGATCGCCGCGTTCGCGACGGTGCCGCCGCTGCAGGCGCACGTGGTCGAGAAGGCCGCGAGCGCGCCGCATCTCGCATCGACGCTGAACATCGGCGCGTTCAACGTCGGCAACGCTCTCGGCGCGTGGCTCGGCGGCCTCGCGCTCGATCGCGGCTTCGCGCTCGATGCGCTGCCGTGGGTCGCCGTCGCGGTGACGTTCGCGGCGCTCGTCGTCACGTGGTGCGCGATGCGGCTCGACGCGCGCGGGCCGGCACGCGGCGCGGCGCCGGCGGCGCAATGAGCGACGCGATAGCGGCGGGAAAAGGTTCGCGAGGAACGCATTCCTCCGCGATGCTGATAACGGTGTGAAGATAACTTCGTTTGCCGGCGCAAGGCCGGGTGATAGCGTCTCGATACGCGCCGTTGCTGGCGCACCCCGATTCCGATCCCGGCTTACCCCATACGCAGGGCTGCACAAGCGGCCCGGAGGCAATGCTATGTCTTCATCCCTGGCGCTCGTGCGCGACGTGTCTTCCTTCGAGTCCGGCAATGCCGCCGATGCGCGGGCGTCCGCGTCGCTCGACGTTCTCGAGCAGGTCGTCGGCGTGAACCTCGCACGGTTGCGCGCCGAGCGGCAGTTGTCGCTCGATGCGCTCGCGCGGCTGTCCGGCGTGTCGCGCGCGATGCTCGCGCAGATCGAGTCGGCGCGCAGCGTGCCGTCGATCAAGGTGCTGTGCAAGATCGCCGCGGCGCTGAAGGTGTCGGTCGCCGCATTCCTGCGCCGCCATGCGGTGAACGGCTTCGAGCACCTGGCGGCCGAGCGCGCGTCGCGTGTCGTCAGTTCGAATGGCCGCTTCTCGGCGCGCGCGCTGTATCCGGAAGGCGAGCCGGCCGCGGCCGAGTTCCACGAGCTGCGGATCGCGCCGCTGCATACGGAGCCCGGCGCCCGCCGCGCGCCCGGCACGACGGTCAACCTCGTGGTCAGCGAGGGCACGCTCGAAGTCAGTGTGCATGAGCGCCGCCAGTTGCTCGCGACCGGCGACGCGATCGTGTTCGATGCCGACCAGCCGTACAGCCTGCGCAATCCGGGCGACAGCGAGGCGCGTGCGTTTCGCGTGACGGTGAGCCCCGAGGTGCCGCCGCGCTGGCTCGTGCCCGATGCGGCGCACGCCGCACATGCAGCGCACGCGGCCGGCTGAGCGCGCAGGCAGCACGAAAGCGGGCCGCGTTCCCGTCGTTCGGGCGAGATCGCGGTGCGCTTGTCGGCGGTTTGGACGATGCCGTTAGACGGGGTCGTCGGTAAGGTTTTAGGCGGTGTTCGCTGCGCCGCGCGCGCAGCTGTTGTATGCTTGGCCCGCCGCTGATGGGGTTGGCCCATCCGGCAATCAGTGCGTCTTCAGGGCGGGGCGAAATTCCCCACCGGCGGTAGGCTGGCGTAAGCCGGCGAGCCCGCGAGCGCCCGCGCATCCGCGCGGGGTCAGCAGATCTGGTCGAATGCCAGAGCCGACGGTCATAGTCCGGATGAGAGAAGATGTGCAGATAGTCATGTCCGCCAGGGCCGCTTCGCCACGTGTGCGAAGCGGGTTGTCGTTCTGTCTGTTTGCAATGCCCTGAAACGTTTTTCGCCCAAATCGTATTAGCGAGGAGCGTTTCACATGTCCTTGATGTCCATTTCGTCGGCACCCGCCGACGCCTTTGCCGATCTCCCGTTGCTGGATTCCGAACCGGTGCCGCCGCGCATCGCCGCCGCGCTCGATGCGATGCGCGCAGGCCGTGCGGTCGTGTTGCAGGACGACCACGACCGCGAGAACGAAGCCGACCTGATCGTTGCCGCCGAGCGCATCACGCCCGAGACGATGGCGCTGCTGATCCGCGAATGCAGCGGCATCGTGTGCCTGTGCCTGACCGACGACACGGTGCGTGCGCTCGAGCTGCCGCCAATGGTGCAGACCAACGAGAGCCGCAACGGCACCGCGTTCACCGTCTCGATCGAGGCACGCGAAGGCGTGCATACGGGCGTATCGGCGGCCGATCGCGTCACGACGATCCGCGCGGCGATCGCGGAAGGGGCGAAGCCGCACGACATCGTGCGCCCCGGCCACGTGTTTCCGTTGCGTGCGCAACCGGGCGGCGTGCTGGCGCGCCGCGGTCACACCGAAGGCACGGTCGACCTGTCGATCCTCGCGGGCCTGAAGCCGGCCGGCGTGCTGTGCGAGCTGATGAATCCGGACGGCACGATGACGCGTGGCGACGATGTCGAGCGTTTCGCGCAACGGCACGGGCTGCCGATGCTGACGATCGCGGAGCTCGTCGAGTTCCGCGAGGCGCTGGCCGCCGCGCGCGAGCGCTGCTGCGAACCGGCTTGAGGGAAGGCGGGCGCGTTCGCGCGCCCGCAGCACGGCGTGCGTGAACCGGCGCACGCCGGACTGGCCCGATCAGCCTGATCGGGCCGGCGCGACCATCAGGACTGCACGTCGCCGAATTCGCCGCGGATGCCGGCTTCGACGAACGCCGGCAGTTCGTCCATCTTGCGCATGATCCGCGTGATGCCCATCGCGCGCAGCGCGTCCGCGTAGTTGTCGGGGATGTGGCTCGCGCCGACGAATGCGATCGTCTTCATGCCCGCCGCACGCGCGGCATTCAACCCCGACACGCTGTCCTCGACGACGATGCAGCGCTCCGGCGCGACGCCGAGCGTGTGCGCCGCATGCAGGTAGACGTCGGGGTAGGGCTTCGGCCGCGCCACCTGCTCGGAGCTGAACACGCGATCGCCGAAGATCTCGGTGAGCGATGCGCGCTTCAGCGAGCTGCGCACGCGCACGAGCCGGCTGTTCGACACGACGGCCGCCGGCAGGCTCACCTTCAGCAGCGCGTCGCGCACGCCCGAGATCGGCGCGAGCGACTGGGCCAGCGCGCTCTCGATGCTGTGTTCGATGGTCTCGATGAAGTCGGCGGGCATCTCGACCCCGAAGCGGGATTCGATTCCCGCCAGGAAGCGCGACGTCTGCTGGCCGAACGCCGACTTGGCGGCGGCTTCGAAATCGAGATTCGGGAACGTGGCGGACAGCGTGTCGAGCAGTACGCGGTCGGCGATGACTTCGCTGTCGACGAGCACGCCGTCGCAGTCGCAGATGAGGTGATCGAGCATGGTGGTGAAAAAGCGGGATGTCGGCGACGCAGATCAATGCGCCATCATACGTGCTTTCACGCGCATGCCGCGCGCCGCTTCGGCAAATTTTCCCGATGCGGCCGCGCGCTCGCCGCGCATCGTCCAGGCGGGTTGCCGATCGTCCGGCGGCGGCCCGCCTGCGCGGTTCGCCGCCACTTGCGACCGGTGACGTTACAGCGCGATTACGCGCCCCGTTTTCCACGAGGTCATCGCGGCCTCGGCCAGTTCGAGCGCGGCGAGCCCGTCGTCGATCGTCGTCCTGACCGGCATGCCGTCGCGCAGCGCGTCGACGAAGTGCGCGATCTCTGCCGCGTACGCATGCCGGTAGCGCTCGAGGAAGAACGGCTCCGGCACGTCCGTCGCAATGCCTCCCGCGAGCCACGCGCTCACCTCGGTCGGCCGCACGTTGCCGGCCTGCAGCATCCCGTTGCTGCCGAGCAGCTCGAAACGCTGGTCGTAGCCGTACGCGGCGCGCCGGGACGTGTTGATCTGGCACAGCAGCCCGCGCCGCGTGCGGATCGTCACGGCGGTCGAATCGATGTCGCCTGCGTCGTGCACGGCCGGATCGGTCAGGCAACTGCCGGTCGCGTGCAGCGTCTGCGCTTCGTCGCCGAGGATCCAGCGGAACACGTCGAAGTCGTGGATCAGCATGTCCTTGAAGATGCCGCCCGAGCTGCGGATGTAATCGACGGGCGGCGCGCCCGGGTCGCGGCTCGTGACGACCAGCATTTCCGGCGCGCCGATCTCGCCGCGCTCGACGCGCGCCTTCAGCGCGGCGAACGTCGGGTCGAAGCGGCGCTGGAAGCCGATCATGCAGGTCACGCCGCTGCGCCGGACGACGTCCGCGCAGGCACGCGAGCGCTCGACGCTCAGGTCGACGGGCTTCTCGCAGAACACGGCCTTGCCTGCGTTCGCGGCCGCGACGATCAGGTCCGCGTGCGTGTCGGTGCTCGATGCGATCACGACCGCCCGGACGGCCGGATCGCCGAGCGCGCGCTCGACGTCGGCCACTTGCGCGCCATGCGCGCGGGCCAGCGCGTCGGCCGACGGCGCATGCCGGTCGACGACGTACTTCAGCTTCGCGCCCGGATGGCGCGCGAGATTCGCCGCGTGGATCTTGCCGATCCGTCCCGCGCCGAACAACGCGAATTCGATCATTCCGTTCTCCTGTTGATGATGTGATTTTGCGCCGGCACGCGGCTCGAGTCGGCCGCGTACGTTGGCGGCGGTCATTGATCCGACAGTTCGCCGCGCACGTAGTCGATGCTGGCCCGCAACCGCTCCTCGATGTCGTCGGCTTCGGCGATTTCGTTTGCGAACGGCTCGAACGAGCATGCGCCGCGGTAGCCGCGCGCGAGCAGTTCGCGCAGTTGCCGGAGATTGCCGAGCCGGTCGGCGCGGCCGACCAGCACGCGATGGCCGTCGCGCATCCGGTCGGCCGGCAGGTCGTCTTCCTCGACGCCCGAGATGTGCACGAGGCCCGTCAGGTTCGGGAAGAAGATGTCCTCGCCGGCCAGGTGATGGTGGAACGTGTCGTGCACGAGCCGGAACACCTCCTCGCCCGCCGCGTCGTAGATGCCTTTCACCGCATCCGACTTGCGACGCAGCGCACATTCCTCGAAACCGAGCGGCTCGATGAAGCCGAGCAGGCCGCGCGCGTCGAGGATCGGCTTGAGCGCCTTCAGCGCCTTCACGAGATCCGCGTGGCGCACGTCTGCGCTGCGCGTGTCGCCACGGCTGTTGGTCGGGCACAGCACCAGCGCATGCGCGCCGCATTGCGCCGCGTAGTCGGCCAGCACGGCCGCCTCGTCCGCGCGCTCGGCGTTCCATTGCTCGAAGCGCTGCAGCGCGTTGATCGTCAGGATCGTCACGCCGCCGGCTTCGGCGGTCGCGCGAACGGTGGCGGGTGGCGTGCCGTCGGCGATTTCGACGCCGTCGAGATCGTTGCGGATTTCGATCGCGGCGACGCCGAGGCGCTGGCACAGCGCGACGTAACGGTCGAACGGCAAGCGCGGTGCGCTCATCCGGTTCAGCGAAAAATGGAAGGCTTGCGTCATCGTTCTGTCCTTGGGTCTCGAGTGGGGGCCGGGTTCGAATCAGGTGCCGGTGCGCGCGATGTCGGCGGCGCGGCGAGTGCATGCCACGTGTCGCGCAGCCAGTGCGCGCACGCGACGTTGTTGTCGAAGATCGAATAGCGTGCGCCGCCGCCGTAGTCGGGAAACGGGATGAACTCGCAGCTGATCTGTTCGACCTGCGCCGGCCGTACGTGGGCCTGCGCGTGCAGCAACTGCCGAAGCGCGGCCTTCCACGTATCGAGCGCTGCCGCGCGCCATGCACCGTGATAGGCGCCCGGCGCCGGGGCGACGAACGGATACTGGATGCCGCGCCCGGGCCTGCCGTCGGCGCGGCGCATCCACGGATTGTGCGGATTGTTCGGCATCACGCTGCGCGCATGCGCATGCCGGACCCAGCCGCGCGCGATCCAGTCGGCGTAGAGGGCGTCCGGCGACGCAGGGTCGAGCAACCGGCGGCCGCCGTCGGCCGCGTCGCGCATGCCCGATGCGGCGAGTTCGGCGCGATTGCCGATCTTGAACAGCAGGTGAGAATGATCGAGCGTGATCCGGAACGGCACGCCGGCCTGTTCGACATGCCGCGCGACGCGTGCGACACGCGTGAAATCCTCGCTCCACATGTCGACGTGCACTTCGAGACTCGGCAGGCAGCCGGCCGGCTCGCCGCGCTCGTAAGTGCGAAGGTAGAAATCGGCGACCTCGCGGTCGGACAGCGGATGGCCGTCCGCGTGATGCGCGTGCAACTGACAGTTGAGCACCGTGCTGCCGAAATGCGCGCCCGCGTCGACGATCTCGGCCACGTGTGCTTCGTCACGGCCCGCGCACCAGACGCCGCCGATCACGCGAATCGGCAGCGCATGGCGTTCGACCAGCGCGAAATAGGGCGACAGGTCTTCGCCGCGCGCCGGGTTCTTTTCGACGTAGTCGAACACACCGGCGCCGGCGACCATGCGGAAGCGTTCGGCGGGCGGGGCCGGCGGCAGGCCGTCGTGTTCGAGCACGCCGTCGAGGTTCACGCCGATGAGGATCGGTTCGGCCATCGTCTCCTGTCCGCCGTTGTCATGGGATTGGCTGCCCAATGTACGGATGCGCGACGCGGGCTGCATGACAAACGTTGACGAAAAATCGCCAATGCGGCGGTCGATTTTTTCGCAACGCGCATGCGGTGCGACAGACGGTGTGCCGGGCGTCGGAATTCAGGCCGGCAGGTAGGCGCTCGTCCTCACGTTTGCCGGACAGAACACGCGGAATTCGACCGGATCGGCCGGCGGCGGCTGTTCGACGATCCCGCACGCATGCAGCACGTGTTGCAGTGCGGAAATCACCTGGCCGTCCGGATCCTGGTCGATCGCGAGATCCATTGCGCCGGCCTCGATGAAGGTGCGGTGCAGGTCGATCATCTCGTGGCCGATCCACACGACGCGGCCGGCCGCGCCGGCCTTGCGCAGCGCCGCTTCGATGCCGGCGGAGCCGGCACCGCTGTTGTAGATCGCGACCACGTCGTCGTGCGCTTGCAGCGCCTTCGTCACGGCGCGGTAGCAGCGGTCGTCCTGGTCGAGCGTCTCGATCGGCTCGTCGTCGCAGCGGACGGCGGCGAACGCTTCGGCGAGCTGGTCGCGGCAGCCGGCCATCCGGTCCGCGTGCGCGCGGTAGCCCATGCGCCCGCCGAGCAGCAGCACGCGGCCGTGGCGGGCCGCCAGGCGGCCGATGTAGTAGCCGGCCGTGCGCCCGGCCCGGTAGTTGTCGATGCCTGCGAAGTGCACGCGGTCGATGCCGCCGATGTCGGTGACCATCGTGACGACGGTTTCGCCGCGCGCGATCGCGCCGGCCAGCGCGTCGCGCACGCGGGCGGTGTCGCGCGCCGTGACGATCAGCGCCGCGCGCCGGTAGGCGGGCCGCTCGATCAGCGTGGCGGCGCGCTCGTCGTCGGCGGCGGGCAGGATCGTCCGGTGCACGACCACGCGCCGGTCGAGCATCTGCAGCGAGCGCTGCAGCGCCAGCTGCAGCCGGCGGAAGAACGCCGCGTCGGTGTCCGGCAGCAGTACGTCGACGTGGATCAGCCCGTGCCGCGTGTCGGGTAGCTGGCGCGGCACGCCGAGCTGCCGCGCGGCCGCCACCACGCGTTCGCGGGCCTGCGCCGAGACGCTGCCGCGCTCGTTCAGCACGCGGTCGACGGTGGTCGTGCTGACGCCGGCGAGCGTCGCGATCTCGTCGAAGCGCGCGGTGCGCTTGCGCCAGCGCGGCCCGGATTCGCCTGCCATGGTTGTCTCCATCGTGGTGTCGCCATCGAGACGTGGCGATGCGAGGAACGCTAAAGCGATGGCGAAATTTCGTCAACGTTTCGATTGAGCGGGGGAGGCCGCGGGCCTAATTTTGATTCCATGCCGAAGCGCTTGCCGCGCTTCCCACGGACAGGGAATCCAGGAGACGCACGTGGTTCATATCGACGATCAGGCGCACGACCGCACGGCGGCGCGGCGCGAGGCATACCGGATGATCGGCGGCGCCGGCGAGCGTGCGCAGGCGGCCGGGCTCGTTAACGCCGAGTGGTACCGGTGCCCGGTACCGCGGCCGCTGATGAAGCAGCTGATGCAGCGCGGCGATGCGCGCGCGATCCGCGATACGCTGCTCTGGTACGCGGCGATTGCGACCAGCGGCGTGCTCGCGTGGCTGGCATGGCGCGCACATTCCGCATGGGCGATCCCCGCGTTCTTCGTGTACGGCACGCTCTACTGCAGCCCGGCCGACTCGCGCTGGCACGAATGCGGGCACGGCACCGCGTTCCGCACGCGCTGGATGAACGACGTGCTGTACCAGGTCGCGTCGTTCCAGGTGTTCCGCCGCGCGACGGCGTGGCGCTGGAGCCATGCACGCCATCACACCGATACGCTGGTCGTCGGGCGCGATCCGGAAATCGCCGCGCCGAAGCCGACCGACTGGCTCTCGCTCGCGCTGAATATCGTCGCGCTGAAGCATGTGGCCGGCGAGCTGCGCAAGATGATCGCGATTGCCTTTACCGGCCGGCTCGACGACGAGGAGCGCACCTACGTGCCCGAATCGGAGCGGCCGAAGGTGGTGCGCGAGTCCCGCATCCATCTCGCGGTCTATGCGATGGCGGTCGGTGCGTCGTGGTACTGGCACACGATCCTGCCGCTGCTCTACATCGGGCTGCCGAGCCTCTACGGCGCGTGGCTGTACCTGTATTTCGGCCTCACGCAGCACGCGGGCATGCCCGAGAACGTGCTCGATCACCGGCGCAACTGCCGGACCGTGATGATGAATCCGGTGTTCCGCTTTCTGTACTGGAACATGAACTACCACGTCGAGCACCACATGTTCCCGATGGTGCCGTTCCACGCGCTGCCGAAGCTGCACGACGCGGTGAAGGCCGACATGCCGCCGCCGTACCGCAGCACGCTGGCCGCGTATGCGGAGATCGTGCCGGCGCTGGTCAGGCAGACGCGTGACCCGTCCCATTACGTCGTGCGGCCCGTGCCTGACGCCGCGCGCGCCTGACCGACATCGAACCTGCCAACCGAGGAGACACGCAACATGACGCAATGGATCGACACCGGCGCGCTCGACGAGATCGACGATGAAGACGTCGCGCGCTTCGACCATGCCGGCCACACGTACGCGATCTACCGCATCGCCGGCGAAGTCTATGCGAGCGACGGCCTGTGCACGCACGAGCACGTGCATCTCGCGGACGGGCTCGTGATCGACCACGTGATCGAATGTCCGAAGCACAACGGGCGCTTCGACGTCCGCGATGGTCGGCCGCTGTCCGCTCCCGCATGCGAGAAGCTGCGCACGTACCGCGCGAAGATCGAAGACGGCCGCATCCTGATCGAGGTGTGACGCGATGACGAACGACCGGGTGATGGCGATCGTCGGTGCGGGCCACGCGGGCGGCCGCGCGGCGCAGGTGCTGCGTGAATCCGGCTGGCGCGGGCGGATCGTGCTGATCGGCGCGGAGGCGCACCTGCCGTACGAGCGGCCGCCGTTGTCGAAGGGGGTGCTGACCGGCGAGCGCAGCGCGGCGCAGTGCCGGTTGCGCGATCCGGACGCATGGGCGGCCGATCGCATCGAGCCGGTCGTCGCGACGGTCGAGCGAATCGATCCGTGCGCGCGTGAGCTGCGCGTGTCGGGCGCTCGCGTGTTCGGCTACGACGCGCTGCTGCTCGCGACCGGCGGCCGCGCGCGTCGCCTCGCGATTCCGGGCGCGGCGCTCGACGGCGTGTTCGCGTTGCGCACGCTCGACGACGCGGCGGCGCTCGGCGCGCGGCTCGTGCCCGATGCGCGGGTCGTGCTGATCGGCGGCGGCTTCATCGGTCTCGAGGTCGCGGCGTCGGCGCGACTGCGCGGCTGCCGCGTGACGGTGCTCGATGCGGCGCCGCGCCTGCTCGGGCGCGCGGTGCCGGAGTCGATCGCGGCGCGCGTGCACGCGCTCCACGAACGGCAGGGCGTAGCCATTCGCGTGAGCCGGAAGCCGGTTACGATCGAGCGGACGGCGAGCGGGGCGCTGGCCGTCATGCTCGACGACGGCGACACGCTGATCGCCGACACGCTCGTCGCCGGCATCGGTATCGAGCCGGCCGACGAACTGGCGCGCGACGCGGGCCTCGCAGTCGAGGGGGGCATCGTCGTGAACGAGCGGCTCGAGACTTCGGCGCGCGGCATCTACGCGGCCGGCGACGTCGCGGTGTTTCCGAGTGCGTTGTCGGGGCGGCTGGTCCGGCAGGAGACGTGGCACGGCGCCGAGACCCAGGCGCGCGTCGCCGCGCGCAACATGCTCGGCGCCGCCGAGCCGTATCGCGAGACGCCGTGGTTCTGGTCGGATCAATACGACGCGCAATTGCAGGTGGCCGGGGATCCGGCACTCGGCGAGCGGTCGGTCGCGCGCGTGCTCGGCGACGACGCGGAAATCCATTTCCATTTCGACGCCGGCGCGCGGCTCGTCGCCGCGAGCGGTTTCGGCCGCGCGTCGGAGTTCGTCAAGGACATGCGCGTGGCGAGAGCGCTGGTCGAGCGCGGGATCGACGTGAGCCCGGCGGCCGTGGCGGATAGGGGGGTGAAGCTGAAGTCGCTGATATCGGCCGAGGGCGGCCGGTAGCGGAAACGAGGCGGCGAAGCGCGAGAGAACGGGAGGGAAACGCGCGGCGGCGAATGCCGCGCGTTTTGGTCAAGCCACGATCAGATCGTCGTGTGCAGGTGCAGGTACAGGCCGGCCGCCGCGGCGCCGCCGAGCAGCGGGCCGACGACGGGCACCCATGCATAGCGCCAGTCGCTGTCGCGCTTGCCGGGGATCGGCAGCAGCGCGTGCATGATGCGCGGCGACAGGTCGCGTGCGGGGCTCATCGCATAGCCGGTCGGGCCGCCGAGCGAGATGCCGATGCCGAGCACGAGCAGGCCGACGGGCAGTGCGTCGAGCGCGCCGAGGCCGACTTGCGGCGACGCGAGGTACAGCACGCCGAGGATCAGCACGAACGTGCAGATCGCTTCGGTCAGCACGTTGTGCGTGACGCTGCGGATCGCGGGCGCCGTGCAGAACACCGCGAGCTTCAGGTCCGCATCGGCTTCCTTCGCGAAGTGCTGGCGATAGGCGAGCCACACGAGCAGCGCGCCCGCCATCCCGCCGAGCATCTGCGCGAGGATGTAGCCACCGACTTTCGACCACGCGAACTTGCCCGCGAGCGCGAGACTGATGGTGACGATCGGGTTCAGGTGCGCGCCGCTGAACGACGCGGTCACGTAGACGGCGACGAATACGGCCATCGCCCAGCCCATCACGATCACGATCAGGTCCGCGCCTTTGCCCTTGGTCTTGGCAAGCAGCACGTTTGCGACCGCGCCGTTGCCGAGCAGCACGAGGATCGCTGTGCCGATGAACTCTGCAATATAAGGTGACATGGTTGTCTCTCGTATGTCATCGCGGACTCGCGCGTTGCGCGGTCCGCCGGTGTTGTTGTATTTCGTCTGGAAGTCTCGGGGTTACTGGGCGTCGTCGGCCCATGCCTTCGCGGCGCGCACCGCTCGCTGCCAGCCCGACATGCAGCGTTCGACCTGCTCCTTCGGCATCGACGGCGAGAAGCGGCGATCGAGCTGCCACTGGTCGCGCACTTCGTCGAGGTTCTTCCAGTAGCCGATCGCGAGGCCCGCGAGGTAGGCCGCGCCGAGCGCGGTCGTCTCGGTGATCTGCGGGCGCACCGCGTCGACGCTGAGCAGGTCCGCCTGGAACTGCATCAGCAGGTCGTTCGCGCTCGCGCCGCCGTCGACACGCAGCTCGCCGATGCTGATGCCCGAATCGGCTTCCATCGCGGCCAGCACGTCGAGCGACTGGTACGCGATCGAATCGAGCGCCGCGCGCGCGAGGTGTGCGGAGGTCGTGCCGCGCGTGACGCCGAACACCGAGCCGCGCGCCCGCGGGTTCCAGTGCGGTGCGCCGAGGCCGGCGAAGGCGGGCACCAGGTAGACGCCGTCGGTGTGCGGCACGCTCGCGGCGAGCGCCTCGATTTCAGCGGCCGACTTGATGATGCCGACGCCGTCGCGCAGCCACTGCACCACCGCGCCCGCGATGAAGATGCTGCCTTCCAGCGCGTACTGCACGTTGTCGCCGATCTGCCAGGCGATCGTCGTCACGAGGTTGTTCTTCGATTCGATCGGCTTGTCGCCGGTGTTCATCATCAGGAAGCAGCCGGTGCCGTAGGTGTTCTTCACCATGCCGGACTGCGTGCACATCTGGCCGAACAGCGCCGCCTGCTGGTCGCCCGCGATGCCCGCGAGCGGGATCTTCGACGCGAACACGGTGGTCTTCGTATGGCCGTAGATTTCCGACGATGCCTTCACTTCCGGCAGCATGCTGCGCGGGATGTCGAGCAGCTCGAGCAGTTCGTTGTCCCACTCGCGCGTGTGGATGTTGAACAGCATCGTGCGCGACGCGTTCGTCACGTCGGTCACGTGCAGTTCGTGCTTCGTGAAGTTCCACACGAGCCAGCTGTCGACGGTGCCGAACGCGAGCTTGCCCTGCCGGGCCTTCTCGCGTGCGCCGGGCACGTTGTCGAGAATCCAGCGGATCTTGGTCCCTGAGAAGTACGAATCGATCGGCAGGCCGGTCTTCGCGCGCACCTTCGCCTCGAGGCCCTGTGCTTTCAGCGAATCGCAGAAGTCGGCCGTGCGGCGATCCTGCCAGACGATCGCGTTGTAGACGGGCTGGCCCGTCTCGCGGTCCCAGACGATCGTCGTTTCACGCTGGTTGGTGATGCCGATCGCCGCGATCGACGTGCCGTTCAGGCCCGTGCGCGTGACCGCTTCGGCGGCGACGCCGGCTTGCGTCGACCAGATTTCCTGAGGGTCATGCTCGACCCAGCCGGGTTGCGGGTAGATCTGCTCGAATTCCTTCTGGGCGATCGAAACGATATTGCCCTGGCGATCGAACAGCATCGCGCGGGAACTCGTGGTGCCCTGGTCAAGCGCGAGGATGTACTGATCCTGCATGTCTCTCATCTCCATCCGTGGATTTGGCTTAGTTGTGATGCGCGCCGCATGTGGGGCGGCGCGTCGGTGAGTCAACGTCGGTACGGCAACTGCAACTGCATTCCGATCAGGCCTGCGGCGCGTGCGCGGCGGCGAACCACGCGTCGACCGCGGCGGTCACCGCGTCGAGCGTGCCGGGCGCCACGTGCAGGCCGAGCTTCGAGCGGCGCCACAGCACGTCCTGCGCGCGGGTCGCCCACTCGGCGTCGCGCAGGTAGCGCAGTTCGGCGTCGTAGATGCCCGGTGCGATTTCGGTGCCGAGATCGGCAAGCGACTTCGCGTCGTCGATCACGCGCTCCGCGCGCGTGCCGTATGCACGCGCATAGCGGCGGGCGAGCGGGGCGGGCAGCCACGCGTGGCGTTTGGCGAACGTATCGGCGAATGCGTCGAACTTCGCGTTCGCGATGTCGCCGCCCGGCAGCGGGACGCCGGCCGTCCAGGTCTTCGCGTCGCGGCCGAGTGCGCGGCACAGCATGTCGCCGGCTTCTTCCGCGAGCTTGCGGAACGTCGTGATCTTGCCGCCGAACACCGACAGCAGCGGGGCGCCCGCGCCGTCGTCCAGCTCGAGGCGGTAATCGCGCGTGACGGCCGATGCGTTCGCGGCGTTCTCGTCTTCCAGCAGCGGGCGCACGCCCGAGTAGGTCCAGTGCACGTCGGCCGGCGAGATCTTGCGCTTGAAGTAGCGGTTGATCGAGTCGCACAGGTACTGCGTCTCGTCGCGATCGATCGCGACCTTCGCGGGATCGCTCGTGTATTCGACGTCGGTCGTGCCGATCAGCGTGAAATCGTGCTCGTACGGAATCGCGAAGATGATCCGCTTGTCCGGGTTCTGGAAGATGTATGCGTGGTCGTGATCGAACAGCCGGCGCGTGATGATGTGGCTGCCCTTCACGAGCCGCACGCTGTGGTGCGCGCCGCGGCCGAGCGCGCCTTTCAGCACTTCGCCGACCCACGGGCCGGCCGCGTTCGCGATCGCGCGTGCATGCACGACGCGGATCGAGCCGTCGGCGTGCTGCAGTCGCGCTTCCCATTCGTCGCCGCGACGTTCGGCACTGACGAGCTTCGTGCGCGTCAGGATCTCCGCGCCACGCTCCTTCGCATCCATCGCGTTCAGCACGACGAGGCGCGCGTCGTCGACCCAGCCGTCCGAATAGACGAAGCCGCGCTTGATCGAATCGATCAGCGGCGCGCCGGCCGCATGGCGGTGCATGTCGATGCCGCGCGAGCCGGGCAGCAGTTCGCGTTTCGCGAGGTGATCGTAAAGGAACAGGCCGATGCGGATCAGCCAGGCCGGACGCAGGTTCGGCATGTGCGGCATCACGAAGCGCAGCGGCCACATGATGTGCGGCGCCGCGCGCAGCAGCGTCTCGCGCTCCTGCAGCGCCTTGCGCACGAGCCCGAACTCGTTGTACTCGAGGTAGCGCAGGCCGCCGTGAATCAGCTTCGTGCTGGACGACGACGTGTGCGACGCGAGATCGTCCTGCTCGCAGAGCATGACCGACAGGCCGCGGCCGGCCGCATCTCGCGCGATGCCCGCGCCGTTGATGCCGCCGCCGACGACGAGCAGATCGTAGCGATTCGGTTGGGTCACCTGCTGTCCTTATCGTCTGAGGGAAATAGTTGAACAGAAAATGTTCGAATTCGAAATTTAACGAACGAAATCGAAAAAGTAAAGTTCGAAAAAGCGGGGCCAGTAGCGCGCGGCGCGATCCCGGACGATACTGGCGGAATCGACCGTTTCACGAGGTGAATCATGCGTATAGGGATGTGGGCCGGCGTGTGCGCCGTCCTTCTGGCGGGGTGCAGCGCCGGCATGCCGCCGCTCGTCGGCAACTGGCGCACGCCGTCGTTCGTCGACCTGCAGACGTCGTGCGGCGGCACGGCACGCGACTGGGGCGCGGACGCGCAGCCGGTCTACTCGACGCTGGTCGACGCGTACGTGGCGAAACGGTATCGCGGGCTGACCGAAGCGAACTATTGTGCGTTCGTAAACGAACTTTCGACGCACTATGCGGCGCCTGGCGCGGCGACGCGCGCCGGCTGGGTCGCGTATTTCAACGGTGCGCGCGCGCAGGCGATCAGCTGGCGGGCGGCGGTCGATCCGACGCTGCGCGGCGGCTGAAGCAGGCTGCGGCGGGGCGGCGAGCGGGAAACAGGAATGGCCGCGCGGCCCGGAATCCGGGCGGCGCGGTCAGGTTACGAGCGGTGTGGCTTTTTACGAATAGCGGTATTTGATGGATCGCAGCGCGGCGTCGCCGGTTTCGGTCACGCAGTATTTGCGCCCCGACCCGAGTCCTTCCAGACGAACGAGCTGCTGTTCGAGCAGTGCGTCGATTTCGTCCCGATCCATGTTGGTTTGATCGGGAGCGTCCTTCACAAGCAATAGCGTGGCGAATTCATGCGGACTCAGCATCGTTCTCTCCATGGCGACCAGTCAGCCCGCGCGGCCGGCGCGAAAGCCGGCGCGCGATACCCATCGGGGTATGGCTTGGGGGGAAAAGCTGCATTCGCCGGCCATGCCATTCGTCCGCGCCCTGGCACAGGCGGAACGGTCGAATGGGCCGGGGAACTGGAGTCTAGTCGAGCAAGCAGGCAACGACAAATCGTGCCCCGTTAATTTTCCCTTTGACAGCCGGGCCGCGTGCAAGCGGTTTGCTCGCGACGCCAACTTCTTGATTTCACTTGAAGTTCAGGGTGCGGCGCAGCATCGGCGCCGTCACTCCGCGACGTACACCTGGGTGCCGGCGGCCGCCACGGTGTCGGCCATCTCGGGCGGCAGCGGCTTGTCGGTGAACAGCGCGTGCACCTGGCTCAGGTGGCCCTGACGCACCAGCGCGGGGCGGCCGACCTTCGAATGGTCGGTCACGAGATAGACGGTGCGCGCATGCTGCATGATCGCCTCGGCCACGCGCACCTCGCGCGTATCGAAGTCGCGCAGCGTGCCGTCGGCCTCGATCGCCGACGTGCCGATGATCGCGTAGTCGACCTTGAACTGGCGGATGAAGTCGATCGCGAGTTCGCCTACGATGCCCTTGTCCCACGGCCGCACGATGCCGCCCGTGATCAGCACCTCGCAGTCGGGGTAGCCGCTCATCATCGACGCGACGTTCAGGTTGTTCGTGATCACGTGCAGCCCGTGGTGGCGGTTCAGCGCACGCGCGACTTCCTCGGTGGTCGTGCCGAGGTTGATGAACAGCGAAGCCTGGTCGGGAATGTGCGATGCCGCGAGCGCCGCGATGCGCCGTTTCTCGTCATGGAACATCCGCTGGCGTGCCGTGTACGACACGTTCTCCGAGCTGGTCGGCAGGCTGGCGCCGCCGTGGTAGCGGCGCAGCAGGTTCAGGTCGGCGAGCCAGTTCACGTCGCGGCGGATCGTCTGCGGCGTCACCGCGAAGTGTGCGGCGAGATCGTCGACGGTCACGAAGCCGTCGCGCTGCACCCATTCGAGCAATTCCTGCTGGCGCGCGTTGAGGGTGAGGCGGGGATCTCGGGTCATGGCTCGATGGTCGTGTCGTGAGACGGAGCGGGTATTGTAAGGGCGGCAATGGCGTTAGGCCGTCCCGGCCCGCAGGGTCGCCCGTTATTCATGCGGAAATGGCATTGATTCATGTGATAAATGAATTTGTGCGATTGCGCCGATCGCGCTGCAATGACGGCTTGCCCGCGCACGCGGGCGCGCGTCCGGCGCGTTCATTCAGCTTTCGACGAGGTGGCATCGATGACTGGCTTCAACTGGCACAACCCGTATCCGACGACCCGCATTCCGGTGTTCGCGCGCAACGTCGTGTCGACGTCGCACCCGCTCGCCGCGCAGGCCGGGCTGCGGATGCTGTGGAAGGGCGGCAACGCGGTCGACGCGGCGCTGGCCGCCGCCGCCGCGATCACGGTCGTCGAGCCCGTGTCATGCGGGCTCGGCGGCGACGCGTTCGCGCTCGTGTGGGACGGCGAGCGGCTGTCCGGGCTGAACGCGTCGGGCGTCGCGCCGGCCGCATGGAGCGTCGACTATTTCCGCAAGCGCCACGGCGAGGCGGCCAACGGCATCGCGAACAAGCCGACGCGCGGCTGGGACACCGTCACCGTGCCGGGCGTGATCGCGGGCTGGGAAGCGCTGCATGCGAAGTTCGGGTCGCTGCCGTTCGCGGACCTGCTCGAACCGGCGATCGAGATCGCGGAGCGCGGCTATGCGGTGCCGCCGATCGTCGCGCACAAGTGGGCGGCCGCGGTGCCGGAACTCGAGGGGCTGCCGGGTTTCGCGGACACCTTCATGCCGCACGGCCGCGCACCGCAGGTGGGCGAGTGCATGTGCCTGCCGGGCCATGCGCAGACGTTGCGCACGCTGCAGAAGGAAGGTGCGCGCGCGTTCTACGAAGGTGCGCTCGCCGAGCGCATCGCCGCGTTCTCCCGCGAAGGCGGCGGCGCGCTGACCGCAGCCGACCTGCATGCGTACCGGCCCGAATGGGTCGAGCCGATCGGCAAGCGCTTCGGCCGTCACACGATCCACGAGATTCCGCCGAACGGGCAGGGTATCGCCGCGCTGATCGCTCTCGGGATCGCCGAGCACGCGGGCGTGACCGAATGGCCAGTCGACTCGGCCGACTCGCAGCATCTGCAGATCGAGGCGATGAAGCTCGCGTTCGCCGATGTCTATCGCTACGTCGCCGATCCGCGCGCGATGGAAGTCACGCCCGAACAGATGCTCGACGATGCGTATCTCGCCGAACGCGCGAAGCTGATCGATCCCGCGCGTGCGACGCATTTCGGCGCCGGCCGGCCGCATTCGGGCGGCACGGTCTACCTGTCGGCGGCCGACGAGCGCGGGATGATGGTGAGCTTCATCCAGTCGAACTACATGGGCTTCGGTTCGGGGCTCGTCGTGCCCGGCACCGGCATCGCGCTGCAGAACCGCGGGCACGGCTTTTCGATGGATCCGGCCTCGCCGAACGTCGTCGCAGGCGGCAAGCGGCCGTTCCACACGATCATCCCGGCGTTCGTCACGGAGGAGGTCGATGGCCGCACCGAGGCCGTGATGAGCTTCGGCGTGATGGGCGGCGACATGCAGCCGCAAGGGCACTTGCAGACTGTCGTGCGGATGCTCGGCTACGGGCAGCAACCGCAGGCGGCCTGCGATGCGCCGCGCTGGAAGGTCAACCGCGACTTCACCCTCGACGTCGAGGCAACCATGAATCGCGCGACCGTCGATGCGCTGGCCGCGCGCGGCCATACGATCAAGTCGATCGACGATCCTTACATGGATTTCGGTTCGGGGCAGTTCATCTGGCGTCTCGACCGCGACGATCGCGAGCGCGGCTACGTGGCCGCGAGCGACAGCCGGCGTGACGGTCTCGCGGCCGGTTTCTGACGGATTGCAGCCGGCTTTCGCCGGCATTTCGTGCGCTTCGCGGGCGGCCGAATGGCCGCCCGTTGCGTTTGCGGCAGCCCGTATCGCCGGGCGGGCGCAAGCGGTTTGAAGGACTCGTCTAACGAACGGCAACAGACGCCGAGGAACTGCGCTTGTCGGGTATGGTCAGTGCTCTGGA
This sequence comes from Burkholderia sp. BCC0405, assembly GCF_902833075.1. Lineage (NCBI taxonomy): Bacteria > Pseudomonadati > Pseudomonadota > Betaproteobacteria > Burkholderiales > Burkholderiaceae > Burkholderia > Burkholderia sp. BCC0405. The sequence goes on from NZ_CADFEO010000019.1 coordinate 97,221, forward strand.
GCACGAACGTCAAAGTCCGGCTAAGATGCCAGCATGGTTCGGCCGGACCAATCCACTATAAACGCAAGTAAAGCGCCGCCTGCGGGGCGTTTGGCGCCTGTGCCGAAGGCATGGGCCGGCCCCCGCGCGACGACTGGGAGCGCACTACCATGGACACCAAAACGACGCATGTGATGCCGTGGCGAATCGAGGACATCGACCTGAACCGGATCGATCGTCAGCGTGCCGCCGCGAACGAGGATCTGTTGCTGCTGCTGTGCGCGTCGTCGTTCATCGAAAGCGGCTCGGATCTCTACACGAGCAATCTGAGCCAGTTCTTCAACGACGATCCGGAAGTCTCCGCATGGCTCAACAATGCATGGGAGCACGAAGAATTGCAGCACGGGCGCGCGCTGAAGGCGTACATCGCGCACGTGTGGCCGGAGTTCGACTGGGATACCGCGTTCGCGAATTTCTTCGCCGAGTATTCGAAGACCTGCAAGGTCGAGGCGTTCGAGAAGACCCGCGCGCTCGAGATGGTCGCGCGCTGCGTCGTCGAGACGGGCACGGCCACGCTCTATCGCGCGATCAACGAGTGCTCGGACGAGCCCGTGCTGAAGGAAATCACCGACAACATCCGCACGGACGAAGTGCGCCACTACAAGCACTTCTTCAAGTTCTTCAAGAAGTACAACCAGCTCGAAGGCAATGGCCGGCTCGCGGTGCTCGGCGCGCTGGCGCGCCGCGTGATGGAAATCAAGAACGAGGATTCCGAGATCGCGCTGCGCCACGTGTTCGCGGTCCGCTATCCGGATCGTGTCGGCGACAGCCAGTACAACCGTGAGCGCGCCGCGCGCATCAGCACGCTGGTGCGGCGCAACCTGTCGGCCGACATGTGCGTGAAGATGCTGCTCAAGCCGCTCGACCTGCCCGCGAAGATCCAGCCGGGCGTCCACTATCCGCTCACGAAGATCACGCGGCACGTGTTCCTGCGCTGACCGCCGCGGCGCGGCCCGTCGCGCGTATGCTGCGGCTTTTTCATCCGCTCACCACCGGGGCCCCGCCATCATGACCGATACCCATCGCCACGCGCTCGAACAATGGACGTTCGATGCGTGGCCGCCGGCCGTCGTTGCGTTGTTCGACGGCACTGCGCTCGAGCGTCATGCCGACTTCGCCGCATCGCTGATCGTCGCGACCGACGACGGCCAGTTGCGCACGACGCTGCTCGGCGTCGGCGAAATCTATGCACACGATGCGCGCACGCTGCTGCTGGCGCTCTGGCCGCAATCGCGCGCGGCGCGCGCGATTGCGCAACGGCGTACGGCCGCGTTGACGCTCGTCGCGGACGGCGCGTTCCTTCAGGCGCAATTGAGGATGGAGCCGCTCGAAGGAGACTTCGGCGGACTGGCCGGATTCGCTGCGACGATCGCGCACGGCGATGCGCAGCGGGTGGGCTATGCGCGTCTCGCGACCGGGGTCACGTTCACGCTGGAGGGGGAGCGCGCCGCGGTGCTCGCGCGCTGGCAACGCCAGGTCGAGCACCTGCGGCGCGCAGCCGCGCGGCTTCAGTGACCGCGCTGGCCGCTGCGCGACGAACGGTTGCGGTTCGCGTGCGCGGCGTTGCCGTTTGCCGGGCGTGCGCTGTTGCCGCCGCCAGCCGGACGCCCGCCGCTGCCGCCGGCGCCGCCTTGCCCCTGCGTGCGCGGCTTCGCCGCCTTCTGCTGCGATGCCTTCGGTTGAGACGCCTTCGGTTGCGCGTTGCCGTCGCGTTTCGCGGCCGGCTGGCCTGAGCCGCCTGCGCGCGGCTGGCGATTGCCGCCGCCACCGCCGCCACCGCCGCCGCCGCGCGGCTGCTGCTGCCCGCGGCGCTGCTGGATCGGCTCCGGCTTCGCGTTCGGATCGGGTTCGAAGCCCGCGATCACTTCCTGCGGAATCTCGCGCTTGATCAGCCGCTCGATATCGCGCAGCAACTGCTTTTCGTCGACGCACACGAGCGACACGGCTTCGCCGGTCGCGCCCGCGCGGCCCGTGCGGCCGATCCGGTGCACGTAGTCTTCCGGCACGTTCGGCAGGTCGAAGTTGACGACGTGCGGCAACTGGTCGATGTCGATTCCGCGCGCGGCGATATCGGTCGCGACGAGCACCTGCAGCGTGCTGTTCTTGAACTCCGCCAGCGCGCGCGTGCGGGCCGACTGGCTCTTGTTGCCGTGGATCGCCATCGCGCTGATGCCGTCCTTCGTCAGCTGCTCGGCAAGCCGGTTCGCGCCGTGCTTCGTGCGCGTGAACACGAGCACCTGGAACCAGTTGTGTTCGCGGATCAGGTGCGTGAGCAGTTCGCGCTTGCGGTCGCGGTCGACCGGGTGGATCTTCTGCGCGACGCTTTCGGCGGTCGTGTTGCGGCGTGCGACCTCGATCAGCGCGGGCGAGTCGAGCAGGCTGTCGGCGAGCGCCTTGATCTCGTCGGAGAAGGTGGCCGAGAACAGCAGGTTCTGGCGCTGCGGCGGCAGCTTCGCGAGCACGCGCTTGATGTCGTGGATGAAGCCCATGTCGAGCATCCGGTCGGCTTCGTCGAGCACGAGGATGTCGAGGTCCGACAGGTCGATCGTCTTCTGCTGCATGTGATCGAGCAGGCGGCCCGGCGTCGCGACGACGATGTCGACACCGCGCTTGAGCGCATCGATCTGCGGATTGATGCTGACGCCGCCGAACATCACGGTGGAGCGCAGCTTCACGTACTTGCTGTACGCACGCACGCTTTCCTCGACCTGGGCGGCGAGTTCGCGCGTCGGCGTGAGGATCAGCGCGCGCACCGCGCGCTTCGCGCCGCGATGCTCTGCGTAAAAAGTATGCAGGCGTTGCAGGATCGGCAGCGTGAAGCCGGCGGTCTTGCCGGTGCCCGTTTGTGCGCCGGCGAGCAGGTCGCCGCCGCCGAGGACTGCAGGGATCGCCTGCTGCTGGATCGGAGTCGGCGACGTATAGCCGAGCTCATTGACCGCCTTGACAAGCGGTTCGGCCAGGCCGAGAGATTCGAAAGACATAGATACCACTCTTGAGTTTTATGATCGGCGACACCTCGCGCGGCCCGCGCGGGGACTGGCGTCGCAAAAAGCAAAGGGGCGCGGCTGCGGTTTCCCGCAGCCGCGCCCCGTTTGCATCACGCGTTATTTAGTCAAGCGGCGCGGAACGCAGGTCGCTCACCTGTTGCGGCGAGATCGGCGTACCGTTGTTGCCCCACGACATCCGGATATACGTTACTACGGCTGCGACTTCCTGGTTCGACAGCGACTGTGCGAACGGCGGCATCCCGTACGGACGTGGATTCTTGAACGTGCTCGGCGGATAGCCACCATTCAGCACCATGCGGATCGGGTTGACCGCCGATTCCATCACGATCGAGTGGTTGCCCGCGAGCGGCGGATACGCCGGCGGCTTGCCCGCACCGGTTGCGGCGTGGCAGGTCGCGCAGTTGTCGGCGTAGATCTTCTTGCCTTGCTCGAACAGCGCATTGCCGAACTGCTTCGACGGCTCGTACTGCATGTTCTTCGGCGCTTCAGCCTTCTGCGGGATCGACTTCAGGTACGTCGACATCGCGCGCGTATCTTCGTCGGTCATGTACTGCAGGCTGTTGTGAACCACGTCTGCCATCGGGCCGAACACCGCGCCCTTCTGCGACACGCCGGCCTGCAGCAGGTCGGACAGCTCCTGCACGTGCCAGTCGCCGAGGCCGAGTTCCTTGTCGTTCGTCAGCGACGGCGCGTACCAGTTCTGCAGCGGGATCAGGCCGCCGGCGAACGCCGACGAGTTCACCGGGCCGCCCATCATGTTGATCGACGTGTGGCACATCGAGCAGTGGCCGAGGCCTTCGACGAGGTAGGCACCGCGGTTCCATTCGACCGACTTGGTCGGATCCGGCTTGTACTCGCCTTCCTTGAAAAACAGCGTGCGCCAGCCGATCAGCAGGTTGCGGTTGTTGAACGGGAACTTCAGTTCATGCGGACGGCTCGGCACCGACACCGGCGCGACCGAGCGCAGGTAGGCGTAGATCGCGTCGGAATCCGCACGGGTGACCTTCGTGTAGCTCGCGAACGGGAAGCCCGGGTAGAGCAGGCTGCCGTCCTTCGAGCGACCCGTGTGCATCGCGCGGTAGAAGTCGTCCGACGTCCACTTGCCGATGCCGTCCTGGTCGTCCGGCGTGATGTTCGGCGTGTACATCGTGCCGAACGGCGTCGCCATCGGCAGGCCGCCCGCGAACGGCTTGCCGCCGCGCACGGTGTGGCACGCGATACAGTCGCCGACGCGCGCGAGGTATTCGCCCTTCTTGATCAGCGCGGCCTGGTCGGCCGGCGTGGCCGCCACGGCGGAGGCGCCGTGCAGCGTGTCGTTGCCCGGCCACAGGACCGGCACGAGGGCGGCAGCCGCGACGATCGCGACGGCCGAGAGTGCAAACAGGGACTTGCGTTTCATTGTGTCTGTCTCCCTTGCCTTATTGCGGTTCGCTGCCGCAGGCGAGCGGAGTCTTCATCGAACGCGCCGGAGCCGGCACGGGGTTGGCGGGCGCCGGTTGCGCGGCGAGCCATGCGGTCACGGCCGTCACGTCTTCGTCGGAAAGCTTCGACGCGATGTCGTGCATGCAATCGGGCGCCTTCGCATGGCGGTTGCCCGAGCGCCACGCGCCGAGCTGCGCGCTCAGGTAATCGGCGTGCAGGCCGACGAGACCCGGGATCGCCGGCTGCATGCCGGTCAGCCCTGCGCCGTGGCAGGCCACGCAGGCCGGCAGCTTGCGGGACGGGTCGCCTTGCGTGACGAGCTGCTTGCCGCGTGCGAGCGTCGCGGCCGGCAGCGTCGGCTTCGCCGGCGTCGGGTACGGCGGACGTTCGGCCGAGAAGTGCTCGGCGATTTCCTTCAGGTAATCGTCGTTCAGGTACGTGAGCAGGTAGTTCATCGGCGGGTACTTGCGCCGGCCGTCACGGAAGTTGACGAGCTGGTTGTACAGGTACTCGGCCGGTTTGCCGGCAAGACGCGGGAAGTAGTCGTTGTCCGTGCCCTGGCCATGGACGCCGTGGCAGGCCGTACAGCCGCGCACGCGCTCGGCCATGGTATCGGGTGCCTTGAGCGGCGCCTGCTGGGCGTGCGCTTGCTCCGTGGGCTTGGTCTGCGCTTGGGCAGCGCTCATAAGGCCCGCGCCGCCGAACATCAGAACGGCGAGCAGCGGACGGAAGAGGCGTCTTGAAGACACACGAGACTCCATGTTTATTCGACGGGGACCTGTTGTCCGGGCTACGATCGGCTCGGCGCATGACGGCAGGGCAGCCGGGCTGCTGCGACGCGGCATTCTATCATCGATGGGTAATGACGGCTATTTGGCAAAAGGACATCGGTTCCTGTCCGTTTGCGACTTGCGACAATTTGACGCGCATTGCGACGCGACCGTGTGAACCGGCGTGCGTTTTCACCATCGAAGACCGTACACTCGCGGGTCGCGCGGCGCCGCCTCCGCCGCAGGTCCAGTCATTTCTCCCGTTTCCGGATTCATCGATGACGTTTTCTACCGTGCCGTTGCCTTCCTCACGCTGTCCGTCCCGTTGCCGCCGCTCCGTCGGCCTGCCGCTTTCGGGAGGGTGTGCGCGATGAAGTTCGACAGCTTGTGGATCGGTCAGGTCGCGCTCGCGGCGCTGATGGACGCCGCGTTCGCGATGGCGGTCGGCTCGGCGATGCTCAAGGCATGGCTCGGCAAGGACGGTGCACGTCCGGTCGTCGCGCCGTCGCATCCCGCGTGGCTGCGCGCGCAACATTCGCTGGTCGCGGCGGCGCTGGCGCTGGTGCTCGCGGATCTCGGCTGGCTCGTCTACCAGGCCGCGACGATGAGCGGGGCGGGGCTCGGCGGCGCGTTCGCCGCGATTCCCGTCGTGCTGACGCAGACGCATACGGGCTTCGCGTGGAGCGTCGCGTTCGCCGGCGCCGTGGTGCTCGCGATCGTCTCGCTGGCGAAGCCGGAGGGCCCGGTTGCACACGCGGTGCTGTGGCTCGCGGTGATCGTGGTCGCGGCCGGCAAGGCGTCGCTCGGCCACGCGGCCGATACGGGTGCGCTGTCCGCAGCGGTCGGCGTGCAGACGCTGCACCTGCTCGCGACGGCCGTGTGGGGCGGTCTCGTGCTCGCGGGCGGGCTCGCGGTGCTGCCGGCGCTCGGTGCGTCGGTCGCGCGTGGTGCGCTGATCCGCATCGGCCAGCACCTGTCGCGTACGTCGATCATTGCGGTCGTCTTCGTGCTCGGCACCGGCGCGCTCAACGCGATCCGCGGGCTCGGCGGTTCGCTCGCGCCGCTCGACGGCAGCACATGGGGGCGCGTGTTGCTGCTGAAGCTGCTGCTCGTCGCGCTCGCGCTCGTGCTCGGCGGCCTGAACCGCTTCGCGGCGCTGCCGCGCCTGCGCCGCACCGCATCGACCGAGGATGCACACACGTTCCGCAACATCCTGCATCTCGAAGCGCTGACGATGATCGGCGTGTTCGTCGCGTCCGCCGTGCTGTCGTTCAGCGTGCCGGGGTTCGCGGCCCTCGGCTGACGGCAGGGCTCGTGCGGCGCGGCGCAAGGCCGCCGTCCCGCACCCGGCACGTGCCGGATATCGCACTGCGCATGTAAAAACGGCTGCCCGTCGGGCAGCCGTTCTCGAATCGATACGTGCCGCGCGCGCCGCGCGTCGCGTTCACCACTCGGCGACGCTGCCGTCCGCGTGACGCCACACCGGGTTGCGCCAGCGGTGCCCCGTCTTCGCCATCTCGCGCACCTTCTCCTCGTTCACGTCGATGCCGAGCCCCGGGCCCTGCGGGATCGCGACGAAGCCGTCCTCGTAGCGGAACACCTCGGGGTTGCGCAGATAGTCGAGCAGGTCGTTGCCCTGGTTGTAGTGGATGCCGAGGCTCTGCTCCTGGATGAACGCGTTGTAGCTGACCGCGTCGAGCTGCAGGCACGCGGCGAGCGCGATCGGGCCGAGCGGGCAGTGCAGCGCGAGCGCGACGTCGTAGCTCTCCGCGAGCGTCGCGATCTTGCGGCACTCGGTGATGCCGCCCGCGTGCGACGCGTCGGGCTGGATGATGTCGACGTAGCCGCCTGCAAGGATGTGCTTGAAATCCCAGCGCGAGTAGAGCCGCTCGCCGAGCGCGATCGGCGTGTTGGTCTGGTTGACGATGTCGCGCAGCGCCTCGGCGTTTTCCGACAGCACCGGCTCCTCGATGAACATCAGCTTGTACGGGTCGAGCTCCTTCGCGAGCACCTTCGCCATCGGCTTGTGCACGCGGCCGTGGAAGTCGACGCCGATCCCGACGTGCGGGCCGACTGCGTCGCGCACCGCCGCGACGTTCGCGATCACCTGCTCGACCTTGTCGTAGGTATCGACGATCTGCAGCTCCTCGGAGCCGTTCATCTTCACGGCCTTGAAGCCGCGCTCGACCACCGCGCGCGCATTGTTCGCGACGTCGCTCGGCCGGTCGCCGCCGATCCACGAATACACCTTGATGCGATCGCGCACCTGGCCGCCGAGCAGCGCGTGCACGGGCACACCGTGATGCTTGCCCTTGATGTCCCACAGCGCCTGGTCGACGCCCGCGATCGCGCTCATCATGATCGGGCCGCCGCGGTAGAAGCCCGCACGGTACATCACCTGCCAGTGATCCTCGATCAGCAGCGGATCGCGGCCGACGAGGTAGTCGGCCAGTTCCTGCACGGCGGCCTCGACCGTGTGTGCGCGGCCTTCGACGACCGGTTCGCCCCAGCCGACGATGCCCTCGTCGGTTTCGATCTTGAGGAACAGCCAGCGCGGCGGGACGACGAAGGTTTCGAGGCGGGTGATTTTCACGATGCGGGTCTCCAGGGTTGACCGGCGCGGGCGCTCGGGCGCGTCGCACGGTCGCGTGCTTTCGCGGTTATCCTAGCGCAGCCCGATAAAAAATAGTATTAATAGCACTATTGTGCAGATAGTGGGCAGCCGGCACGCCCGGGGGCCGGCATAACGGAGAACGATCATTCGACGCGACCTGCATGGACAGACGGCCTTCCGGCTCGCCACGGCGATCCTGCGCGGCGACTACCCGCCCGAGTCGCTGCTGCCGAGGGAGCCCGACCTGATGGAGATGTACGGCGTGAGCCGCACGGTGATGCGCGAGGCGCTGCGTACGCTCACGTCGAAGGGGCTCGTCGAGTCGCGGCCGAAGATCGGCACGCGCGTGCGGCCGCGCGGCGTATGGAACCTGCTCGATGCCGACCTGCTCGACTGGTACGCGCGTGTCGCGCCGCCGCTCGCGTTCGCGCTGAAGCTGCAGGAGATGCGCGAGATGGTCGAGCCGTACGCGGCCGCGCTTGCCGCGCGCATGCATACGCCGGACACGTTCGACGCAATCGACGACGCGGCGCGTGCGATGGCCGCCGCGCGCAACGTCGACGAATGGGTGCGCGCCGACCTGCGTTTTCACCTTGGCGTGCTCGAGGCCGGCGGCAACGAGTTGCTGGTGCCGTTCGGCACGCTGATCGATCGCACGCTCGAGGCGCAACTGCATCTGAATGCACGCCGCGCGGACGTGTATAACGCGTCGCTCGCCGAGCACACGGCCGTCAGCGACGCGATCCGCGTGCGCGACGAGGAGGGTGCGCGCCGCGCGATGGCGGCGCTGCTCGCGGTGACGCGCGCACGGATCGAGATGTCCTGACGGGGAGGGGCGTTTTCCCTGGTTTGGGCAGGGCCCCGACGCGCGGCCGTCAGGACGGTTGCGCGGCAGCGGCGCCCGGCGCGGGCGTATCCGCCTGCGGGGCGGGGCCCGCGGTGCGCGTGCCGGCCGGGCGTTCGATCAGCGGCGCGAGCGCCGGGGCCATCGACTTCAGCAACTGCACGGCCATCGCGCTCGTGAAGTCGTAGCGCGCCGCATACGGCTCGTGCGCCGTTGCGGTCAGGACCCCGAAGAAGCGATCGCCGAGCACGAACACGAAGGTGCCGCTGCGGTTCACCTTGCGCGATTCGATCAGCCGCGCGCCGCGCGCATAGACGTTGAAGCGCTGGTCGCCGGTCCCCGTCTTGCCGTACACGTCGAGCGTCTTGCCGTCGGGCAGCGTGAAGCCGCCCGCTAAGCGGCGCGCGGTGCCGTTGAGCACGACGTCGCGCAGCAGCGTGTGCGCCACGTTGACGATCTCCGGCGACAGCATCGGCTGCGGCTGCGCGGCCGCGCGCACGAAGCGCGTTTCGTACGGCGTGCCCTTCGCGAAGTCGAGTCGCGTGATCGTCTCGGTCGGCGCTTTCTGGCCGCCGTTTGCGATCAGGCCGATCAGTTTCGCGAGTGCGTCGGGCTGGTCGCCCGATGCGCCAATCGCGGCCGCGTACGACGGCGTGACTTCCGCGAACGGATAGCCGAGCGCGCGCCACGACTTCGTGATTTCCGCGTATGCGCGCAGCTCGACCATGCGGCGGATGCGGCGGTCCTGGGTCGCGTGGTAGCGCGTCTTGTACAGCCACGAGTACGTGTAGAAACGCGCATCGCGGCTGTCGCGCTGGACGTCGGCGAGCGACGCCGCCGGGTGCGCGCGCAGGTAGTTGAGGGTCCACAGCGCGAGCGGATGCACGCTCGCGATGTAGCCGCGATCGTTGAGGTTGAAGCGGTCGATCGCGTACTTCGCGTAAAGCCTGGCGAGGTCGTCGTCGGACAGCGTCGCGGCGGGCGTGCCCTTCAGTTGCACGCGCATCTGCGTGTCGAACCACGCGAGCGATTCGTTCGGCGCGACGCTGCGCAGCACCGTCGCGATCTTCGGCGGCGACTTGCGCACGTCCTTCAGCAGCAGCGCGAGCGCATCATCGGGCGCCTTGCCCGCATAGCGCGTGTAGTAGCGCTTCACGTAGACCTGGCTTTCGCCGTCGACGAACTGCCGCAGGTAGTGCTCGCGCTGCTCGGGATCGCCGAGCCACGACGACGACGGGCCGGCCGCCTGCAACATCTCGTAGTGGACGATGTCGCGCATCAGCCGCACGAACACGAGGTTCACCGAGTGCTCGAACGCCGTGTGCAGCGTCATGATGCGGCCGTTGTCCGACTTCTCGAAGTTCGAGAATACCTGCGCGCCGCCGCCCGTGTAGAACACGTCGGGGCTTGCCGAATACTTGCGTTCGACGGCCGCGTCGAGCATCGCCTGCAGCGAGCGGTCGCGCGTATGCGACAGGTAGTCGAGCGCCCAGTGCGACAGCCCGTCGATCGGGTCGGGCTTCACGCGGGCCAGTTCCGTGTTCGACAGGTTCGCGTAACGCGCATGCAGGTCGGACACGATCTGCAGATAGGTGATCAGCGTACGCAGTTTCGCGGTCGAGCCGAGGTTGATGCGGCCGCCGCGATTGACGTCGAACGGCTCGTTCACGCTGTCGGTCTGCACGCGCAGCAGGTTTGCGCCGTTGCGGTGTTCGTACAGCGTGAAGCTGTACGTGAGGTGCGACGGGTCGTCCTTCGGCGCGAGCATCTCGAAACCGTACAGGCCGGCTGCCTGCGCGCCGGCGCGCGTCGACGCCTGGGCGAGCCGTTCGGCGACCGCCTGCTGCACGCCGTTGTCGAGCGTGCTGGTCGCCTGCAGGTCGAACTGGTCGAGCTGGTACAGGTCGCTGATGCCGAGCGCCGACAGCAGCGACGCGCGAGCGGACGTCACGGCCTTGCGCGACACGAACGACCGGACGTGCGCGGCGGCCGGCGGCGCGCTGCGTTCGATCTGCGCGTCAAGCGCGGCGTCGCGCAGCGCGGGCGAGATCACGCCGCCGTTGGACAGCAGCCGCAGGTAGCTGTCGGTCAGCTTCTGCAGCGCCGGATAGCCGCGGTTGAGGAAGTACGACGGCGCGCGCTGCGCAATGATCAGCGACAGCACTTCGCGGAACGTCTTGCCCTGTTCGTCGACGTTGTCGCCGGTCGTCGGCGCGGACAGGATCCGGTTCGCTTCGTCGAAGTCGCGGCCGTACCACGCGGCGAGACCGTCGCCGATGCCGGTGATTTCGCCGATATGCGGCCGCGCGGCGAGCGGTACCGAGTTCAGGTAGCGCACGACGATGGTGCGGCGCGCGAGCATCGTCTGCGGACCGTTCAGGTACGCGCGCACCGACGCGGACGCGATCTGCCGCAGCTTCTCGGGCGGCGTCGCGGTGCGGCCCTCGGGCGAATGGCGGAACTTCTCGATCTGCGTCGCGAGCGTGCTGCCGCCCGGGCGCGCCTGATGGCGGTTGACGACGTGCAGCGCCTGGTCGGCCAGCGCGCGGCTGAAACGCCCCCAGTCGATCGCCGGGTTGCGGTTCGGCTCGTTCGCGTCGAGCAGGTAGCGATCCTCGATGAACAGCAGCGAATCGGTGACCACGCGCGGCACCATGTCGAAGTCGGCATAGATGCGCTGCGGGAACACGGTCGCGAACAGCGGCGCGCCGGTCGAGTCGAACAGCATCAGGCCCGCCTGGTCCTTCTCGTCGAACGGGAGGAACAGCCCGCGATCGCCGAGCGACAGCATTCGCTGCGAATCGCGCGCCTGCTTGCCGACGACGAAGCCGCGCGCGAGCAGCCGCTCCTGGAACGCCGGAATCATCGCGTAGCCGAGGCGCTGGTCGTACGGGCCGTTCGCGGGAAAGCGGATGTGATCGCTCGGGCCCGTCTCGACTGTGTAGCCGACGTCGCGGGTGAGCTCGGACAGGTAGCGCGCCTGCAGCCGGGACGTTTCGATCTCGCTCTGCACGAGTCGCGCAACGATCGCCACGGCGATCAGCAGCGCGGCCAGCAAAGACCACTTGACCCACGTCCAGACCGATGCGGGACCGGTCACGCGCGGCAGGATACGATTCAGCGGCCGATTCATGGCGGCGTCTCCCTGAAGGCGCGGGCTCCGGCCGCACCCCATTAAGGATTAGTGTAGTCCTCCGCAGCGGGCTGCCAAGGGCGTTCACTACCGAGATGCGTCGACGCAACGGGCGTGCCCGCGGCGCGCTGTAACCCGCGTTGCGTTGCGGTGGTGCATGCCGTCGCAGCGTAACGTTTGCGCGTGTCGTGCCGGGGCACCCGGCGGGCGGGTGTGTCGGCGGGCAAGCCCGAACGGCCGGGCAGGCGGGCAATGCACCGGTTTCGTGCCGGGCGGCGCAGCGACAATTAGGATCGGAACCCGACCGTAAAACTGTGTCCGGCGAGCGATGCTGCTGCGGGTTTCCGTGATGGCCGCGCGTGTCGGCCACGGGTACGATCGCCGGATGTGCCGCGCTTTTCCGCTTTTGCCGGGAGTCCCATGCCGATCCACCCCGTCGCGCTCGCTTGTACGGCCATCCTTGGGCTGCTGCTGTTCGGGCTCGGGCTCGTCGTCTCCATCACGCGCTTCCGGTGCACCACCGGTTCCGGGTGTGCGCCCGATCCGACGAACGGGTTGCACAAGATCGTGCGCGCGCACGGCAACACGGCCGAATACGCGCCGTTTCTCGCGGTGCTGTTTCTCTACTTCGGCACGCACGATCCATCGGGCGCAATCCTGGCGCTGATCGTCGCGGCGACCGCGTGCCGTTGCCTGCTCGTGATCGGCTTGCTCGCGTGGCCGACGATGGCCAGCCCGAATCCCGTGCGTTTCGTCGGCGCGCTCGGCACGTATCTGTGCGGCGCTGCGCTGTGTATCGCGTTGTTCGTCTGAACGGCGGCACGCGTCGGCATGCGGCACGCGTCCTGATCCGGGGGCGGCTGCGGCGGGCGGTGATATGCTCGCGGGACGCCCGCGACCGACGGGCGGATTCCGACTGCCTGCGCGCTGCCGCGTTGCACGGCATTTCCGAGGGAAGAACCGACAACATGAGCCGCAAATTCATTCTGAAGGGCGACACGACCGACCACGGCGGCGTCGTGCTCGAAGGGATCGCCAATTCGTCGTTCGACGGACGCGAACTCGCCTATCTCGGCGCACCGGTGTTCTGCGCCGCCTGCAAGTCGCCGGGCGTGATCGTGTCCGACGGCGGCGAGCGGACGATGACCGTGATGGGCAAGGTCGTCGCGCTCGAACACGACCTGTGCCAATGCCTGTGCACGCCGCAGCCGAAGCTGATCGCGTCGCAGGCCACCGGGACGATTACCGGATGAAACCCGCCGCGCGGAGGCGGTTGCCACCCGCGCGGCATCGACACCCGGCCGCCGGCCGTCAGACGCTGCCTTCGGTTTCGATCACGAGGATGCGGGCTTCCCCGAGCGGATGCGCGACGTGCTCGGTGCCGGCCGACGCGTGGAACACGTCACCCGTTTCGAGCACCGTCGCGTGCTCGGCGCCTGCTTCGCGATAGCGCATCTCGACGCGACCGTCGAGCACCGCGAACACTTCCTCGCCGTCGTTCACGTGCCACCGATACGGCTGGTCGGTCCAGTGCAGGCGGACCGTGATGCCGTTCAGGTTCGCGATGTCGAGCGCGCCCCACGCGCGGTCCGCGGTGAACGCGGCGCTGCGGATGATGTTCATCGATGTGTTCTCCGGCGCGGATGCGCGTCGTCTTCCCGTCTTCAAGTCTTCCAGTCGATTTTCCGGTGTCCGCATTCAGCGCGACATCGCGCGCAGCGCCTGCTCGATCGTCGCCTTGCGCTTTGCGAAGCCGGCCGCCGACCGTTCGGTGACGCGCTTCACGATCGCTGCCGGTGCCGTGTCGGGCGAACCGGCGTCGAACGGCGGTGCGGGTGCGTATTCGAGCTGCAGCTGGATTGCCTGCGCTGCTTCTTCGCCGGCCAGCTCCGCGGCGATCGTCAATGCGAAGTCGATGCCGGCCGTGACGCCGCCGCCCGTGATCAGGTTGCCGTCGCGCACCACGCGCTCGTGCACCGGCACCGCGCCGAGCGGTTCGAGCAGCGAGTGGAACGCCCAGTGCGTCGTCGCGCGCCGCCCGCGCAGCAGGCCGGCAACGCCCAGCAGCAGCGCACCCGTGCAGACCGACGTCACGTAGCGCGCGGCGGCCGCGCGCTGCTGCACGAACGCGATCGTTTCGGCATCGAGCAGCAACTCGTTGATCCCGATCCCGCCCGGAATGCAGATCACGTCGAGCGGCGGGCAGTCGTCGAACGTGCAGGTCGGCGCGAGCGCGAGCCCGCTGCTCGATGCGACGGTGTCGCGCGACTTCCAGACCAGATGAACGGTTGCGTCGGGCAGCGACGCGAGCACGTCGTGCGGGCCGGTGAGATCGAGTTGCTGGACGCCCGGAAACACGAGAAAGCCGATATGCAGGGTCATGCGAAGACTCCGATTGGAAGGGGAACGGGCCGTAGCCGGTACGGGATGGACAGATCGATTCTAGGCGCGTAGTGTTTGGCGAAATTGCCATATCACCCACGTTTTCAGCCAATCGCCATGCCTGCCGCCCCGCGTTCGATCCTGGTCCTCGCGTTCCCTCGTGCCCAGCTGCTCGACGTGTCGGGGCCGCTGCAGGTGTTTGCGTCCGTCAACGAGCTGGCGCAGGAGCGCGGCCAGCCGGCGCCGTATGCGCCGCGCGTCATCGCGGCCGAGGCGGGGCCTGTCGAGACGTCGTCGGGCCTGGTCGTGATGGCGGAATCGCTGCGCTCGGCTTCGCGCCATCCCGACACGCTGATCGTCGCCGGCGGCAAGGGCGTGCATGCGGCATCCAGGGATGCGCGGCTGGTGCGCTGGGTGCGGCAGCAGGCGGCGCGCACACGGCGCGTGGCATCGGTCTGCACGGGCGCGTTCCTGCTCGCCGAGGCTGGCCTGCTCGACGGACGGCGTGCGGTCACGCACTGGGCGCGCTGCGATGAATTCGCGGCGCGCTATCCGAACGTGCGCGTCGAATCCGATCCGATCTTCATCCGCGAAGGTGCGTTGTGGACCTCGGCCGGCGTGACGGCCGGCATCGATCTCGCACTCGCGCTGGTCGAGGAGGATCTTGGGCGGGCGACCGCCCTCGACGTCGCGCGCGAACTCGTCGTGTTCCTGAAGCGCCCGGGCGGGCAGGCGCAGTTCAGCACGATGCTGTCGATGCAGCGCACCGACGACCGGTTCGGCGAACTGCACGCATGGATGGCCGAGCACCTGACGGCCGACCTGTCGGTGCCCGCGCTGGCCGAGCGCGTGCGCATGAGCGAGCGCAGCTTCGTGCGCCACTACCGAGCCGGAACCGGCCGCACGCCCGCGCGCGCGGTCGAGCAGATCCGCGTCGAGGCCGCGCAGCGCCTGCTCGGTGAAACAGCATGGCCCGTCAAGCGGATCGCCGCGCGCTGCGGCTTCGGCTCGGAGGAGACGCTGCGACGCTGTTTCGCGCGCGTGCTGGGCGTGTCGCCGCAGGGGTATCGCGAGCGATTCGTGCGGTAACGCACGGCGTGCGGCCGTGATCGGGCCGGAACGATTGCCGTGTGGAACTGAACGGAAATCGATCGCTTTCCAGTCCGAAACGCCCAAATTATTCGGGATCGGATAACAATGGGTGGGGGCTTGTGCCGTGCCCGTCGCGCGCTCTATTCTGTTCCGTTGGCGATTCGAAGGGGGGCAGCATGGACCGAATCCAGGCAATGGAAGTTTTTACCCGCGTGGTCGACGCGAACAGCTTCACGCGGGCGGCCGACACGCTCGCGATGCCGCGCGCGTCGGTGACGACCATCATCCAGAACCTCGAGGCGCTGCTCGGCGTGCGCCTGATGCATCGCACGACGCGCAGGCTGTCGCTGACGCCGGAAGGCGCGGCGTACTACGAGCATTGCATGAAGATCATCTCGGAGATCGCGGAGGCCGACGCAAGTTTCCAGACCGGCAACCGCAAGCCGAGCGGCGTGCTGCGCGTCCACATGCCGAGTTCGCTCGGGCGGCGCGTCGTGCTGCCGTCGCTGTCGATTTTCCGCCAGCGCTACCCTGACATCACGCTCGAACTGGGGCTCTCCGATCGTTACGTGGATCCGATCGAGGAAGGCATCGACTGCATGATCCGGGTCGGGCCGCTCGAGGATTCGTCGATGGTCGCGCGGCGGATCGGGATGCTCAAGCGCGTGACCTGCGCGTCGCCCGATTACCTCGCGCGTCACGGCGAGCCGCACGAGATTGCCGATCTCGCCGAACATCATGCGGTGAATTTTCGATCGAGCCACGGCGCGCGGCCGATTCCATGGGTGTTCATGATCGACGGCAAGCCGTTCGAGGTGCGGATGAACGGGGGCGTCACGGTCAACGATTCGGATGCCTATGTGACGTGCGGGCTCGAAGGGTTCGGGATGATCCAGCCGACGCTGTTCATGGTGCTGCCGAACCTGCTCGACGGCTCGCTGGTCGAGGTGCTGCCGGACTGCAATCCGAAGCCGAAGCCGATTTCCATCGTCTATCCGCACAACCGGCATCTGTCGCAGAAGGTGCGCGTGTTCGCCGACTGGATCGCGGAGGTGTTCGAGTCGACGCCGTCGCTGGAAGGTGGGGAGAACTGGCGCGGGCGGGTGGAGGCGCAGGCGGCGAAGCTGCAGAGAGGGGCGGTGGCGGCGTGAAGTGCCGCATGGCGTGCAGCGAACGCACCGGAGGGCATGCACGTGCGTCTCGAGGCGCAGAAGCAAGGCGATGATGATGCGGCCAGGTACGGGCGCGACATGCGTCGTGCCCGGCCGCGCATGCAGATTGGCGGGTCCGCGACTCGGACGATCTGCCGTTTGACCGACGTTGCGACTTTCTCGACATATCTTCCGCTCGGCGATCCCGCCCGGAGCGGTTGAGCCCCTGACAACCCCGACAGTTATCTTTTAAACGACGGATTCGTTCAATTCGCGCAGCGGCTTTCCGCATGCGGTGGAGAGGCCGCGGCCGAGACGACAGCGGCGACAAGAAATGCTTGCGACTACCGGGGGGAACCGTGTCGAAGTCGATGACGATCGTTCGACGTCTCGCGTGCCTGTTGTGCGCGCTGGCGCTCGGTGCGTGCTCGAAAGACTGTAGCAACATCCTTTCCGGTAATCACTCGACGGCGTGCGATCTTGCGTGGGGAGCCGCGATGGTGGTCGTCACACCCTATGCGCTGGTGTCCAACACAATCGACGAGCACCGGCAAAATGTGCGCGAAGAGGAAACCTGGAAGCGGTGGAAAGCGGGCGATCCCCCGGTCGTTGCGGAATGCGTGATCGACTGCCGGTTACCGTTGCATGTGACGGCAGCGTTTATCAGCCGGTTCGGCCGAAGTAATATGCGCGTCTCGTCGCTCGGGCGGCGCGCCCGATCGGCCGTACGGATGGCGGCCGATCAGGACGGCAGTATGCCGATGCGCGGACTCAGGCATGCGTAGACGAGGCTGAAGGCGAGCAGTGCGAACAGCAGCGACGTGACGATGCGGGCGACCGTGCGTGCGCGTTCGATCCGGATGAAGAGCGTGCCGCCGACGAGCATCAGCGCCACGCCGATGTAGAAGCTGTTGGCGAAATCGCCGAGGTCGTGCTCGACGAGGCTGTCCGCGAAGCTCATGTAGTCGTAGCTCAGCAGGCGGTGCAACTGGCCGGGCGTCGACAGGTTGGCGAACGTGCCGGCGACGGACACGAGCCCGATCAGCGTGAACAGCGAGGCGATGACGATCGTGATGCGCCGCTTCATCGGTCAGCCCACGTTGTAGAACGCCTGGATCTGCGCGTTGACGAGCACGATCAGCATGACGAGGGCCCAGCCGAGCACGAGCGCAGAGCGCTTGCGGCTGCGATGGGCGTCAAGTGCAAGGCGCGCGGCCACTGCGTTGAGCGCGGCCAGCACCAGCACGTAGAAGCGGCTGGCGAACAGGTCCGCTTCGGGGATCGCGCGATCGACGTGATTGACCCAGTGATAGGTGATCGGTTTGAGGGCGAGGCCTTCGCCGATCACGGTGGGGGCGAGCAGGCGGGAGAGCGTCGGAGCACCGGCGCCGGCATAGCAAAGCACGACGACTCCCAGTGCGAGGGCGGTGGTGCGCCATGTCTTGTCGGGAGTGGTCGGGATCATCGGGTGACGTCGGCCGTGCGCTGGACGGTGTCATTGTGCCTGCGAAGCAGGGCCGGTGTTGATGCACGACTGAGGTGGCGCGAAGGTTGGCTCGTGAAAGCGGAACCGGCGCATCGGACGATGCAAATGAAAAAGCCGCTGTTTCTTTCGAAACAGCGGCTCTCGCATCTGGTGGCGAATCAGGGATTCGAACCCCGGACCTGCGGATTATGATTCCGTCGCTCTAACCGACTGAGCTAATTCGCCGAAGAATTGAATTATGTAGATCGACGGCCGGGCTGTCAACACCTTTTTTCATCTTCCGCGAAAAAAGTGCCGGCGACCCGTGCCGGCCTGGTCGCGGGGCGGGTTGCCGTTCACCGGAACCCGCCCGCTCCTCGCCGTCAATCCTGCGCGTAGATGTTCGAGTCTTTCGTCTCCTTGACGAACAGCAGGCCGATCACGAATGTCGCCAGCGCGATCACGATCGGATACCAGAGGCCTGAATAGATGTCGCCCTTCGCGGCGACGATCGCGAACGCGGTTGCCGGCAGGAAGCCGCCGAACCAGCCGTTGCCGATGTGATAGGGCAGCGACATCGACGTGTAGCGGATCCGCGTCGGGAACATCTCGACCAGCATCGCGGCGATCGGGCCGTAGACCATCGTCACGTAGATCACGAGGATCGTCAGGATCACGATCGTCATCGGCCAGTTGAGCTGCGCCGGGTCCGCCTTCGCCGGATAGCCGGCCGCCTTCAGCGTCGACGCGAGCGTCTTGTCGAACGCCGCGCCCTGCGTCTTCGCGTCGGCTGCCTTGCCCTCATAGGCCGGGATCACCGTGTCGCCCACCTTGATCTCGGCCATCGCGCCGGCCGGTGCCGCGACGTTCTCGTAGTTCAGGCCGGCCTTCGCGAGCGCGCTCTTCGCGATGTCGCACGAGTTCGTGAACTTCGACGTGCCCACCGGGTTGAACTGGAACGAGCAAGCGGCCGGATCGGCGACGACCGAGATCGGCGCCTTCTGCGTCGCGAGTTCGAGCTGCGGGTTCGCGTAGTGCGTGAGCGCCTTGAACAGCGGGAAGTAGGTCAGCGCCGCGATCAGGCAGCCCGCGAGGATGATCGGCTTGCGGCCGATCTTGTCCGACAGCGAACCGAAGAACAGGAAGAACGGCGTGCCGATCAGGAGCGCGATCGCGATCAGGATGTTCGCGCTCGCACCGTCCACCTTCAGCGTCTGCGTCAGGAAGAACAGTGCGTAGAACTGGCCCGTGTACCACACGACAGCCTGGCCGGCAGTCAGGCCGACAAGCGCGAGGATCACGATCTTCAGGTTTTTCCACTGGCCGAACGCTTCGGTCAGCGGCGCCTTCGACGTCTTGCCTTCCGCCTTGATGCGCAGGAACACCGGCGATTCGTTCAGCTGCAGCCGGATCCACACCGACACCGCGAGCAGCAGGATCGACGCGACGAACGGCACGCGCCAGCCCCAGCTGCCGAACGCTTCCTCGCCGATGAGCGTGCGCACGCCGAGGATCACGAGCAGCGACAGGAACAGGCCGAGCGTGGCGGTCGTCTGGATCCACGCGGTGTAGAAGCCGCGACGGTTGGCCGGCGCATGCTCGGCGACGTAGGTCGCCGCGCCGCCGTACTCGCCGCCGAGCGCGAGCCCCTGCAACAGCCGCATCGCGATGAAGATCACGGGCGCGGCGATGCCGATCGACGCGTAACCGGGCAGGAAGCCGACCACGAACGTCGAGATACCCATGATCACGATCGTCACGAGGAACGTGTGCTTGCGGCCGACGAGGTCGCCGAGGCGGCCGAACACGATCGCGCCGAACGGCCGCACCGCGAAGCCGGCGGCGAAGCCGAGCAGCGTGAAGATGAAGGCGGCGGTCGGATTGACGCCGGAGAAGAAGCTCTTGCTGATGTAGGCCGCGAGCGAGCCGGCCAGGTAAAAGTCGTACCACTCGAACACGGTGCCGAGCGACGACGCGAAGATCACCTTCTTCTCCTCGCCCGTCATCGGCGCGTGCGAAATTTGCCCGCCTAACGTTGCCATGAGTCGTCTCCAAGTCCCTTGATATAGATATGCGGCCGCCTCGGGTGGGCGGGCCTGTCGAGGATTATTGGTACGGAAACTTACGGCCGACTGACTCGCGCGTGCAAAAAGACCGCGCGTCAACCTGCGTCAAATTGATTGCATTGCACGCCTATCATGCCTTGAAGTTCAGATAACGTCCTGTAAATCGCCGATCTTCGTGCAATCGCGGCGTGCCGGGGCGGCGCGCGTCAGGGTTAATCCGGGGCGGTTTCGGTCAGCGGCAGGCTGACGCGCACGAGCGTGCCGGCGAGGCGCGGTGCGTGCTGGTAGACGTGATCGTCGAGCGTCAGCGTGCCGCCGTGCTGGGTGGCGATCTCGCGCACGATCGCGAGCCCGAGGCCGCTGCCGTCGCCTTCGCGGCCGAGGATCCGGTAGAAGCGCTCGACGACGCGCTCGCGCTCGGCGGCCGGGATACCCGGCCCCGTGTCCTCGACTTCGAGATGCACGCGCCGCGCCGCGGGCTCGGCGCGCACGCGCACCGTGATGCGGCCGCCGTCGGGCGTGTAGCGGATCGCGTTGTCGATCAGGTTGCCGAGCATCTCGCGCAGCATCACCGGATTGCCGTCGACGTCGAGCGGCGTGTCGTCCGGCGGGCCTTCATAGCCGAGATCCATCCGTTTCGCGAGCGCGGCCTGTACCCAGTCGCGCACTGCGCGCCGCGCGAGCGTGGCGATCTCGACCGGCTCGAACGTCAGCCCGCTCGCGCGGTTCTCGGCGCGCGCAAGGGCGAGCAACTGGGTGACGAGCCGCGCGGCCTGCTCGGAGCTCGTCGCGATCTGCTCGAGCGAGCGTTGCACGTCGGGCGGGACGGGGTGGCGCAGCGCGAACTCGGCCTGCGTGCGCAGGCCCGCGAGCGGTGTCTTCATCTGGTGGGCGGCGTCGGCGATGAAGCGCTTTTGCAGCGCCATGTTCTGTTCGAGACGGGCGAGCAGGTCGTTGAACGACGTGACGAGCGGCTCGATCTCGGGCGGCGCGCGTTGCGCCTCGACGGGCGACAGGTCGTCGGGCCGCCGCGCGCGGATGTGCGCCTGCAGCGCGTTGAGCGGCGCGAGCCCGCGCGACAGGCCGAACCAGACCAGCAGGATCGCGAGCGGCAGGATCACGAACTGCGGCAGGATCACGCCCTTGATGATGTCGTTCGCGAGCGCGTTGCGCTTGTCCAGCGTTTCGCCGACCTGTACGAGCACGGGCTGCGGGTTGCCCGATTGCGGCAGCGCGACCGTCGTATAGGCGACGCGCACGTCGTTGCCGCGCAGCAGGTCGTCGCGAAACATGACGACGCCTGGCGGCGGGCGGTCC
Organism: Burkholderia sp. BCC0405; assembly: GCF_902833075.1. Taxonomy (NCBI): domain Bacteria; kingdom Pseudomonadati; phylum Pseudomonadota; class Betaproteobacteria; order Burkholderiales; family Burkholderiaceae; genus Burkholderia; species Burkholderia sp. BCC0405. The sequence continues at coordinate 118,524 of NZ_CADFEO010000019.1, forward strand.
TCGTCGCGCGGCAGCGGCATGTCGGCTTCGCCCGCGACCAGCTCGCCGCGTGTGCCGAGCACCTGGAAGTAAACGCTGTCGACGTTGTCCGCGCGCAGGAAATCACGCGTCTGCTCCGGCAGCGTCAGCTCGGCGACGCCGTTCACCGGATGGATCTGCCGCGCGAGCACGTACGCGTTGGTCTCGAGCGCGCGATCGAACGGGCCGTTCGCGATCGTCTTCGCGACGAGATAGGTGACGGCGATGCTCATCGGCCACAGCAGCAGCAGCGGCGCGAGCATCCAGTCGAGGATCTCGCCGAACAGCGAGCGCGGGCGCGGCGCCTCGGGCGTATCGGTTTCGTCGGGCGGCGCGAACGGGTTCTCGTAGCGCGCGTCGCGCGCCTCGTCGGCGGCCGACGACGGCGCGCCGGTCGGGTGGCGGGTAGGGGCCGGCGTGGCCATCGCGGCGACGCCCGGTTTCAGCGCAGCGGCGTGCCGGCCGCCGCGGGCTGGGGCGCTGCCGTGTCGGCCGGCGCGGCGGGCGCGACCTTCTCGAGGCAATAGCCGAGACCGCGCACGGTCGAGATCCGCACGCCGCTGGGTTCGATCTTCTTGCGCAGCCGGTGCACGTAGACTTCGATCGCGTTGTTGCTGACTTCCTCGCCCCATTCGCAGAGATGGTCGACGAGCTGCTCCTTCGACACGAGCCGGCCGATCCGCTGCAGCAGTACCTCGAGCAGGCCGAGCTCGCGCGCGGAGAGGTCGAGCACGTGATCGTTCGCATACGCGATGCGGCCGACCTGGTCGAATGCGAGCGAGCCGTGGCGCACGACGGTCGGGCCGCCGCCCGCGCCGCGCCGGGTCAGCGCGCGCACGCGCGCCTCGAGCTCGTTGAGCGCGAACGGCTTGGCCATGTAGTCGTCGGCGCCGAGGTCGAGCCCCTTCACGCGCTCGTCGACGCTGTCGGCGGCCGTCAGGATCAGCACGGGAAGGTTGGAATTGCGGGCGCGCAGGCGCTTGAGGACGTCGAGCCCGGACATTTTCGGGAGCCCGAGATCGAGGATCAGCAGGTCGAACGTCTGCATCGACAGCGCGGTATCGGCGTCGACGCCGCTCTTCACGTGGTCGACCGCATAGCCCGATTGGCGGAGTGACCGGGTGAGGCCGTCCGCGAGTATGCTGTCGTCTTCCGCGATGAGAATTCGCATGGTGCTGACCGATGGCCGGCAGGGCGTTCGCGCCGGCCGGCTGTCTCCGAAGTTATTCGTGTACAACGCCGCCTGCATTGCGGGCTTGCACAAAACACTGTTTTTTTATACAGTGTCTGCATTCGTGGGCAGCGCTTGAAAGCGGGCGCGCCTCTGACAGACGCTGCTCATCATAGCAAAGGACGATTCATGGAAGATAGCAAGAAGGGCTCCGGGATGACCGCCGAGAAGAGCAAGGCGCTGGCCGCCGCACTCGCGCAGATCGAGAAGCAGTTCGGCAAAGGGTCGATCATGCGGATGGGCGACGGCGAGGCGGCGGAGGACATCCAGGTCGTCTCCACGGGTTCGCTGGGGCTCGACATCGCGCTCGGCGTCGGCGGCCTGCCGCGCGGCCGGGTGGTCGAGATCTACGGCCCGGAATCGTCCGGTAAAACCACGCTCACGCTGCAGGTGATCGCCGAGCTGCAGAAGCTGGGCGGCACGGCCGCGTTCATCGATGCCGAGCACGCGCTCGACGTCCAGTACGCGTCGAAGCTCGGCGTGAACGTGCCGGAGCTGCTGATCTCGCAGCCGGACACCGGCGAGCAGGCGCTGGAAATCACCGATGCGCTGGTGCGCTCGGGCTCGATCGACATGATCGTCATCGACTCGGTCGCGGCGCTCGTGCCGAAGGCCGAAATCGAAGGCGAGATGGGCGATTCGCTGCCGGGCCTGCAGGCCCGCCTGATGTCGCAGGCGCTGCGCAAGCTGACCGGCACGATCAAGCGCACGAACTGCCTGGTGATCTTCATCAACCAGATCCGTATGAAGATCGGCGTGATGTTCGGCAACCCGGAAACCACGACGGGCGGTAATGCGCTGAAGTTCTATGCGTCGGTGCGTCTCGACATCCGCCGGATCGGCTCGATCAAGAAGAACGACGAGGTGATCGGCAACGAAACCCGCGTGAAGGTTGTCAAGAACAAGGTGTCGCCGCCGTTCCGCGAAGCGATCTTCGACATCCTGTACGGCGAGGGCATCTCGCGTCAGGGCGAGATCATCGATCTCGGCGTGCAGGCGAAGATCGTCGACAAGGCAGGCGCCTGGTACAGCTACAACGGCGAGAAGATCGGCCAGGGCAAGGACAACGCGCGTGAATTCCTGCGCGAGAATCCGGAAATCGCACGCGAGATCGAGAACCGTATTCGCGAATCGCTCGGCGTCGTTGCCATGCCCGATGGCGCAGTCAACGAAGCCGAGGCGGTGGACGAAGAAGAGTGATGGTCGGGCGCCGGGGGCAGGCTGGCGAGCCGGAGGAGAGCGACGCGCGCGGAACAGCGGGTCGCTCCGGCCAGCGAGCCGGATCCTCGGGCGCCGATCGGCGGGGCGCTAGCAGTAATGCCGCGAACCGCACCGCGACGAGGGCATCCGACGATGCTCTCGTTTCGTTTGAGATTGCCGCACCGGACGATCCGTTCGACGACGATGAATCGTTCGACGCGCACGACCGCTCCCGTCGTCGTGTTTCCGGTGTCAGCTTCCCGGGCGATCGCGCAGCCGATGCGGCGGCGCTGGCCAGGGAAGATGTCTATACGCGCAGCAGCCAACATCCGCGCCGCACGCGTCGCGCGTCGGGTGCTTCTTCCGGTACCTCGTCAGGTGACGCTCCGGGCGCTGCCGCGCGCAAGTCGTCGAAGCCTCAGCGATCGTTGAAGGGCCGCGCGCTCGGCTATCTGTCCCGCCGCGAATACAGTCGCGCGGAACTCGCGCGCAAGCTCGCGCCCTACGTCGGCGAAGACGAATCCGTCGACCCGGTGCTCGACGCGCTGGAAAAGGAAGGCTGGCTGTCCGACGCGCGCTTTGCCGAGAGTCTCGTGCATCGTCGTGCGTCGCGTGTCGGCGCCGCGCGCATCGTCAGCGAACTGAAGCGTCATGCGGTCGGCGATACGCTCGTCGAGGAGGTGAACGCCCAGCTTCGCGAGACCGAATGGGCGCGCGCGCAGGCAGTTTGGCGCAAGAAATTCGGTGCACTGCCGCAAACGCCGGCCGAGCGTGCGAAGCAGGCGCGCTTTCTCGCCGCGCGCGGCTTCTCGAGTGCGACCATCGTGAAGTTGCTGAAGGTCGGCGACGATTTCCCGATCGACGACTGACCGCGCCGATCGCGCGCATGTCGCGCGATTTTGCTGCAACGCAACCACTTCCGGACAGGCGGGAATACCCGCCGTCGCGTCAAGCTGTCTCAAATACCCGATATGCTAAAATCCGTGGGTTTTCCTCTTCGGCCTCAACCTCCAGCATGCCGCTATCCGAGCCCGTGCCCCGTCAGTTGCGACATCAACGCGCAATCCGAGCGGAAGCTTACGAGCGCGGCGACGGCTTGTGGGACATCGAAGCCTGCCTGACCGACCACAAGCCGCGCGATGTCGCGCTTGCGTCGGGCATCCGGCCCCAGGGCCTGCCGATCCACGAACTCTGGCTGCGCGTGACTATCGATCGTGACCTCAATGTCGTCGACGCCGAAGCGTCTTCGGAATGGGTTCCCTATCCCGGTCACTGTCAATCCGCCTCTCCCGCCTATCGGGCCCTTATCGGGCTCAATCTCTTTCGCAATTTCCGCCGCAACGCGAACCGGCTGCTCGCTGGCGTCGCAGGCTGCTCCCATCTCACCGAACTATGCGCCGTGCTGCCGACGGCAGCGATCCAGGCGTTCGCCGGTGATGTGTGGAACGTGCGCGAGGAGGGGGGCGAAGGGCCGGATCATGGCGGCGTGCACGACGAAGCGCCTTTCCAGCTCGGCCGCTGCCGGGCGTTGCGGTTCGACGGCGAGGTCGTGCGGCAGTACTACCCGCGCTGGTATGGCGCGAGCCGGCCGGACGTGCCCGGTGAAGGCAGCACGAAGGAATGAACGGAAATCATTCGAAGAAGCGTCTAAAGCGACTTTTCATCCAACTCTCAGACTGAAGGGAATCACGCATGAAGATTCACGAGTACCAGGGTAAGGAAATCCTGCGGAAATTCGGAGTCGCGGTACCGCGCGGCAAGCCGGCGTTCTCGGTTGACGAGGCCGTCAAGGTGGCAGAAGAGCTCGGCGGCCCGGTATGGGTCGTGAAGGCTCAGATTCACGCGGGTGGCCGTGGCAAGGGCGGCGGCGTGAAGGTGGCGAAGTCGATCGAGCAGGTTCGCGAATACGCGAACCAGATCCTCGGCATGCAGCTCGTCACGCACCAGACCGGTCCGGAAGGCCAGAAGGTCAACCGCCTGATGATCGAAGAAGGCGCCGACATCAAGCAGGAACTGTATGTCAGCCTCGTCGTCGATCGCGTGTCGCAAAAGATCGTTCTGATGGGTTCGAGCGAAGGCGGCATGGACATCGAAGAAGTCGCCGAAAAGCACCCGGAACTGATCCACAAGGTCATCGTCGAGCCGTCGACGGGCCTGCTCGACGCGCAAGCCGACGACCTCGCCGCGAAGATCGGCGTGCCGGCCGCATCGATTCCGCAAGCACGCGCGATCCTGCAAGGCCTGTACAAGGCATTCTGGGAAACCGACGCATCGCTGGCTGAAATCAACCCGCTGAACGTCTCCGGCGACGGCAAGGTCATCGCACTCGACGCGAAGTTCAACTTCGACTCGAACGCGCTGTTCCGCCACCCGGAAATCGTCGCGTACCGCGATCTGGACGAAGAAGATCCGGCTGAAATCGAAGCGTCGAAGTTCGATCTCGCGTACATCTCGCTCGACGGCAACATTGGCTGTCTCGTGAACGGCGCAGGCCTGGCGATGGCGACGATGGACACCATCAAGCTGTTCGGCGGCGAGCCGGCGAACTTCCTGGACGTCGGCGGTGGTGCGACGACCGAGAAGGTCACGGAAGCGTTCAAGCTGATGCTGAAGAACCCGGACCTGAAGGCGATCCTCGTGAACATCTTCGGCGGCATCATGCGCTGCGACGTGATCGCGGAAGGCGTGATCGCCGGTTCGAAGGCCGTGAACCTGAACGTGCCGCTCGTCGTGCGCATGAAGGGCACGAACGAGGACCTCGGCAAGAAGATGCTGGCCGATTCGGGCCTGCCGATCATCTCGGCGGACAGCATGGAAGAGGCTGCGCAGAAGGTCGTCGCGGCTGCCGCAGGCAAGTAAGCGCGCTCAATGAATAGGTATGGCGGCGCGGTTTGCACGCGACGCCAATCGCACAGAGGTCAAAATACATGTCGATTCTGATCAACAAGGACACGAAGGTCATCACGCAGGGCATTACCGGCAAAACCGGTCAGTTCCATACGCGCGCCTGCCGTGAATACGCAAACGGCCGCGAAGCATTCGTCGCGGGCGTGAACCCGAAGAAGGCCGGCGAAGACTTCGAAGGCATTCCGATCTACGCAAGCGTCAAGGAAGCGAAGGCGGAAACCGGCGCGACCGTGTCGGTCATCTACGTTCCGCCGGCAGGCGCGGCGGCTGCGATCTGGGAAGCGGTCGAAGCCGATCTGGATCTCGCGATCTGCATCACGGAAGGCATTCCCGTGCGCGACATGATCGAAGTGAAGGACCGCATGCGCCGTGAAGGCCGCAAGACGCTGCTGCTCGGGCCGAACTGCCCGGGCACGATCACGCCGGACGAACTGAAGATCGGCATCATGCCGGGTCACATCCACCGCAAGGGCCGCATCGGCGTCGTGTCGCGTTCGGGCACGCTGACGTATGAAGCCGTTGCTCAGCTGACGGCACTCGGCCTCGGCCAGTCGTCGGCGGTCGGTATCGGCGGCGACCCGATCAACGGCCTGAAGCACATCGACGTGATGAAGATGTTCAACGACGATCCGGATACGGACGCAGTCGTGATGATCGGCGAAATCGGTGGTCCGGACGAAGCCAATGCGGCGGAGTGGATCAAGGACAACATGAAGAAGCCGGTCGTCGGCTTCATCGCCGGCGTCACGGCGCCTCCGGGCAAGCGCATGGGCCACGCCGGCGCGCTGATCTCGGGCGGTGCGGATACGGCCGAAGCGAAGCTGGAAATCATGGAAGCGTGCGGCATCACCGTCACGCGCAACCCGTCGGAAATGGGCCGTCTGCTGAAGAAGGCGCTGTAATATTTCCACCTGGGTTCGTCCTGCAGAAAACGCCGGCTTTGCCGGCGTTTTTTGTTATGCTCGCGCAATGAATTCGTAAGCACCGGGCATGCATCGCGCATGTGCCGGCGATGAACCGGGTCGCCTGCGGGCGGCCGCCGTCCTGCCCGTCACGCCATGCTCGAATTCCTGACGTCGCTGCACTGGGGCGCCGTCCTCCAGATTGTCATCATCGATATCCTGCTCGGCGGCGACAACGCGGTCGTGATCGCGCTCGCATGCCGCAACCTGCCCGCGAACCAGAGGCTGCGCGGAGTCATCTGGGGCACCGCGGGGGCGATTCTGCTGCGCGTCGCGCTGATCACGTTCGCGGTTGCAATGCTCGACGTGCCGTTCCTGAAGCTCGGTGGCGGGTTGCTGCTGTTGTGGATCGGCATCAAGCTGATGGCGCCGGCCGCCGACGCGCACGACGACATCAAGCCGGCCAGCCGGCTGTGGGACGCCGTGAAGACGATCGTGATCGCCGACGCGGTGATGAGCCTCGACAACGTGATCGCGATCGCGGGCGCGGCCGAACAGGCCGACCCGTCGCACCGGATCGCGCTCGTGATCTTCGGGCTCGTCGTCAGCGTGCCGATCATCGTGTGGGGCAGCACGCTGGTGCTGAAGCTGCTCGATCGTTTCCCGATCGTCGTGGCGCTCGGCGCCGGGCTGCTCGGCTGGATCGCGGGCGGGCTGATCGTGAATGACCCGGTAGGCGACCGCTGGCCGGTGCTCGATACGCCGGAGGTCCTCTACGGCGCGAGCATCGCGGGCGCGCTGTTCGTCGTGGCGATCGGTTACGCGCTCAGGAAGCGCCGCGACGCACCGCACGCGCACTGACATTGGCCGTCCGGCCGACTGCCGGATTCATGGCCCGCTGGCTACGATCGAGACGCCTGCCTTTATCGGCAGGCGTTTTTCGTTTCCGGAGCCTGCCATGTTCGAAGCCTTTTCCGTTTCCCTGTTCCGTCGCGTGGCCGCCGATCTGCGGCGCGCGAACCGGCCGTCGCCGCGCTGGCGGCCGGCCGGCTTCACGCTGATAGAACTGATGATCGTGCTGGCGATTGTCGGCGTGATCGCGGCCTATGCGATTCCCGCGTACCAGGATTACCTTGCGCGCTCGCGCGTCGGCGAGGGGCTCGCGCTTGCGTCGTCCGCGCGGCTTGCCGTCGCCGACAACGCCGCAAGCGGCGCGAGCCTCGACGGCGGCTACAGCCCGCCGGCCGCGACCCGCAACGTCGAATCCGTCGCGATCGACGGCGAGACTGGCCAGATCACGGTCGCCTTCACCACGCGCGTCACCGCGGCCGGCGCCAATACGCTGGTGCTCGTGCCGTCCGCGCCGGACAAGGCCGACGCGCCCACTGCGCGCGTGCCGCTCAAAAAGGGCGCGATGCAGGCGGGTGCGATTGCGTGGGAGTGCTTCGCCGCCGGCAAGAATGCGTCGTCGTTGCCGGCACCGGGGGCCGGGCCGCTGCCGGGCGACGCCGCGACGCTGCCGGCGAAATATGCGCCGGCGGAGTGCCGCGCGTAGTGATGGCGGCGGGGCTGGGCGGTGCGGGCAGCCTCCCGGCCGCCGCTTCAGCCGGCCGGGGTGGCCACGCGGTGTTGGGTCGCGGCGCGAAGGCCCCGCACAGAGGGAGGAAAGTTTTGTATAGTGCGCCGGTTGCTGACATCCGGTTCGCTCATGCCTTCTACTTTTTCCCGTTCGTTGCCGCTCGTTGCGCTGGCTGTCGCCCTGATCGTGCCGTACGCAATCACGAATCACACGTATCCGATTCCGACTTTCTATTCCGAGTTTTCCGCGCTGGTGCTGTACCTGCTGGTGGGGGTGTCCGTCGTGCTGCTCGCGCGCACGGGTCGCCCGGCCGAGCCGTTTGCGGCGCCGGCTGCGTTCGCGGCGCCGCTCGGGTTCGCCGTGGTGCTCATCGCGCAGGTCGCGCTGATCCCGCTCAAGGTGCCGTCGATGAACTGGCTGGCGGTCGGCTATCTTGCCGCCGCGCTGGTCGCGATGCAGGCCGGCTATGCGCTCGCACGCGACGGGCTGGCCGAGGCCGTGTCGCGGATCATGGCCGGCGCGCTGCTCATCGGCGGCGTGTTCGCGGTCGGAACGCAGATCGTGCAGTTGTTCCACCTCGAGTCGGCGCTGTCGCCGTTCGTCGTGATGTACAACGTCGCGGTCGATCGCCGTCCGTACGGCAACATGGCGCAGGCGAACCATCTGGCCAGCTACATCGCGTTCGCGCTCGCGGGCGCGCTGTATCTCGTGCAGGCGCGCCGGCTCGCGGTATGGGCATGGCTCGCGCTGTCGATCGTGCTGTCGGTCGGCCTTGCGCTGACGGTGTCGCGCGGGCCGTGGCTGCAGGTCGCGGTGATGGTCGTCGCGGGCTTCTGGATGGCGTGGCTCGAATCGCGCCGCGCGCCGGGCAATGCGCGCGCGTGGGTCATCCCGGTCGTGCTCGCGGCGGCGTTCATCGCGGTGAACGTCGCGGTGCGCTGGGCGAACGTCCACTACCACCTGGGTCTCGCGGAATCCGCGGCCGACCGGATGCGTGACGCGGGGCAGATCGCGCCGCGCCTCGCGCTGTGGAAGTACGGGCTCGCGATGTTCCGCGAGCATCCGCTGCTCGGCGTCGGCTGGGGCGAGTTCCCGTCCCACCAGTTCGCGCTAGTGCGCGCGCTGGGCGGCGTCGAGATCGCGAACAACTCGCACGACATCTTCATCGACCTGCTCGCGAAGTCCGGCCTCGTCGGCCTCGGCGTGCTCGTCGTTGCGCTCGTGACGTGGTTCGTGCGTGCGGTGCGTGCGCCGCAGTCGAGCATGCGCGTGTTCGGCTTCGCACTGATCGGCATCCTGCTGATGCACGCGCTGGTCGAGTATCCGCAGCAGTACATGTTCTTCCTGTTGCCCGCGATGTTCGTGATCGGGCTGCTCGAGGTGAAGCCGCTGCGCATCCTGCCGGGGCGTGCGGCGTTCGGGTTGTTCGTGGTGCTGTCGGTCGGCGGCGTACTGGCGGCGGTGCCGGTGCTGCGCGACTACCAGCGCGCGGAAGTGCTGTATTACGGTAGCGATCCGGCCGCGCAGTACCGCGATGCGCCGTCGCTGCTGTTCGGCGCGTGGGGCGAATACGGTGCGGCCACGCTGCTCCCGATTTCGGCGGATGACCTGCCGGCCAAGCTTGCCGCGCATGAGCGCGCGATCGCGCTGCTGCCCGGCGAGACGGTGCTGCGCCGCTATGCGGTGCTGCAGGCGCTGGCCGGCCGCGAGGCCGACGCGCTCGACACCGTCGCGCGCCTGCACGTGTTTGCGAAGGAGTTGAAGGACTGGCCGCAGCAACTGGCGGCGCTGTACAAGCTGTGCGACCAGCAGCCGGCGCTGAAGCCGTTCAAGGCGGCGGTCGTCGCGAAATATGGCGAAGTGCCGGCCGATGCGGCCGACGACGAGGACGACGACGATTCGGATTGATGCGCGCAGCGCTTGCCGGAACGGGGAATTCCGGCATGTGCCGCGCCGTGAGGAAGTAGCGGCGCGTGTCGGGCGTTAAAGCTCGGCGCCAACCCGCCGAATCCGGCCGCATATCGATTACCTCGCGGATCGCGTGGATTCCGGCTGAAGGCGCGGCGATTCGCGTCAACCATTGTCAAATCGCCGCCGCTCGCCGGGCCGCGCGTGCACAATGCGCGAAAACGCTCGCGTGCTGGCCGGTGGAAGGCGGGGGCCAGCGCGAACACCGGCAACACCCGGCTAGCCGGGAAGTCCGTCACGCAGGATCGCGGCCGAGCATCGAGCGGCCGTGCGGCCTTAACGGGGCGCCGGTCCGATGGCCGCGGCGCAGCGTGACGCATGCGATGCGGCCGGGCGACGTTTTCCGGTGCGCGGCGCGTGCGTCCTGAACAGTGCTGAAGAACGATATTCGACCATGTCTATTCGCTCGATCTACCTGATCTTGCCCGCCGTCGCGATGCTGTTTTCCGGCTGCGCGATGCTGTCGTCGTCGCAGGAAAGCAAGCTGACGTGCCACATTCCGCGCGCCGTCTATCCGGATACCGCGAAGCCGCTCACGCGCCCGGCGACCGTGCTCGTGCGTGCGCTGATGACGACGTCCGGGGAAGCGCAGAACGTCACCGTGACGACCAGCAGCCGCAATGCGGCTGCCGACCGCGCGGCCGTCGATGCGATGACGCACGCGACCTGCGTGCAGACGGGCGCGACCGCGAACCCGTTCCTGCTGACCCAGCCGTTCGTATTCGAGCCGCAGCGCGGCCAGTGATGCGTGGGCTACGTGTGCCGCGCGCGCTCGATGTGCGCTGCCGAGGAGTCGACGTCCGAATCGCGACGAGGGCTCCGCGGCGATCGCATCGGAACGGTCAGAACTGTCGCTTCTTGAGCGTATAGGCGACCAGCGAATACAGCGTATTCGTTTGGGTGTTGAAATATCCGCCCTGAGTCGCTTTCTCCCGGCTCGAGTTCCAGGTCTTTCCCGCGTCGCTGCTGACGAACGTGAGGTCGAGCGGCGCGCCGTTGCGGCCGGAGTCGGTTGCGTAGACGAGCAGCAATCCGTCCCGGCCGACGCTCAGGCTATCGAGCGTCAGCGTGTCGTCAAACGAATGCAACTGCTGAACCTGCTCGGGCGCGCTGTTCGTCCAGGTCGAAATGGCGCCGGCGCGCTGCCCCTTGTCGGCGGGATTGTCGAAATTGCGCGGTTCGCCGAGGCGTGACAGTGCGTAAAGCGCATAGTGATTCGACGCGACCGGTGACGAGGACAGGTTGACGATTACCTGTTCCGGCAAAACGGTATCCAGCGCGAACTCGGATTGTTCCCAGCCGAGCCGATAGACGACGCTTCCGGCGGCAGCGTGCTCGGATTTCCCGACGTGGTACGCCACGCGCAAGGTACCGTCCGGGCCGAGATCGACGCCGGCAAGGGTACGGCGAGGTTTGCCGGCCTGCGCGGCACCCGGCGGCAATTCGATTTCCCGCCACGATTGCCCGCCGTCGGCCGTGCGCCACACGTGCGGGCCCCAACCGATCGCATAGCCGCGCTGCGGATCGAGAAACAGCAGGCGATCGATGTTCCGGTCTTCGGGCCACGCGAGCTGGACCCAGTCGCGTCCGCCGTTGGACGACTTCCAGAGCTTGGTCACTTGCGGCGTCAGGCCGTCGGCAGGCGGCTGCGACTTGTAGTCCATCCAGCCGGTGCTGATGTACTCGACCGTCCAGTCCTTGGCGTGCCACCAGGCGGCGTGCTGGCCGACCTGCTTGAAATAGCGCGTCATGTCGCCGTTCACCGGGCCGCGCCAGAATTCGACCGACGTCCGGTTCAGCGTTTCGCGACTGTCGTTCATCCAGGCTTCGGCCGGTTCCGCCTTTTCCTTGTCCTTCCATTCCGCGTACGGCTTGAAGGTGATCTCCGGATCGCTGATCTTCAGCGTGATCGCTTCGTTTCCCGATATCACGAAGTCGCCTCCGCCGTACGGCGTGCTGTTCTTCATGAAATTGTTGGAAACGACTTGCCAGTCATTCGACATATATGAGTACCCGACAATCAAGACAATGAGCACGACTGCCGCACCGAGCGACAGCTTCAGGAATTTTCTCGTCATTTCATTTCGACATCAGTTTGTCGAGTGCCCGTGCAACAGGGTCGACGACATTTTTGTTGATAGCGTCACCTGTGTCTTTTGCGAATTCCACGGTATTGTCGAAATATTGCTTGCCGACACCTTTGGCGCTGTCGAATGCCTGGTAGTACGTTCTGCCATCGCCCCATTCCTGAGTGTTGGGTTGCATCAGGATGTTTTTCATATCGATCGGCCCGAGCCCGGCCAGACCGCCGTCGAGATAGGCGAGAGGATGGGTCTTGAACGCGTATGTCTTGAAGGTCTCGTCGTCCAGTTCCAGCGTGTACTGCGGTACGTTCATCACGCAGGCGCCGCTGTTCGGCTTCTTGCCCCGGATGGAAATGGTGTCGCCGCGCATGTTCTGTTGCAAACCCTGTTCCAGATAGTGCTGCAGGAACCAGCGTGCGCTGGCCAGCCACGCCTTGCCTTTGTCGCTCAATTCCGGAAGCAGGTATTTACCGTAATTCGAGCAGTAGTAGTAACCGTAGCTGACGTAGTACCCCGGCGGTTTATGCCCGCATCCGATATGGCGCATCATGAAATTGCCATGACGTGACCAGTCGGAATCGGTGCTTGCGATTTCTATCAGTTTCTCCCGCCGATGCAGCAGTTCACGGGCAACTTTCGTGTCTTTCCAAGGATCCCATGAGGTGGCGAATTTCTTGACGGTCGCCCAAATGCTCGACTTGCTGACTTTTTCAACCGTTTCCCAGTACTCGCCATGCAGCGGCCGGTAATAGTACGGACAGGTTCCGATAATGGAATCTGCCGCCGGCGTCACATGCTTGTCGCAGATGTTGATCTGCACCTTGGGCCGATTCTTGTAGTCCGTCGGGGTCAGCATCCCCGCGCCGGTGCCGAGCACCTTGTCCTGTTGTCCGTCAGCCATTCGATTTCCCTAGAAACTTGACGACGACGTCATGCGGCACGTGGCTCTGCGTGAGCCCCGTCTCACCCGCCGCGTTGGTGACGCCTTCCGAGATCAGCGTGCCGTTCGAGAACATCTGGTATCGCGTGTTCGCGACCGGAATGTCGGTGCCGGCCCAGTGCGCGATGAACGCCTGGTCGTAGTTGCCGCTCGAGTTCGGCAGCGTCGGCATGGTTTGCGACAGGTGCGTGGGGCCGCTGAACGCGTGCTGCGCGCCCTTGATGTCGATCTTGCCGGGCGCATGCACCTCGATGTTGCCGTCCGCGATGCGGATATAGGCGCCGCCGGACGTCAGCAGGATTTCCTTTGCCGCGGCACCTTCGATCGATTGCGTGACGGCGATCAGCTTCAGCGCCTTCTGGGCGGTCAGCTCGATGTTATCCGTGTGCGCCTGCACTTCGATCTTGCCCTTGCCGGCGAACAGCTTCATCCCCGCGTTCTGCGCGAACAGGCTGATCCGGTCGAGGACGCTCGCGATCAGCGACTTCCCGGCCGCGACGTGCGTGCTCTGTCCGCTGACGAGGTTGACGTGCTGGTCCGCGGCGAACTGCACCGATTGCTGTGTCGACAGCGCGATGCCGGCCGGGCTGCCAAACAGCATCACGGGTTCCTTGAACGCATTGGCGCTGCCGGTTCCGCCACCGCCGGTTCGCCCGCCCGACGCGCTGCGGCTCACACTGCTCTGCGTCGCATCGCTGAACTGCTTCAGCGCCGCGTGGCCGGGGTCGAGCGACTCGCCCTGATGCTGCGCGCTGATCCCCGACATCGATTCCATCAGGCCTTCCGCCCTGACGAGCTGCTGTTGCGTCTCCTGGACGTCGAGCGGCTGGCTTGCCGGTTGTTTCGGATGCGTGGTGACGTACAGGCCGCGGTTCGCGCGAACCGCGCCGAAGGCGTCGGAGCGCAGGTCGAACCCGCTGCCGAGGTAGCGGCCACGGTTGTTGCCCGTGTGGTCGATCAGGTAGCCGAGGTGCAGGTGCGTGTTGGCCTGGCTGCTGTACAGGTGCACGCGGTTCTGCGCGGTCGCGTCGTCGAGCACCAGCTGGTTGTAACCGACGCCTGCGTATTCCTTCGATCGGTATCCGGACAGGATGCCGTTGCTGTGCCATTGCGGGCTGGTCGCACCGTTGTACAGCTTCCCGACGACGATCGGGCGGTCGCAGTCGCCGCCGAGGAAATCGACCAGCACTTCCTCGCCGCTGCGATGGGGGTGCACGGCACCGTAGCCGTTGCCCGAATCGGATGCCGCGGCGCGCAACCAGCACGAGGCCTTCTCGTCGCCGTCGTTGAGACGATCCCAGTGGAAGCGGACCTTGATCCGGTTGAGTTCGTCGGTATGGACTTCCTCGCCTTGCGGCGCGACGACGATCGCCGACTGCAGATGCATCGGCGGCTTGGGGTGTTCGAACGGGCTGCGGAACGGCACCGTGGTGCGCTGCGCTTCGATGCTGACCTGGAAAACGCCCGCGCTGCCGTCCGGATGCCGGACATGCGGCAGGTCGGCGCCGGCGGCCTGCACGAGTTCGTCGATTTCGGCCTGCAGGCTGTGCGGGAATCCGGCCTGCCGATCGGCGACGGGCAGGTTGTTGGCGATCAGCCATGCCGTTTCGATCACGGCGAAGCGGCGCTGGGCCGCATCGTCCTTGTCGTGTTCGGGGTGATCCGCCAGCTCGAACGTGCGTCCCGCGTCCATGCGCCGGACGCCACCGATACCGTGGAAGCGCTTCGCGAACGACTCCTGCTCCTCCATCCAGATCTTCGACAGATGGTCGCCGCGAGACTGTTCGGGGTACGTGTAGGCTCCGGTGTATTCGTAGACTTCGAGTTGCTGCGGCAGGTCGCCCTGGTTCGCGATCGTCGGCAGGTGAGTCGCCTTCGGATTCGAAGCGGTGGGCGGCTGCTTGTAGTCGAACGTGCGCGTCGTGCGCGCGACGCTGCGCAGCGTGCGCGTGCCGGAGAACTGGACGAGCGTGTCGGCTTCGTCGTGTGCGCCGGCATGATGAAAGCGCAGGGTCTGTGGTGACAGCGCGGGCAGTGCGTCGATCCGGTCGACGATGACGAGCTTGTGCGACTTGCCGTCCTGCGCCTGCTCCCAGAAACCGTACAGGCCTTCCGATTCCATCAGGCGGTGCACGAAGTTCCAGTCGTCCTCGTATTGCATGCAGAACGAACGGG
Source organism: Burkholderia sp. BCC0405 (assembly GCF_902833075.1). Classification (NCBI taxonomy): domain Bacteria; kingdom Pseudomonadati; phylum Pseudomonadota; class Betaproteobacteria; order Burkholderiales; family Burkholderiaceae; genus Burkholderia; species Burkholderia sp. BCC0405. Next base: position 133,528 of record NZ_CADFEO010000019.1, read on the forward strand.
ACGGAAGCGGCTGGTAAAGCCTGAAGTCGAAACAGCCCTGGGCCTGCCGATGCTGGTTCAGGACGTCGGCGATGATCTCGTCGGCGGACTTGTCCTGCCAGATGCGCTGGTCACGGCGGAACTTCAGGAAGTGCAGGAACGAGGCGAAGACGAGCTGGTAGTGCGTGAGCCCGCTGTCCGACCCGAGCCGGCGGGCAGCGTGCACGTACCCGTGGTGCGGCGCGTACGACTTGTCGGCCTGCTGGATCCGCAACGTCACCGGCTGCGCGATCAGCTTCTTGAGTTCGATGTCATCGGACACCGACACGGCGTCGACCGTGAACTCGAAATGCCGCCCGAGCCGGGATCGGCCCTTGACGCGATGGGGCAGGAGGACGTCAGGGCCAAGTGGCGTTTCCAGTTTGACGAGTCGTTCGTCCTGGATCGGACCGGTCAGCAGCGCGCTTCTCAATGCTTGCGAATTCATCACCCGTGCTCGCTTTTTTTGTGCTGGGTCGCACGCTCTCTCGTGCGGAATCTCGCAATTGTATGAGATAAACGACGGATATCTCGAATTTGCCCTTCAACGGCATTTCAAATTTGGTCAGATCGTCGGCCTGACGAGCAAGGCGCGCACGTCGTCCGGCCGGGCAACGGCAGGGCGTTAGCGGTTCTGGCCGGATCGACCGTCGCAGGGCCACTCAGCCCGCCGGCTCCTCCGCCTTCCAGTCCCCCGACTTCCCGCCGCGTTTCTCGCGCACGCTCACGTCGGTGATCACCATCCCCCGATCGACGGCCTTGCACATGTCGTAGACGGTCAGCAGCCCGACCTGCACGGCCGTCAGCGCCTCCATCTCGACGCCGGTCCGGCCGAACGTCTCGACCTGCACGACGCAGTGGACGCCCGGCAGCGCGTCGTCGAGTTCGAACTCGACGGCCACGCGCGTCAGTGCGAGCGGGTGGCACAGCGGGATCAGGTCGGCCGTGCGCTTGGCGCCCTGGATGGCCGCGATGCGCGCGACGCCGAGCACGTCGCCTTTCTTGGCCTTGCCGTCGCGAATCAGCGCGAACGTGGCCGGCAACATCCGGATCGTGCCGCGCGCGATCGCGATGCGTTGGGTTTCCTGCTTGCCGCCGACGTCGACCATGTGCGCATGGCCGGCGGCGTCGAAATGGGTGAGTCCTGACATGTCATGCTCCAGTGGAACGGCGTGCGCGCGCGAGCACGCCCCGCGGTCCTGCTTCGCGATCAGGCAGGGCGCCGTATCCAATCCTCGCACCCCGATCCGATCCAACGTTTCAACGGGCGCCTATCATAGCAGCGGCATTCGCGGCGCCGGGTACGCAGATGGCGCGTATGCCGCACGGGACAGTCGTGATGTCGCCGGTACAATGACCCGAATGTTCAGACCAAACGCCGCGAAGCGCGCCCGGCGCGCGGGACGGCGTCGTTTTCATCCTGCCATGCGTGTCAAACAGTTGCTTGCCATATCGCTGTCGGCGGCGCTCGCATTGCCGCCGAACAGCCATGCGCAGAGCGCGTCCGCGCCGCCGCTCGAATCGGCGGCCGGCGGCGCCCGGTCGATTTCCACCGTGCCATCCGGTATCGCGGCCGGCGTGTTCGGCACATACGGCGGCGCGGAGAGCCGATTTTCGGACGCAGGCGGCGCATCGGCGCCGGCCGCGAGCCTGCGTGCGCCGCTTCGCTCGCTCGAGCTGCCCGACCTTGGCGACGGTTCCGGCGGTTCCCTGACGCCGCAGGCCGAGCGCCGGCTCGGCGAGCGTGTGATGCGTGAAGTGCGGCGCGATCCCGACTATCTCGACGACTGGCTCGTACGCGACTACCTGAACGCGATGGCGGCGCGGCTCGCGGCCGCGGCGGCCGCGCGCTTCATTGGCGGCTACACGCCGGACTTCGACCTGTTCCCGGTCCGCGATCCGCAGATCAACGCGTTCTCGATGCCGGGCGGTTTCATCGGGATCAACAGCGGGCTCGTCGTCACGACACAGACGGAATCGGAACTCGCGTCGGTGGTCGGCCACGAGATGGGGCACGTGCTGCAGCGGCACATCGCGCGGATGATCGGTGCGAACGAGAAGACCGGCTATACGGCGCTCGCGACGATGCTGCTCGGCGTGCTGGCCGGCGTGCTCGCGAGAAGCGGCGATCTCGGCAGTGCGATCGCGTTGGGCGGGCAGGCGTATGCGGTGGACAACCAGCTGCGCTTTTCACGATCGGCCGAGCGCGAGGCCGATCGCGTCGGCTTCCAGCTGCTCGCGGGCGCGGGCTATGACCCGTACGGGATGCCGGGCTTCTTCGAGCGGCTCGACCGCGCGTCGATGGGCGATGCGGGCGTGCCGGCCTATGCGCGCACGCACCCGCTGACCGGTGAGCGGATCGCCGACATGGAGGATCGCGCGCGCCGCGCGCCGTACCGTCAGCCGCGCCAGTCGGCCGAATACGGGTTCGTGCGCGCGCGGCTGCGCGTCCTGCAGAACCGCGCGCCGACCGACATCGCGGCCGAGGCGCGGAGGATGCAATTCGAGATCGACGATCGCACCGCGCCGAACGTCGCGGCGAACTGGTACGGCATCGCGCTCGCGAAGGCGCTGCTCGGCGAGTACGACGCGGCCGGCAACGCGCTCGCGTCGGCGTGCACCGCGTTCGACGCGCGCGAGCGGCGCGAGGACGATCCGGTGACGAGTTCGCCGAGCCTCGACGTGCTGGCCGCCGATATCGCGCGCCGCGCGGGGCGGGCTGACGACGCGGTGCGACTTGCGGCACTCGCGCAGCGGCGCTGGCCGGCATCGCACGCCGCGATCGTCGCGCATCTTCAGGCGCTGATCGCGGCACGCCGGTTCGCCGAAGCGCAGGCGCAGGCACGCGCGCAGGCGAAGGCAGATCCCGAGCAGCCGGACTGGTGGGACTATCTTGCGAAGGCGAGCGACGGCAAGGGCGACCTGCCGGCGCGGCGCCGCGCGCTCGCGGAGAAGCTCGCGCTCGACGGCGCGTGGCCGTCGGCGATTCGCCAGCTGAAGGAAGCGCGCGACGCGAAGGACGTGTCGTTTTACGAACAGTCGATGATCGGCGCGCGGCTGCTGGAATTCGAAGCGCGCTACAAGGAAGAGCGCGAAGACGAGAAGAACGGCCGCGGGTAGCGGCCGGCGTGCGGTAAAGGCGGACGGCGCCGCTGCGGGTCAGTTGCCGCCGCGGGTCGCGTCGCGAGCCTGTTGCGCCGGGCTTGCGATGTAGCCGAATCGCGTGGGCACATCGGCGCAGACGATGCTGCCGAGCGGCACGGTGCGGCCGTCGCGCCAGCGCAGCACCGGCGGCGCGGCATCGAGATCCGCGTGATCGGCGAACAGCCCGAGATCGTGGTCGTGCAGCGCCGCGATGCGCGGCGGCGTGCCCGCCGCGTGAAACAGCACGCCACCCGCGTCGTCGAGCCATGCTTCGTCCGGTTCGAACGGCGTGCCGGTCTGGTCGGTGAGCGTGAGTTGCCCGTCGCGCTCGGCGAGCCGGACGACCCACGGCGTATAGGCGAGCTCGACGTACACGCGCTGCGGCCCGTTCTGGAAGAACCACTGGCCCTGCGCGTCGCATTCGTAGTTGCGGCCGATGAACGCGTTCAGCGCCGCATGCCGGATCGGCGAGCCGAGTTCGCCGGCCGCCTGCGCGGCATCATCGCGCAGCCGCCATTCGCCGCGCCGGTCGAGCAGCAGCCAGCCGGTACAGTGCGGCACGTCTGGCCATTTGGCGAGGGCCTGCCTGACGATGTCATCCATGGTCGACGAATTTGGAGCAATAGCCGAACACCCGCGCCGACAGCCAGTCGAGGCGGCCGGGGAACGGCCCGGTCATGAATCCCGCGTGCCCGCCCGCCGCGGGCTGGTCGAGCTCGACGGCCGGCGATACGTCGGCCGGCCCCGGCAGCGCCGATTCAGGCAGGAACGGGTCGTTGCGGGCGTTGAGAATCAGCGTCGGCACGTCGATCGCGGGCAGTAGCGGCCGTGTCGTCGCCTTGGTCCAGTAGTCGTCCGCATCCGCGAAACCGTGCAGCGGCGCGGTCACGACCTCGTCGAAGTCGCGCATCGTCACGGCCTGCAGCATGGCTTCGCGGTCGAACAACCCAGGGTACTGGTCGAGCTTCGCGAGCGCCTTGCGCTTGAGCGTCTTCAGGAAGCTGCGCGTGTAGACCATCGCAAAGCCTTGCGACAGCGCGCGCCCGCCGGCGTGCACGTCGATCGGCGTCGAGATCGCGGCGGCCGCCCGCAGGATCGACGTGTCGCTGCGATGCTCGCCGAGCCAGCGCAGCAGCACGTTGCCGCCGAGCGATACGCCGGCCGCGACCAGCGGCCCGCGATGCTGCGCGGCAAGCCGGCGCAGGATCCAGTCGACCTCGGCGCTGTCGGCGAGATGGTAGAAGCGCGGCTGGCGGTTGATCTCGCCGCTGCAACTGCGGAAGTGCGGCACGACGGCGTGCCAGCCCTTCGCGCGCGCGGCGGCCATCATCGCGAGTGCGTAGTGCGAGCCGGAGCTGCCTTCGAGGCCGTGGAACAGCACGAACAGCGGCGCGTCGGGCTGCGGCGCGGCGCTGTCGAGATGCGCGACCCAGTCGAGATCGATGAAGTCGTGGTCGGGGGTTTCCCATCGCTCTCGTCGGTAAGCGACGACGGGGCGCCGCGCGAACAGCGCGGGCACGATGGTTTGCGCATGGCTGTTCGGCAGCCAGCGTGGTGCGCGATAGCGCAGGTTGTCGTCGTCGGGGGCCGGAGCCCCGGTCAGCGGCGATGTGGGCGGAGAAGCCGTACTCATGATCGCCCCGCGGATGCGTTGCTTCGTCTTTTCGTCAGTGCAGCGGACCCTGCCCATGACGGATCTTCGCGGCGAATTGTCCGGCCGCTTGTTCGGGAATCGGGCTCGCGTGAATATGCGCGATGCGCCACTCGCCGCGTTCGTGAATCATCACGTACGTGGCGAAAACCATGTCGGGTTCGGCCGTCAGGTCGGCCTGCTGATGCGCTTCGGCGATCGTATAGACGACCGTGCCGAGGCTGTCGTACACGCGGATGTCGAGCGGCTCGATCGTCACGGGGCGCGTGGCGAGCCGGTTGGCGAGCCCGCTGCGGATCTGGTCGAGGCCGTGCAGATGCTCACCGTCCGCCCACACGCAGCTGGCGAAATCCTCGTCGATCCACAATCCCAGCAGCGCGTCGAGATTGGCATCGGCGACGGCCTGGTAGTAGGCGTTCAGCGTATCGGCGGCGGCTTCGAAGAGGCGGGCAAAACGTGGCATCGGGGTTATCTCTCGCGCGCGTCGCGCGCCGTATTCAGCACGGCGGCCCGGATGGAGCCGCCGTACACCGGTGAATCGGATTGCCCGGCGCGTCGTGCGACGCTGCCGGCCAGGGTCAGCGCTGCCCGACGAGCATGCCGCGCAAATCGCCGAATACCTGCTCGGGACCGAGTTCGCGCAGGCACTTCAGGTGGCCGAGCGGGCACTCGCGTTCGAAGCAGGGACTGCATTCGAGATGAAGCCATTGTACCTTCGCCAGGTCCGACAGCGGAGGGGTGTGGCGCGGATCGGTCGATCCGTACAGCGCGACGAGCGGCCGGCGTAGCGCGGCGGCAACGTGCATCAGCCCCGAATCGTTGGTGACCACCGCGTTCGCGCGCGCGATCAGCGCGCACGCCTCCGACAGCGAAGTCTGTCCGCACAGGTTGCGCACGTTCGGCGCGTGGTCGGCGATCGCCTGTGCCGCGGCGGCGTCCTTCTGCGAGCCGAGCGCGACGATCTGCGTGTACGGGAACGACTGATGGACGATGGTGGCGAGCGTCGCGAAGTGCTCCGGGGGCCAGCGCTTGGCCGGGCCGTACTCTGCGCCGGGACAGAACACGACGAGCGGCTTGCGTGTATCGAGATTGAAGCGCGCGGACACGCGCGCCGTCTCGTTCAGGTCGGCGTCGAGGCGCGGCGGGGGCAGCGTCTTCATCGATTCGGGCAGCTTCGCGCCCGGCGCGTACGCGAGCGCTGCGTAGTGAGCCGTCATCGGCGGCCGCTCGCCCGACTTGTCGGGGTTCGCGTGCCGCACGTTGAGCAGCCCGTAGCGGTGCTCGCCCGTGTAGCCGACCCGCAGCGGGATGTTCGCGAGCCACGGGATCATCGCGGATTTCAGCGAATTCGGCAGCACGTACGCGGCGTCGTAGCCGACGTCGCGCAGGTCGCTCGCGAGCTGCCAGCGGCGCAGCAGCTGCAGCTTGCCGTGCGCGAGATCGGTCGCGTAGACATCGTGGATCTCGGGCATCCGTTCGAGCACGGGCGCGACCCACGAGGGCGCGACGGCATCGATCGCGATGCGGGGATGGTTTTTCTTCAGCAGCGCAAAAAGCGGCTGCGCCATCAATGCGTCACCGATCCAGTTCGGTGCGATAACCAGCGCTCGACGCATCAGGTCGACTTCCGATGTCGTAATGAAGCACGGCGCTCAGGCGCCGCGTTCGGGTTGCCAGAATGGAGAAGGGCGGCGCGCCGGCAATCCGGCTGCGCCGCCTTGCGGGCCGGCGGTCCTGCAAACCTGCAGGACCGGCCGCCGGGGCTCAGTGGCCCTTGACGACCTCGCCGTCGCGCAGCTTGTAGCGCGTGCCGCAGTACGGGCAGCGTGCTTCGCCGTGCGAGACGTCGATGAAGACGCGCGGGTGAGCGCTCCAGCGCGCCATGGCCGGGTTCGGGCAGTACGCGGGAAGATCCTTGGCCGTCAGCTCGACCAGCGGCATTTCCTTGATTTCACTCATGAGACTTTCTCTTATCACTCTTTTGTGGGGCGGTCGGTGGCGCGGCGCGCTCAGACCTTCGTCAGCCAGTGCGCGTACTTCGCGTTCTTGCCCGACACGATATCGAAAAACGCCGACTGGAGCTTTTCCGTGACGGGGCCGCGTGCGCCGCTGCCGATCGTGCGGTTGTCGAGCTCGCGGATCGGCGTGACTTCGGCGGCCGTGCCGGTGAAGAACGCTTCGTCGGCCGTGTAGACCTCGTCACGCGTGATGCGCTTCTCGATCACCTCGATGCCGGCGTCTTTCGCGAGCGTGATGACGGTATCGCGCGTGATGCCGTCGAGGCACGACGACAGGTCGGGCGTGTACAGCTTGCCGTTGTTCACCAGGAAGAAGTTCTCGCCGGAGCCTTCCGACACGTAGCCGTCGACGTCGAGCAGCAGCGCTTCGTCGTAGCCGTCGGCCGTCGCTTCCTGGTTCGCCAGGATCGAGTTCACGTACCAGCCCGACGCCTTCGCGCGCACCATCGACACGTTCACGTGGTGGCGCGTGAACGACGACGTCTTCACGCGGATGCCCTTCGCGAGGCCTTCCTCGCCGAGGTACGCGCCCCACGGCCATGCGGCGATCGCGACGTGGATCGTGTTGCCCTTCGCGGCCACGCCGAGCTTTTCCGAGCCGACCCAGATGATCGGGCGCAGGTAGCACGACTCGAGCTTGTTCTCGCGCACGACTTCGAGCTGCGCGGCTTCGAGCGTTTCCCGGTCGAACGGCACGTCCATCTGGAAGATCTTCGCCGAATTCAGCAGACGTTTCGTGTGCTCGTACAGGCGGAAGATCGCGGTGCTGCCGTCGGCCGACTTGTACGCGCGCACGCCCTCGAAGACGCCCATGCCGTAGTGCAGCGTGTGGGTCAGGACGTGGATCTTGGCGTCGCGCCAGTCGATCAGCTTGCCGTCCATCCAGATCTTGCCGTCGCGGTCGGCCATTGACATAGATTTCTCCTGGGATGCGGTTGTATGCAGCGTTGAGCCGGAAAGACGCTCATTTTAGCGTCATTTGAAGGCGATCCGGTCGGTCGGCGCGGGGCCGGCGCTATAATCGCCCGGTACCGATTCCAATAACGACGGGTCGTACCGGCAGGAGGCGCCGGCGGCCCGACGAACCGCCCGCTGCGGCCCGCTTCCCATGCTCGCTCGATTGTCCGCCACCGACCGCTTCGCGCTGATCCAGGGCGCGCGCGACTATTCGCCGACGTTGATGGCGATTTTCTCGTGGGGGCTCGTCACCGGCATCGCGATGAGCAAGTCGGTGATGACCCTCGGGCAGGCGAGCGCGATGTCGCTGCTGGTCTACGCGGGCTCGTCGCAGCTCGCGGTGCTGCCGCTCCTCGCGGCGAAGCTGCCGATCTGGACCGTCCTGCTCACGGCCGCGATGGTCAACACGCGCTTCGTGATCTTCAGCGCCGGGCTTGCTCCCCATTTTTCCTACCTGCCGCTGTGGCGGCGCCTCGCGATCGGCTATTTCAACGGCGACGTGATCTACCTGCTGTTCCAGAAACAGGGCTTCGCGTACGGCCACGTGCCCGGCAAGGAGGCGTATTTCTGGGGGATGGCGCTCGCGAGCTGGCTGTCGTGGCAGGTGTCGTCGCTCGCCGGCATCCTGCTCGCGAGCGTTTTTCCCGCGAGCTGGGGGCTGGAGCTGGCCGGCACGCTCGCGCTGATTCCGATCATGGTGTCGGCGGTCGCGAACCGCTCGACGCTCGCGGCCGTCGCGGTCGCCGGTGTCGTGTCGCTCGTCGCGTTCGACCTGCCGTACCGGCTCGCGCTGCCGCTCGCGGTGCTCGCCGCGCTCGCGGCCGGCTGCACGGCCGATTTCTTCGTCGAGCGGGCCGATTGGCGGCGCATCCGCACCGAAACCGTGCACGAGAAGGAGATCGAATGAGCGCGACGGAAATCTGGATCGTCATCATCGGGATGACGATCGTCACGGCCGTCACGCGCGCGCTGTTCCTGATCGGCGGCGAACGCACCGTGCTGCCCGAACGCGCGCAGCGCGCCATGCGCTACGCGCCGGCCGCGGCACTGGTCGCCGTCGTGTTGCCCGACGTGCTCGAAACACCGGCCGGGCTGTCGTTCGCGCTGTCCAACCATCCGTTCTACGCGGCGCTCGCGGGGCTCGGCTGGTTCCTGTGGCGGCGCAGCATGCTCGGCACGATCGTCGTCGGGATGCTCGTGTTCACCGCGCTGCGCCTGATCTTCTGATGGGCCGCCGTTCCGGCCCGTCGGGTACTGGCCGCTCGTGCGGATGCATTGCCGCGTTGCGGCGATGTGTCCGTTCCCGCGCGCGATCCCAAATAGGCGGAATTCGCCGCCCGCGGGTCAGTCCGCCGGGTGGATCGGCTAGAATGCCCGTTCGAGATTTTTTACCCGTGCGCGTCATGCGAACCGCCAGCCACGGCCGCATCCGGCGCCCTTTCGCGGCAGCCCGCGCACGTCCAGCGTGAACCCCCTTTCCCCATCCACTACTTCAATCTGTTCAACATGAGCCAAGTCAAGCGTCTTACCGACCTGATCGCCGCCGGCCAGCTCGCCGGCAAGCGGGTGTTCATCCGCGCCGACCTGAACGTCCCGCAGGACGACCAGGGCAACATCACCGAAGACACGCGCGTGCGTGCGTCCGTGCCGGCCATCCAGGCTGCGCTCGACGCCGGCGCGGCCGTGATGGTCACGTCGCACCTCGGTCGTCCGACCGAAGGCGAATTCAAGCCGGAAGACTCGCTCGCGCCGGTCGCGGCGCGTCTCGCCGAGCTGCTCGGCCGCGACGTGCCGCTCGTGTCGAACTGGGTCGAGAACGGCGTGAACGTCGCGCCGGGCCAGGTCGTGCTGCTCGAGAACTGCCGCGTGAACAAGGGCGAGAAGAAGAATTCGGACGAGCTCGCGCAGAAGATGGCGAAGCTCTGCGACGTGTATGTGAACGACGCGTTCGGCACCGCGCACCGCGCGGAAGCGACCACGCACGGCATCGCGAAGTACGCGCCGGTCGCGTGCGCGGGCCCGCTGCTGGCCGCCGAACTCGACGCGCTCGGCAAGGCGCTCGGCAACCCGGCCCGCCCGCTGGTGGCGATCGTCGCCGGCTCGAAGGTGTCGACCAAGCTCACGATCCTGAAGTCGCTGGCCGGCAAGGTCGACCAGTTGATCGTCGGCGGCGGCATCGCGAACACGTTCATGCTCGCGGCCGGCCTGTCGATCGGCAAGTCGCTCGCGGAAGCCGACCTCGTCAACGAGGCGAAGGCGATCATCGACGAAGCGCGCGAGCGCGGCGCATCGGTGCCGATCCCGACCGACGTCGTGACGGCCAAGGAATTCTCGCCGACGGCCGCGGCCACGGTGAAGCAGGTCGCCGACATCGAAGCGGACGACATGATCCTCGACATCGGCCCCGATACGGCCAAGGCGCTCGCGAGCCAACTCGAGAAGGCCGGCACGATCGTGTGGAACGGCCCGGTCGGCGTGTTCGAGTTCGACCAGTTCGGCAACGGCACCAGGACGCTCGCGGAGGCGATCGCCAAATCGTCCGCGTTCTCGATCGCAGGCGGCGGCGACACGCTCGCGGCCATCGCGAAGTACGGCATCCATGACCAGGTCAGCTACATCTCGACGGGCGGCGGCGCCTTCCTCGAGTTCCTCGAGGGGAAGAAGCTGCCGGCGGTGGAAGTGCTGGAAACGCGGGCGGCCTGAGCGTGGCGGCGCGCGCAGGGGTGACGAAGGCCGCGCGCTCCGCGACAGCGGAGCAGCCGGCCGGCGCGGGCAAGCGCAAACGCGCGCCCGCGCGGGCGAACACCGCCCCGCGCGCACCGGCGGCCGCCGGCGACGCGGCCGAGCAGCACCACGAGATTCAGAACAAAGCGATGCCGGGCGCAAGCACCGGCACGCCCCCCGGAACGGCCGCCGCTGGGCCTGCCGCTTCCGGCTCTCGCAGCGTTTCACCCAGCGCATCCACCTTGATCCAGATGAGGAGTTTCATGCAGCGCGCCACCAAGATAGTCGCCACGATCGGCCCGGCTTCCAGTTCGCCGGAGATTCTGCTGCAGATGATGCAGGCGGGCCTCGACGTCGTGCGGCTCAATTTTTCGCACGGCACGGCCGACGATCACCGCCAGCGCGCCGAGATGGTGCGCGAGGCCGCCCGCAAGGTCGGCCGCGAGATCGCGATCATGGCCGACCTTCAGGGCCCGAAGATTCGCGTCGGCAAGTTCGAGAACGGCAAGACGACGCTCGAGCCGGGCCAGTCCTTCATCCTCGACGCGGGCTGCGAACTTGGCAACGACGAGCGCGTCGGCCTCGACTACAAGGAACTGCCGCGCGACCTGCGCACGGGCGACCTGCTGCTGCTGAACGACGGCCTGATCGTGCTGACCGTCGAGCGCGTGCTCGGCGACGAGATCCACACGATCGTGAAGGTGGGCGGCGAGCTGTCGAACAACAAGGGCATCAACCGCCAGGGCGGCGGCCTGTCGGCCCCCGCGCTGACCGCGAAGGACATGGAAGACATCCGCACCGCGATGTCGCTCGGCGCGGATCTGGTGGCGGTGTCGTTCCCGAAGAACGCGACCGACATGGAAATGGCGCGCCAGCTCGCGAACATCGCGGGCGCGCCGTACGGCATCAAGCCGAAGATGATCGCGAAGATCGAGCGCGCGGAAGCGATTCCGGCGCTGCAAAGCATTCTCGACGCATCCGACGGCATCATGGTCGCGCGCGGCGACCTCGCGGTGGAAGTGGGCAACGCGGCCGTGCCGGCGCTGCAGAAGCGGATGATCCGGATGGCGCGCGAGTCGAACAAGCTCGTGATCACCGCGACGCAGATGATGGAATCGATGATCCACGCACCGGTGCCGACGCGGGCGGAAGTGTCGGACGTCGCGAACGCGGTGCTCGACGGCACCGACGCTGTGATGCTGTCGGCCGAGACGGCTGCCGGCAAGTACCCGGTCGTCACGATCGAGACGATGGCGGCCGTGTGCGTCGAGGCGGAAAAGTCCGAAGAGGTCGAGCTGGACAAGGATTTCCTCGACCGCACGTTCACGCGGATCGACCAGTCGATCGCGATGGGCGCGCTGTTCACCGCGTATCACCTGGGCGCGAAAGCGATCGTCGCACTGACCGAATCGGGCGCGACCGCGCTGTGGATGTCGCGTCACTACACGCACGTGCCGATCTTCGCGCTGACGCCGCGCGTCGGCAGCGAGCGCACGATGGCGCTGTACCGGAACGTGACGCCGCTGCACGTCGACTTCAACAGCGACCGCGACTCGGCGCTGCAGGCGGCGCTCGAGATCGTCGTCAAGCAGGGCTACGTGCAGCACGGCGACATGGTCGTGCTGACCGTCGGCGAGCCGATGGGGCAGGCGGGCGGCACCAACACGCTGAAGATCGTGCGGGTCGGCGAGCACTATTGAGCGCCGACTGAGCATCGGGCCGGCCGGATCGGCTGACGAATCGATCCGACACCGTTTGTCACGCGAAAGCCGCGTGGGGTCCGAAGCCCCGCGCGGCTTTTTTTCTCTTTTTTGCCCGCATTGTGCCGTGCCAACGTAACAAATTGCGGGTCGGCGCCACCGGGCGGTCGGAATCGGAGGCGCTTCGCGATAAAATGCGGCTATTCGACGCTCAGCCGCGCCGCGCCACCCCACCCCGGGTTCGACCGGGAGCGAGCGCCGCGCCGGCGTCAGGGCGCACCGGTTTTCATTCCAAGGAGTTCCACAATGCCTCTCGTATCAATGCGTCAATTGCTGGACCACGCGGCAGAGCACGGTTACGGCCTGCCGGCCTTCAACGTGAACAACCTGGAGCAGGTCCAGGCGATCATGGCGGCGGCGGACCAGGTCGGCGCGCCCGTGATCATGCAGGCATCGGCCGGCGCGCGTAAGTACGCGGGCGAGCCGTTCCTGCGCCACCTGATCGAAGCAGCCGTCGAGTCGTACCCGCACATCCCGGTCGTGATGCACCAGGATCACGGCCAGTCGCCGGCAGTCTGCATGGCCGCGATCCGCAGCGGCTTCACCAGCGTGATGATGGACGGCTCGCTGGAAGCCGACGGCAAGACGGTCGCGTCGTACGAGTACAACGTCGACGTGTCGCGCAAGGTCGTCGAGATGGCGCACTCGATCGGCGTGACGGTCGAAGCCGAACTCGGCGTGCTCGGCTCGCTCGAGACGATGAAGGGCGACAAGGAAGACGGTCACGGCGCGGAAGGCACGATGACCCGCGAGCAACTGCTGACCGATCCGGAGCAGGCCGCCGACTTCGTGAAGCTCACGCAGTGCGATGCGCTCGCGATCGCGATCGGCACGTCGCACGGCGCGTACAAGTTCTCGAAGAAGCCGACGGGCGACATCCTGTCGATCCAGCGCATCAAGGAAATCCACGCGCGCATCCCGAACACCCACCTCGTGATGCACGGTTCGTCGTCGGTGCCGCAGGAACTGCTGGCCGAGATCCGCGAATTCGGCGGCGACATGAAGGAAACCTACGGCGTGCCGGTCGAGGAAATCCAGGAAGGCATCAAGCACGGCGTGCGCAAGATCAACATCGACACCGACCTGCGTCTGGCGATCACCGGTGCGATCCGCCGCTACCTGTTCGAGAACCCGGGCAAGTTCGATCCGCGCGACTACCTGAAGCCCGCGCGCGAAGCGGCGAAGCAGGTCTGCGTCGACCGCTACCTCGCGTTCGGCTGCGAAGGCCAGGCCGGCAAGATCAAGCCGGTGTCGCTCGACAAGATCGCCGAGCAATACAAGTCCGGCGCGCTCGCACAGGTCGTGCGCTGAGACTGTAGTACGATTGCCGCGCCCGATGCTGGCATCGGGCAAAGGCAAGGCCGCCCGGCCGGGTCTGATCCGGCCCCGGGCAGCCGCTCCGTCCGGCCGAACGAGGGCCGGCCGGCAATCGCCCGGGCGCCGTCGCCCGGCCGGTTCGCCGACGTATTGCAAGACCGCCGTTCCCGCCTGCCGCGGGGAACGGCGTTTCCCTTTTGGTTTGGCTCCTTATCTGCGAAAAGACGATGTCTACCCTCTACGAATCCACGCTCCGCTCGCTGCCGCTCCTCGGTCGCGGCAAGGTCCGCGATAACTACGCGGTCGGCAACGACAAGCTCCTGATCGTCACGACCGATCGCCTGTCGGCATTCGACGTGGTGATGGGCGAGCCGATTCCGAACAAGGGCCGCGTGCTGAACCAGATGGCGAACTTCTGGTTCGACAAGCTCGCGCACATCGTGCCGAACCACCTGACGGGCGACGCGCCGGAAGCCGTCGTCGCGGCCGACGAGGTCGAGCAGGTGAAGGGCCGAGGCGTGGTCGTCAAGCGCCTCGAGCCGATCATGATCGAAGCGGTCGTGCGCGGCTACCTGGCCGGCAGCGGCTGGAAGGAATACCAGGCGTCGGGCGCCGTGTGCGGCGTGCCGCTGCCGGCAGGCCTGCAGAACGCGCAGAAGCTGCCCGAGCCGATCTTCACGCCGGCCGCGAAGGCCGAGATGGGCGAGCACGACGAGAACATCACGTTCGAGGAAACCGAGCGCCGCATCGGCACCGAGCTGGCCGCGACGATCCGCGACATCTCGATCAAGCTGTACAAGGAAGCGGCCGACTACGCGGCAACGCGCGGCATCATCATCGCCGACACGAAGTTCGAATTCGGCCTCGACAACCACGGCAAGCTGTACCTGATGGACGAAGTGTTGACGGCCGACTCGTCGCGCTTCTGGCCGGCTGACCAGTACGAAGTCGGCACGAACCCGCCGTCGTTCGACAAGCAGTTCGTGCGCGACTGGCTCGAGGCGCAGCCGTGGGGCAAGACGGCGCCGGCGCCGGCGCTGCCGGCCGACGTCGTCGAGAAGACGGCCGCGAAGTACCAGGAAGCGCTCGAGCGCATCACGGGCCAGGCGCTCGCCTGATCGGGGAACGGAACACATGAGCGAAGTTCAGACTGCCCACACGCACAGCGCGCCGCTCGTCGGCGTGCTGATGGGTTCGAGTTCCGACTGGGACGTGATGAAGCACGCGGTTGCCATCCTGCAGGAATTCGGCGTGCCGTACGAAGCGAAGGTCGTGTCCGCGCACCGGATGCCCGACGAGATGTTCGACTATGCCGAGAAGGCGCGCGAGCGCGGGCTGCGCGCGATCATCGCGGGCGCCGGCGGCGCCGCGCACCTGCCCGGCATGCTGGCCGCGAAAACCACGGTGCCGGTGCTCGGCGTGCCGGTCGCGAGCAAGTACCTGAAGGGTGTCGATTCGCTGCACTCGATCGTGCAGATGCCGAAGGGCGTGCCGGTCGCGACGTTCGCGATCGGCGAGGCCGGCGCTGCGAACGCCGCGCTGTTCGCGGTGTCGATCCTGTCCGGCAACTCGGTCGACTATGCGAACCGGCTCGCCGCGTTCCGCGTGCGTCAGAACGAAGCCGCGCACGCGATGGTGCTGCCGCCGCTGGAATGACGGCGCACCGGCGGCCGCGCGTCGCGGCTGCCTGACCTCCCCACTGCGGCGGGCAGCGCCCGCCGCGACCGACCACTGACATGACCGCAACTCCTGATTCCGTTTCCCCGATCCTGCCCGGCGCGTGGCTTGGCATGGTCGGCGGCGGCCAGCTCGGCCGCATGTTCTGCTTTGCCGCCCAGTCGATGGGCTATCGCGTCGCCGTGCTCGATCCCGATCCGGCGAGCCCCGCCGGCGCGGTCGCCGACCGCCACCTGCGCGCGGCCTACGACGACGAAGCCGCACTCGCCGAACTGGCCGACCTGTGCGACGCGGTGTCGACGGAGTTCGAGAACGTGCCGGCCGCGAGCCTCGATTTCCTCGCGCGCACGACGTTCGTCGCGCCGGCCGGCCGCTGCGTCGCGATCGCACAGGACCGGATCGCGGAGAAGCGCTTCATCGAAGCGTCGGGCGTGCCCGTCGCGCCGCACGTCGTGATCGAATCGCCGGCGGCACTCGCCGCGCTCGACGATGCCGCGCTCGACGCGGTGCTGCCGGGCATCCTGAAGACCGCGCGGCTCGGCTACGACGGCAAGGGCCAGGTGCGTGTGAGTACCGCGCAGGAAGCGCGCGACGCGTATGCGGCGCTGAACGGCGTGCCGTGCGTGCTCGAGAAGCGCCTGCCGCTGAAATACGAAGTGTCGGCGCTGATCGCGCGCGGCGCGGACGGCCGCTCGGCGGCATTCCCGCTCGCGCAGAACGTGCATCACAACGGCATCCTCGCGCTGACGGTTGTGCCCGCGCCGGCTGCCGATGCCGCGCGCGTCGAAGAGGCGCAGCGGGCCGCCGTGCGGATTGCCGATACGCTCGACTACGTCGGCGTGCTGTGCGTCGAATTCTTCGTGCTGGAAGACGGGTCGTTCGTCGCGAACGAGATGGCGCCGCGCCCGCACAACTCCGGCCACTACACGGTCGATGCGTGCGCAACGAGCCAGTTCGAGCAGCAGGTGCGCGCCATGACGCGCATGCCGCTCGGCAACCCGCGCCAGCATTCGCCGGCCACGATGCTGAACATCCTCGGCGACGTGTGGTTCCCGAACGGGGCTGCGGCCGATGCCGTCACGCCGCCATGGGACACGGTCGCGGCGATGCCCGCCGCGCACCTGCACCTGTACGGCAAGGAAGACGCGCGCGTCGGCCGCAAGATGGGCCACGTGAACTTCACGGCTGAGACGCGCGACGAAGCCGTTGCCGCGGCCACCGCGTGCGCGCAGTTGCTGCGCGTGCCGCTCGACTGAGCCGGCCGATGTCCATCGATCTCCCGAACCCGGTGACGGCCGCGCAGATCGACGCGGCCGCCGCGCTGCTCGATGCGGGCCAGCTCGTCGCCTTTCCGACCGAAACCGTCTACGGGCTTGGCGGTGACGCGGCGAATCCCGAGGCCGTCGCGCGCATCTACGCGGCGAAGGGGCGCCCCGCGAATCATCCGGTGATCGTGCACCTGCCGCCGGGCGGCGATCCCGGTTACTGGGCCGACGATCTGCCGGCCGACGCGCAGGCGTTGATCGATGCGTTCTGGCCGGGCCCGCTGACGCTGATCCTGAAGCGCCATGCGCGCATTCCGGACGCCGTGAGCGGCGGCCAGGATTCGGTCGGGCTGCGCTGCCCGTCGCATCCGGTCGCGCAGGCGCTGCTGGCCGCGTTCAGCGCGCGGCGCGGCGGGCATGGCGGCGTCGCTGCACCGTCCGCGAACCGGTTCGGCCATGTGAGCCCGACCACCGCGCAGCACGTACGCGACGAATTCGGCGACACCGTGCACGTGCTTGACGGCGGCGCATCGGAAGTCGGCATCGAATCGACGATTCTCGACCTGTCGCGCGGCTTTCCGGCGCTGCTGCGTCCGGGCCACGTGACGCCGCAGCAGATCGCCGACGTGCTCGGTCGCGCCCCGCGGCTGCCGGACGGCAGCGACGCGACCGCGCCGCGCGCGTCGGGTACGCTGAAAGCGCATTACGCGCCGCGCACGCCGCTCGCGCTGCTGCCGTTCGACGCGCTCGAGCCGCTGCTCGCGGCCGCGCAGACCGACGGCGAGCGTGTCGCGCTCGTCGCACGCGCGTCGCGCGCGGGACGCTGGGCGCAGGCCGACGGCGTGCATTTCGTCGCGGCGCCGGAAGATCCGCAGGCGTATGCGCGCGACCTGTACGGGATGCTGCGTGCGCTCGACCGCGCGCAGGTTGCGCGGATTCTCGTCGAGAAGCTGCCCGAGACCGTCGAATGGATCGCGGTCAACGATCGCCTCGGCCGCGCGGCGGCCGCGTTCGAAGCGCGCGATTGACGCCAATCCCGGCGTAGGAATGAAAAAAAACGCCCGACCGGCAAACCGGTCGGGCGTTTTCGTTTGGGCGTGTGGCCGGCTGCTTACTTGCCGACGCCGGACTTCGCGATCTGCTGTTCGACGTACTGCGCAAACAGCGCATGCAGGTGCGTCGTCGGGTGGACCGTGTCGGCGAACATGTAGGTCTGGTCCGCGTTCGCGACCGTGTAGGTCTGCGGCGAGCAGAACAGCGACGAGCCGAATGCGGCCGCGTTCGCGCCCGTGAGGCCGTACTGCATCGCGGACTGGACCATCGCCTGCAGGTTGCACGCGGTGCCCGTGTTCGACACCGAGAAGCCGTTGGCCTGGTAGTTGGCGAGGATGCCGTCCTGCCACGTGAACGTGTCGAGCAGCACGTACTTGGTCGTGTCGACCTTCAGCGCCTGCAGCGTCGCGGCGAGCGTGCCGTTGAACAGCATCGACAGTTGCGTGAGGGTCGTCTGCGAGCCGCCCTGGACCGCGAGCGGCGTGCCGCCGATGTCCGGCACGTTCGACACGAACACGTGCGTCGCACCGGACGCGACGATCTGCTGGACGAGGCCCGCGAGCTGCTGCGCGGCGGTCTGGATGCCCGCCTGCAGTTGCGCCTGCGTGACGGCGCCCGCCTGCAGCGCCGCGACCCAGTAGAAGATGTCGTTCGCGCCGCCGTTCAGCAGCACGATCTGGTTCGCGTTGAAGCTGCCGCGCTGCTGCAGGTATTGCGCGAGCTGGCTGGCGATCGGCGTCGTGGTCGCCTGCGCGTAGTCGGCGTTCGGCACGCTGGCGTCCGCGTGGCCGATGCCCGGCTGTTGCGTCACGCGCGAGCCGCCCTGTGCGTAGCCGAGGCCGCCGGTGGCCTGCAGCGGAATGCCGAAGCCGCCCTGGTTCGCGGGTTGCAGCGTGTCGCCGTAGTACTGCGCGACGTCCTGCGTCCACACCTGGCCCGGGTTGGTCGTGAAGCGGCCGCCGCCGAAGCCGAGCTTGATCTGCGAGTAGGTGCCCGCGTCGGACAAGCTGTCGCCGAACGACACGATCTGCATTTTTACGCCCGACGGCGGCGTGTTCGATGCGCTGCTGCCGTTGTTGTCGTCACCGCCGCCGCATGCGGCGAGCAGCGCGAGCGCGGCGCCGGCGATCGCGACTTGCGCGGTGCGCAGCATGCGCCGACGGGTGCGGGCGGGTGCGTGTTGTTGTGTCTGCATCGTTCGATCTCCTCGTAGATATGGCCTGATGTGTTTCTCATCTGCCGCGTGCCTGCTCGGTTCCGGGCTGCGCGGCGGCCGTTGGCTGAAACGGTTTATTGGTCTCGCGCAGCCGCAAGCGGCTCGGTGCGCGGATCGGGGTTCGCGGCCTCGGCAACCTGCGCATGATAAGCGCTCGCCCATTCGGGCGGGCCGAAAATCGCGCGCAGCTTGTTGCGCCAGCCGTCGACGCGCAACGCGTCGCCGGCCATCGATATCCACTCGTGGAACGTCGCGACGAGCGGGTTGTTCGAGTCGAGCCGCTCGACGATCCCGTACTGCGGCGGATCGTCGGGCGTTTCCTCGACATAGCTGCCGAACAGGCGATCCCAGATCACAAGGACGCCTGCGTAATTGCGGTCGATGTAGCGCGGGTTGCGCGCATGGTGTGCGCGGTGGATCGACGGCGTGTTCAGCACGTATTCGAGCCAGCCGAGCTTGCCGATCGCCTGCGTGTGCACGAAGAACTGGAACGCGAGGTTGATCAGCACGATGCCGACGACCTGTTGCGGCGGAAAGCCGGCGAACGCGAGCGGCAGCCAGAACACCCACATCCCCGCGACCGGGTACATCAGGCTCTGGCGGAACGCGGTCGAGAAATTCATCCGTTCGGACGAGTGGTGCACGACGTGCGCGGCCCACAGCCAGCGCACCCGATGGCTTGCGCGATGGAATACGTAGTAGAGGAAATCCTGCGCGACGAACAGCACCGCGAACGACAGCCAGCCGTCGTGCCACGTGAACAGGCGATAGTGCTGGTAGCAGTACGCGTAGACGGGGATCACGAACAGCCACGCGATCTTGTCGGCGCCCTGGTGCATCAGCGCGAGCGCCGCGTTGCACAGCGTGTCGCGCCACGCATAGACAGGGTCCTGCGCACGAGTGCGGGCGAGGTGCCAGGCCTCCCACGCGATGCAGAGCAGGAAGACGGGCGCCAGCGCGAGCAGAAGCAATTCGACGTCGAATCGCATGGGCGTGTCTCCTTCTTTCCCCTGCAAGCCTTGAGGCCGGGCGTATGGCCCGTTGTAGATATCGGTCAGGCCAACAGCCTACGCAATCGCCACGCGCTAGGCGAGGGGGGAGCGTAGAGGGTTCCCTCTGAGGACAGGGTTTTTACGGAAGCCGCGCGGCACGGGGCCGGGCGGTATGGCCCTGTTTCACAGGCGCGGGTGGTGCGCGGTGCGGTGCGCGCCGGAGGCGGCTACCGTTTCAAACCGGGGAGGGCGGGATGCGGTGTGCAGGCGCGCGGGCGGGCCGCCCCGGCGGCCCGCCAGGTCGACCCGTCGTGCGGGTGCGGCCCGATGCGGAGGCGAGCCGCCAAGCGCCGGCGGCAGGGCCGCCGTGTGTCGCGGCGCGCGGAAACGTCAGTGGGCGCCTGCGTAGATCCACTCGAGCAGCGAGTCGTGCGCGGCGCGCGCGGCTTCCGCGTGATCGTCGTTGATGAAGCTCACGACGACGTAGCTCTGGCCGTCCGCGCCGGCGACGTAGCCGGCGATCGCGCGCACGTCGCGCAGCGTGCCGGTCTTGATGTGCGCGTTGCCGAGCACGCCGGCGTTGGTGAGGCGGTTCTTCATCGTACCGTCGATGCCGGCGATCGGCAGCGAATCGACGAAGGCCTGCGCGACGGGGCTCGCGTTCGCGGCCTGCAGCAGCGCGGCGAGCGACAGCGCGCTCACATGCTCGTCGCGCGACAGGCCCGAGCCGTTTTCGAGCACGAGGTCGGGCATCGCGATGCCGTTCTTCTGCAGGAACGCCTGGATCACGCGGCTCGACTGCTCGGGCGTCGCGGGCGGCTTGCCGCTGACCGCGCCGATCGTCAGGAACAGGTTGCGCGCCATCACGTTGTTGCTGAACTTGTTGATGTCGTAGACGATGCTGCCGAGCACCGGGCTGTGGTGCACGGCGAGGGGCCGCGCGGTGGCCGGCACCTTGCCTTCGCTCACCGGCCCCGCGATCGTGCCGCCGTCCTGCTGCCACAGCGCGAGGAAGCCGCGCGCGAAGAACGTCGTGTGATCGAGGATCGCGAGGTTGGTCGTGTGCGCGCCGCAACGCAGCGGGTAGTCGCCGGCGAACGAGGCGGTCATGATCCCGCCGTCGGCGGTCAGCGTCGGCCGCGCGGCCGCGGCGGCCGCGCTGCACGAGCCGGTGCCTTCGACCAGCTGGTTGTCGATCGACAGGTCCGCGAGCGGCGGCAGCACGTCGACGGCCACCTTGCCGTCGTCGCCCGGCGTGACGGTGAACGACACGGCCTTGAACGCGTACAGAAGCGGATCGGGGCCGACGTTGTACGGCGCGCTCGCGTCGTCGTCGAACGACGGGAGATCGCGCGTCGATGCCGCGAAGTAGCTCTTGTCGAGCACCAGGCCGCCGGTCACGCGCTTGACGCCGGCCTTGCGCAGCTTGTCGACGAGGTCGATCAGCTCTTCGGGCACGAGCTTCGGATCGCCGGTGCCCTTGATGTACAGGTTGCCCTGCAGCGTGCCGTCGGGATCGATCGTGCCGTCCGTGTAGGCGGTCGTGCGCCAGCGGTAGTCGGGGCCGAGGATCGACAGGCCCGAGAAGGTCGTCACGAGCTTCATCGTCGAGGCGGGCAGCATCGGCCGGCTCGCATTCCACGCGATCAGCGGTTCCGGATCGCCGACGCGCTCGACGACGACGCTCATCGCCGACGCCGGCACCTTCGCGCGCTGCAGCGCGACGAGCACGGACGCCGGCAGGCCGGCCGCGCGTGCGGCGGGCGACACGACGGTCGTCTTGTGCGCTTCCTTGTGGGATTTCTTGCGGGCCTGCGCGGCAGGCGCGAAGGCGAGGGCCGTGCAGGTGGCGACGATGGCGGCTGCCCGCAGGCAGGTGCGGGCGCGGGGGGCGAACCGGGTGGAAAGATCGGAAATCGGCATGAGCGAATACGGGAAAAGCACGACGTTCGGGCAGGGCGCGCGCGGCGCCAAAGCGCACATTGTAGAGACAAGTCCGGACAGCCCCCTTGCAATCCGCCTTTCTGTTGCATTGCACGGTGCCGCGCATGCGATTCGCGGCGCTACAATGGTCGACGTGTTTGAGTTGCCCCATGGATGCCAGTCCCGATGCGGATTCTGCTTGTCGAAGATGATCGAATGATTGCCGAAGGCGTGCGCAAGGCGCTGCGCTCGGACGGCTTTGCGGTCGACTGGGTGCAGGACGGCGACGCCGCCCTGACGGCGCTCGGCGGCGAGGCGTACGACCTGCTGCTGCTCGATCTCGGCTTGCCGAAGCGCGACGGCATCGACGTGCTGCGCACGCTGCGCGCACGCGGGCTGGCGCTGCCGGTGCTGATCGTCACCGCGCGCGACGCGGTGGCCGATCGGGTGAAGGGGCTCGACGCGGGCGCCGACGACTACCTCGTCAAGCCGTTCGACCTCGATGAACTGGGCGCACGGATGCGCGCGCTGATCCGCCGCCAGGCCGGGCGCAGCGAATCGCTGATCCGCCATGGCGCGCTGACGCTCGATCCCGCTTCGCACCAGGTGACGCTCGACGGCGTGCCCGTCGCGTTGTCCGCGCGCGAGTTCGCGCTGCTCGAGGCGCTGCTCGCACGGCCCGGCGCGGTGCTGTCGAAGAGCCAGCTCGAGGAGAAGATGTACGGCTGGGGCGAGGAGATCGGCAGCAACACGGTCGAGGTCTACATCCACGCGCTGCGCAAGAAGCTCGGCTCGGACCTGATCCGCAACGTGCGCGGGCTCGGCTACATGGTCGTCAAGGAAAGCTGACGCGTGAGGTCGATTCGTCATCAATTGCTGATCTGGCTGCTCGCGATCGTCGTCGCGGGCGTGGGCATCGCGGGCTGGCTCATCTACCGGCAGGCGCTCGCCGAGGCGAACGAACTGTTCGACTACCAGTTGCAGGAAATCGCGGCGGCCTTGCCGTCCGAGCCGTTCTCGCAGGTGTTCGGTTCGCGCACCAACGGCGACGAAGGCATCGTGATCCAGATATGGAACCGCAACGGCGTGCTGATGTACTTCTCGCATCCGCGTGCGCCGATCGCGCCGCGCGCGGAGCTCGGCTTCTCGACCGAGCGCACCGATCGCGGCGAATGGCGCGTGTACGGCGCGATCGTCGGCGACAACGTCGTGCAGCTCGCGCAGCCGCTGTCGGTGCGTAACCGGCTCGCGGCGAACGTGGCGCTGCGCACGCTGTGGCCGCTGATCGTGCTGCTGCCGTTCCTCGGTGCGGCCGTGTGGGTGATCGTCGGGCGCGGGCTCGCACCGCTCGGCCGCGTGACGCGCGCGGTCGAGGCACGCCGGCCGGAAGCGCTCGATCCGCTGCCCGATGCGCGCCTGCCGCTCGAGGTGCAGCCGCTCGTACGGGCGCTGAACGGGCTGCTCGCGAGGCTGTCGGCCGCGCTCGACACGCAGAAGGCCTTCGTGGCCGACGCCGCGCACGAACTGCGCACGCCGCTCGCGGCCGTGCAGATCCAGGCGCAGCTCGTCGCCCGCGCGAAGGACGACGCATCGCGCCGCGAGGCGGTCGCGGATCTCCAGGATGGCGTGTCGCGTGCGACGCGTCTCACGGAGCAACTGCTCGCGCTCGCCCGCGCCGAACCGGATGGCGCGACGATGCGCGAGCCGGTCGACCTGCAGGCGCTGCTCGCCGAGTGCGTGGCCGCGCTGGCGCCGCTCGCGCAGCGGCGCGACATCGATCTCGGTTTCGAGGAGACGCGCGCGGCGAGCGTCGTCGCGGACGTCGGCGCGCTGCGCGTGATGTTCGGCAACCTGCTCGACAACGCGGTGAAGTACACGCCGGACGGCGGCCGCATCGACGTGTCGCTGACTCGCGACGCGGCCGGTCGCGCATGCGTGCAGATCGGCGACAGCGGGCCCGGCATTCCGGCCGACGAGCGCGAGCGCGTGTTCGACCGCTTCTACCGCGACAGCTCCGCGCGGGCGCGCACCGACGTGTCGGGCAGCGGGCTCGGGCTCGCGATCGTCAAGCGCGTGGCGGCGCAGCAGGGCGCGACGGTGTCGCTCGGCGACGCGGCCGCGGGCGGCCTGCTCGTCAGCGTCGTGTTCCGCGATGCCGAGATGCCGGCCGAGGCGCCGCAGCCGTCCGAATCCGTGTGAAGAACGCCGCCGGGCGCGCGCCGGCGGCCGCTTAAGCCCCGCTTAAGGCTGATTAAGCCTCCTTTAAGTCAGGGTCGTTACGCTGCGTTCTAACAACGAGGAGGTCCTACGATGAACACCCGATTCCTTGCGCGCGGCGCCGTCGCGGTCGCCGTGGCGGCCGCCCTGTCCGCCGGCTATGTCGCCGGCACGCGCCGCGCCGATCCGCAGATCATCACGCCGGCGCAGGCTGCCGCGCTGATGCCGGCCGAAGCGGCCGCCAAGACCGGCATTCCCGATTTCTCGGGGCTCGTCGAGACCTACGGCCCGGCGGTCGTGAACATCAGCGCGAAGCACGTCGTGAAGCAGGTGTCGCGGCGCGTGCCGCAGCCGCAACTGCCGATCGACCCGAGCGATCCGTTCTACCAGTTCTTCAAGCATTTCTACGGCCAGGTGCCGGGCATGGGCGGCGACGCGCAGCCGGACGACCAGCCGAGCGCGAGCCTTGGTTCCGGGTTCGTCATCAGCTCCGACGGGTACATCCTCACCAATGCGCACGTGATCGACGGCGCGAACGTCGTCACGGTCAAGCTGACCGACAAGCGCGAATACAAGGCGAAGGTCGTCGGCTCGGACAAGCAGTCCGACGTCGCCGTGCTGAAGATCGACGCGAGCGGCCTGCCGACCGTGAAGATCGGCGACCCGGCGCAGAGCAAGGTCGGCCAGTGGGTCGTCGCGATCGGTTCGCCGTACGGCTTCGACAACACGGTCACGTCGGGCATCATCAGCGCGAAGTCGCGCGCGCTGCCCGACGAGAACTACACGCCGTTCATCCAGACCGACGTGCCGGTGAACCCCGGCAACTCGGGCGGCCCGCTGTTCAACCTGCAAGGCGAGGTGATCGGCATCAACTCGATGATCTACTCGCAGACGGGCGGCTTCCAGGGCCTGTCGTTCGCGATCCCGATCAACGAGGCGATCAAGGTGAAGGACGAGCTCGTGAAGACGGGCCACGTGAGCCGCGGCCGCCTCGGCGTCGCCGTGCAGGGGCTGAACCAGACGCTCGCGAGCTCGTTCGGACTGCAGAAGCCGGACGGCGCGCTCGTCAGCTCGGTCGATCCGAACGGCCCGGCCGCGAAGGCCGGCCTGCAGCCGGGTGACGTCATCCTGTCGGTCAACGGCTCGCCGGTCGCCGATTCGACGTCGCTGCCCGCGCAGATCGCGAACCTGAAGCCGGGTTCGAAGGCCGACCTGCAGATCTGGCGCGACAAGTCGAAGAAGTCGATCAGCGTGACGCTCGGCGCGATGGCCGATGCGAAGCTCGCGTCGAATGACGGCGGCCCCGTCGAGCAGGGGCGCCTGGGTGTCGCGGTGCGTCCGCTGTCGCCGCAGGAGCGCAGCGCCGACAACCTGTCGCACGGCCTGATCGTGCAGCAGGCCGGCGGGCCGGCCGCCAACGCGGGCATCCAGCCCGGTGACGTGATCCTCGCGGTCAACGGCCGCCCGGTCACGAGCCCCGAGCAGTTGCGTGACGCGGTCAAGAGCGCGGGCAACAGTCTTGCTCTGCTGATCCAGCGCGATAATGCACAGATCTTCGTGCCGGTCGACCTGAGCTGACCGGCTACGGCCGACGGCCGGCCAGGCCGGCCGCGGCGGGCGCCGCCGCCGTTCCGAATGGGAGACGCGGCGCCCTGTATGTGTTCCGACCCCAAGGAGGGAGCCATGCAATATCTACGCAACGTGTCCCGAATTGCCGTCGCCGCGGCGCTGGCCGCCGGCCTCGCAGCCGGGGCGACCGGCGCGTACGCGCAGTCGGACGGCTTGCCCGCCGCGCGCCAGCAGGGCGACGTCACCTTCGTGTCCGGCGGCGTCGGACAGGACGAATCGACGGCGTTCCAGCGCAACGAGTCGAGTTGGCCGCTGGCGCTGCGGTTTACCGGCAAGGGCGGCGAGTTCCTGGCCGACGTCCATGTGCGGATCGTCGACGGCAAGGGTAACGAAGTGCTGAAGACCGACGCGCGCGGGCCGTACATGCTCGTGAAGGTGCCGCCGGGCCGCTATACGGTGCATGCGTCGTACCAGGGCAACGAGGAATCCCGCGCCGTCACGGTCGGCGCGAAGGGCGGTGCGAAAACCGCATTCCAGTGGAGCGCGCAGTAGCCCGCCGCGCGCGGCCCCGATCGGGGTCGCGCATTCGGCTGCGGTTTCGCCCATAATGAAAGCCACGGCACTCGTGCCGTGGCTTTTTCGTTTCCTGAGCCTGGCTTGGCCTGACCGCCCCAAGGAGAAACGATGTCCGACGCAGCCGACCCTCGTCTCGAAATCGTGCCGAACCGCCATCGCGTTCGCGTTATTCATCGCGGCATCACGTACGCCGATTCGCACGGCGCGCTGACCGTGCGCGAAACGGGCCTGCCGGACACCCACTACCTGCCGCGCGGCGACGTCAACATGCGCCGGCTCGTGAAATCAGGCGTCACGTCGGCCTGCCCGCTCAGGGGCGAGGCCGTGCACTTCGACTTGCAGACCGAAGACGGCGTGATCGAGAACGCCGCATGGAGTTACGAGGAACCGAAGGAGGCCGCGCTGGCGCTCGCGCACTACGTGGCCTTCGACGCTGCACGGATCGACAGTCTCGTCGAGACGTCCTGATGCGGCGCGTGTTCATCGGGGAGGCGTCATGGAACTGAACGACACATTACGGATACCGCTCGCCCCGCCTGTCGTGCGGGAGGCGTTCGAGGATCTCGCGTTGCTGCGCGCGAGCTTCGAGCACTGCGAATCCTTCGTGAAGCTTGCGCATGGCGAGTTTGCGTTGACGATCACGGTGCCGCTCGGCCCGCTGCGCGCCCGCTACGACGTGCGTGCGCATGCCGCCGCCGAGCAGGGCGACGCGGAAGGGCAGCCGCGCCGCGTGCTCAACTTCAAGGCCCGGGCCGACGGGCTCGGCGCGCTGCGCGGCCAGGTCGAACTTGTCCTGATGCCGGATGACGACGCGCACGCCACGCGCATCGAGTACGTGGTCTGGGCGACGGCGAGCGGTCCGCTCACCGAGCTTCCGGGGCGGCAGATCGAAAATACGCTGCGCGAATGGACCGACGATTTCTTCCGTGAATTCTGTGCGGTCGTGCAGGCGAAGCACGGTCTTGCGCCGAATCGCGCGCGCTCGGCCGCGCCACGGCGCCAGCACGTGTTCCTGCGGCCGGCGTCGCTGGTGGCCGCGACGAAGCGCGCGCTGCCGCCGCACCTCGGCGGCGCGCTGACCGGGCGTGCCGCCAGCGCGCTCCCGCATCGCGGCTCCGGCACGGTGCCCGTGTGGGCGTGGGCCGCGATGATCGTCTTCGTCGCGCTGCTGCTTTACGCGGCACGCTGGATCAACGGCGGCTGAGCGGCCGGCCGGTTCCGCTGCGAGGCCCGCTCGGCACGCGCGTTACCGCACGACCTCGGCGCCGGCTCCGGCGCCGCGAAATTCCCTTCGATAGGCCGACGGCGACGTGCCGAGTGCGCCCGCGAAATGCTGGCGCAGCGACACGCTCGACCCGTAGCCGGCCGCTTGCGCGATCGCGTCGATCGATTGTCCGGTGGTCTCCAGCAGATGCTGCGCGCGCGCGAGCCGCTCGGCCTGCAGCCACGCGGTGACGGTCGTGCCGGTCGCCTGGCGGAAGTGGCGCGTGAACGTGCGCCGGCTCATCAGCACGCGTTCGGCGAGCGAATCGACGCTGTGCGCCGCGTCGAGGTGGGCGCGCACCCAGTCGAGCAGCTCCGCGAGCCGTGCGTCGCGCGGGTGCGCGGCGACCGGCTGCGGCACGTATTGCGCCTGCCCGCCCTGGCGGTGCGGCGGGATCACGAGGCGGCGCGCGATCTGGTTCGCGGCGTCGGAGCCGAAGCGCCGCCGGACGACGTGCAGGCAGCAGTCGAGCCCGGCTGCCGTGCCGGCCGACGTCATCAGGTTGCCGTCGTCCACGTACAGCACGTCCGGATCGAGCTTCACGCGCGGAAAGCGTCGCGCGAAGTCGTCGGCCCACGCCCAGTGCGTGGTGGCCGGGCGACCGTCGAGCAGGCCGGCCGCGGCGAGCACGTAGGCGCCGAGGCACAGCCCGACGAGCTGCGCGCCACGTGCGGCGACCGCGCGGACGGCGTCGAGCAGCACGTCGGGCGGCGCTTCGTCCGGATCGCGCCATGCCGGCACGATGACGATGTCCGCATCGTCGAGCCCGTCGAGCCCGTATGGCGCGGTGATCGTGAAGCCGCCCGTCGTCGACAGCGGGCCACGCTCGGCCGAGCAGACGCGAAACTCGAACGCAGGCGAGGCGGCCGCGTCGCGTTCCTTGCCGAACACGACCGACGGCACCGACAGGTGGAACGGGCTGATGCCGTCGTACGCGATCACGGCAACGACGGTCGGAACGGGCGGGGCGGCTCGGGTGGACGAGGCGACGGCGGTCATGGGGGCTCCGGAATGGCGATGGCCCGATTCTATCGAAGAATGACTATCGGGCCACTATCTGCGTGAACGATGCGCACCGACAATGCATCGCATCGCGCCGCTGGCCGTCCCGTTCCGGGGCGGGGCCGCGCCCCCGGACCAGGAGCCCGTCATGTCGAACGCCGTCCCGCATTCCGCTTCCCCGATCGTTTCCCCTCCGGCTTCCCGCCGTGCGCTGATCGTGATCGACGTCCAGAACGAATACGTGACGGGCAATCTGCCGATCGAGTATCCGCCGCTCGACGTGTCGCTCGCGAACATCGGCCGCGCGATCGATGCCGCGCATGCGGCCGGCGTGCCCGTGATCGTCGTCCAGCACGTCGCGCCGGCCGGCGCGCCGATCTTCGCGCCCGGCTCCGACGGCGTCGCGCTGCACGCGGTCGTTGCCGGCCGGCCATACGCGCACCTGATCGAGAAGAAGCAGGCAAGCTCGTTTGCCGGGACCGACCTCGCCGCGTGGCTCGAGGCGCACGGGATCGACACGCTCGCGGTGGCCGGCTACATGACGCATAACTGCAATGCGTCGACGGTCTATCACGCGGCGCACGCGGGGCTGAATGTCGAGTACCTGGACGACGCGACGGGCGCGCTGCCTTACGAGAACGAAGCAGGCGCGGCGAGCGCCGAGGAGATTCACCGCGCGTACACGGTGGTGTTCCAGTCGAATTTCGCGGCCGTGATGCCGACCGACGCATGGATCGCGGGACTCGCCGGCGCGCCGATGCCGAAGCGTGGTTCGGTCGCCGGATCGAACCGGCTGGCCCGCGCGCAGCGCGCGAAGGCGGCCTGAACCGGGCGGGGAGAAGGGGGCGTGGGCAGCGCGTTGGTGCGGCCCGGCGCGCCGCCCGATGAAACAAAAACCGCAGGCGAGCGCGCGTCGCGCGGTCAGCGCGGTCAGTCGTCGTCTTTCAGCATCGCCGGGCTGTAGCGCAGCATGTCGAAACAACCGTCGACGAGCTTTTCCGCATGCCGCTCGGCGTCGATCTCGTCGGGCAGCATCAGCATGTCGCGCACGAAACCGCTGACGAGCGTGTGCAGCATCAGCGTCGCGCGCCACGTATCGAGCCGTTCGGGCAGCAGCTTGAGCTGCACGGCCCCCGCGAGATCGGCGTCGATCGCGTGCAGCGCCTCGCTCATTCCCGCACGGTTGCGCTGCAACAGCGGCTCCAGGTCGGCGACGTACTCGCACTTCATGAACAGGATGCTGAACACGCGGCGCAACTGCGCGTCGCGTTGCACGCCGAGCAGGCACCAGATCAGGATCTGTCGGATCTTCTCGAGCGGATTGCCGCCCGGCGCGTCGAGCGGCATCCGCTTCAGTTCGTCGATCGGCAGAAACACGCGGTCGAACATCGCGTCGAACAGTTCGCTCTTGTTCGCGAAATGCCAGTAGATTGCGCCGCGCGTCACGCCGGCATGCTGGGCGATGTCCGCGAGCGACGTATGCGACACGCCTTTCTCGAAGAACACGTGCTCGGCGGCGTCGAGAATGCGATTGCGCGTCTCGAGTGCCTCCTCCTTGGTACGTCTGACCATGTGCAGGCCTGATTGGAATGATCGTAGGTGAATTTGGGGTCTGCAACCCTCGTCGCAGCCAGGTAGACCGGCTATGCTTGCGGCTGGTAACAATCCGTAAGACTGGACCGCGGGCGGGGCATAAACGGGCTTTTTACATACATTCATGAATGTATATACAATACCACCCTACGATCGAATGACCCAAGTGGCAATCAGTTAATATCCCACTCTGCTGATTCCCGCCAAAGTACCAGTCCGCAGTTGCGGGGCAACCTGTCGGCACGGAGGTTTCGTGCCGCTTGCTGTATCTAGCAGTCCAGTATTTCAGGTGTTCGATCTGCGCCGTGAGGCGCATCCGTGTTGCACTCCCTCCGGTGGGGTGCGGCACTTATTCCATTGGTTATACACAGAGGTCGCTCCATGCGCGTCGAACGGGTTCCATACCGCTTAATCACTGTCGCGACGGCCGCCGTTTTCCTGGCCGCGTGCGGAAAAAAAGAATCGGCACCGCCGCCGCAAGTACCGGAAGTCGGCGTCGTCACCGTCCAACCGCAAGCCGTACCGGTCTTCACCGACCTGCCGGGCCGCACCAGTGCATTCCTTGTCGCGCAGGTCCGCGCGCGGGTCGACGGCATCGTGCTGCGCCGTGAATTCACCGAAGGCACCGACGTCAAGGCCGGTCAGCGCCTGTACAAGATCGACCCGGCGCCTTACATCGCCGCGCTGAATAGTGCAAAGGCGACCCTTGCGAGGGCGCAGGCGAACCTCGTCACGCAGAATGCGCTGGTCGCGCGCTACAAGGTGCTGGTGGCCGCGAACGCGGTCAGCAAGCAGGACTACGACAACGCGGTGGCCGCGCAAGGCCAGGCCGCGGCGGACGTCGCGGCCGGCAAGGCAGCGGTCGACACCGCGCAGATCAACCTCGGCTATACCGATGTCGTGTCGCCGATCACCGGCCGCGTCGGCATCTCGCAGGTGACGCCGGGTGCCTACGTGCAGGCGAGCCAGGCGACGCTGATGTCGACGGTGCAGCAGCTCGATCCGGTGTACGTGGACCTCACGCAGTCGAGCCTCGACGGGCTGAAGCTGCGCCAGGACGTGCAGAGCGGCCGCCTGAAGACGAGCGGCCCGGGCGCGGCGAAGGTGTCGCTGATCCTGGAGGACGGCAAGACCTACTCGGAGCAGGGCAAGCTGCAGTTCTCGGACGTGACGGTCGACCAGACCACCGGCTCGGTGACGATCCGCGCGGTGTTCCCGAACCCGGGCCGCGTGCTGCTGCCGGGCATGTTCGTGCGTGCGCGGATCGAGGAAGGCGTGAACGAGAACGCGTTCCTGGTGCCGCAGATCGGCGTCACGCATGACCAGAAGGGCCAGGCGATCGCGATGGTGGTGAACGCCAGCAACAAGGTCGAGCCGCGTCCGCTGAAGACGACGGGCATGCAGGGCCCGAACTGGATCGTCGAAGGCGGTCTGCAGGCGGGCGATCACGTGATCGTGCAGGGCGTCGAGAAGGTGCGCCCGGGTGCGACCGTGAAGACCGTCGCCGCGCAGCTTGCACCGGCGGCCGATGCCGCATCGGGTGCCGCTGCCGCCACCGCCGCGCCGGCTGCCGCCGGTTCCGGCGCCGCTGCCGCTTCCGGTGCTGCAGCATCGGGCGCCGCGCCGGCGAGTGCTGCCGCTGCTTCGAGCGCGCAATAACAGGGAGCCTGTTTCATGGCAAAGTTTTTTATCGATCGCCCGATCTTCGCGTGGGTGATCGCCATCATCCTGATGCTGGCCGGGGTTGCGTCGATCTTCACGCTGCCGATCTCGCAGTATCCGACGATCGCGCCGCCGTCGATCCAGATCACCGCGAACTACCCGGGCGCTTCCGCGAAGACGGTGGAAGACACGGTGACGCAGGTGATCGAGCAGCAGATGAGCGGTCTCGACAACTTCCTGTACATGTCGTCGACCAGCGATGACTCGGGCAACGCGACGATCACGCTGACCTTCGCGCCGGGCACCAACGCCGACATCGCACAGGTTCAGGTGCAGAACAAGCTGTCGCTCGCGACGCCGATCCTGCCGCAGGTCGTGCAGCAGCTCGGCCTCTCGGTGACGAAGTCGAGCAGCAGCTTCCTGCTGGTGCTCGCCTTCAACTCCGAAGACGGCAGCATGAACAAGTACGACCTCGCGAACTTCGTGGCGTCGCACGTGAAGGACCCGATCAGCCGGTTGAACGGCGTCGGTACCGTCACGCTGTTCGGCTCGCAGTACGCGATGCGGATCTGGCTCGATGCCAACCGCCTGACGAACTACAGCCTCACGCCGGTCGACGTGTCGACCGCGATCTCCGCACAGAACGTGCAGATCGCGGGCGGCCAGATCGGCGGCACGCCGGCCACGCCGGGCACGATGCTGCAGGCGACGATCACCGAATCGACGCTGCTGCAGACGCCTGCGCAGTTCGGCAATATCCTGCTGAAGGTCAACCAGGACGGCTCGCAGGTTCGCCTGAAGGATGTCGCGAAGATCGAACTCGGTGGTGAAAACTACAACTTCGACACGAAGTACAACGGTCAGCCGACCGCGGCACTCGGTATCCAGCTCGCGACCAACGCGAACGCGCTCGCGACCGCGAAGGCCGTGCGCGCGAAGATCGACGAACTGGCGCCGTTCTTCCCGCACGGCCTCGTCGTGAAGTACCCGTACGACACGACGCCGTTCGTGAAGCTGTCGATCGAGGAAGTGGTCAAGACACTGCTCGAAGGTATCGTGCTGGTGTTCCTCGTGATGTATCTGTTCCTGCAGAACCTGCGGGCGACGATCATCCCGACGATCGCGGTGCCGGTCGTGCTGCTCGGCACATTCGCGATCATGTCGATGGTCGGCTTCTCGATCAACACGCTGTCGATGTTCGGCCTCGTGCTCGCCATCGGCCTGCTGGTGGACGATGCGATCGTGGTCGTGGAGAACGTTGAGCGGGTGATGGCGGAAGAGGGCCTGTCACCGAAGGAGGCGACCCGCAAGGCGATGGACCAGATCACCGGCGCACTCGTCGGCGTGGCGCTCGTGCTGTCGGCGGTGTTCGTACCGGTGGCGTTCTCCGGCGGGTCGGTCGGCGCGATCTATCGCCAGTTCTCGCTGACGATCGTGTCGGCGATGGTGCTGTCGGTGCTCGTCGCGTTGATTCTGACGCCGGCACTGTGCGCGACGATCCTCAAGCCGATCCCGCAAGGGCATCACGAAGAGAAGAAGGGCTTCTTCGGCTGGTTCAACCGCACGTTCAACAACAGCCGCGACAAGTACCACGTCGGCGTGCACCACGTGATCAAGCGCTCGGGCCGCTGGCTCATCATCTACCTGGTCGTGATCGTCGCGGTCGGCCTGCTGTTCGTGCGCCTGCCGAAGTCGTTCCTGCCGGATGAGGACCAGGGCCTGATGTTCGTGATCGTGCAGACGCCGTCGGGTTCGACGCAGGAAACGACCGCGAAGACGCTCGCGAACATTTCCGACTACCTGCTGAAGGACGAGAAGGACATCGTCGAATCGGCGTTCACGGTCAACGGCTTCAGCTTCGCCGGCCGCGGCCAGAACTCCGGTCTCGTGTTCGTGCGCCTGAAGGACTACTCGCAGCGTCAGCATGCGAACCAGAAGGTGCAGGCGCTGATCGGCCGGATGTTCGGGCGCTACGCGGGCTACAAGGACGCGATGGTGATCCCGTTCAACCCGCCGTCGATTCCTGAGCTCGGCACGGCTGCCGGCTTCGACTTCGAGCTGACGGACAACGCGGGTCTCGGCCACGATGCGCTGATGGCGGCGCGTAACCAGCTGCTCGGGATGGCCTCGAAGGATCCGACGCTGCAGGGCGTGCGTCCGAACGGCCTGAACGATACGCCGCAGTACAAGGTCGACATCGATCGCGAGAAGGCGAACGCGCTCGGCGTGACGGCATCGGCGATCGACCAGACGTTCTCGATCGCATGGGCGTCGCAGTACGTGAACAACTTCCTGGATACCGACGGCCGGATCAAGCGCGTGTACGTACAGGCGGACGCACCGTTCCGGATGACGCCGGAAGACCTGAACATCTGGTACGTGCGCAACGGGTCGGGCGGGATGGTGCCGTTCAGCGCGTTCGCGACCGGTCACTGGACGTACGGTTCGCCGAAACTCGAGCGCTACAACGGTGTGTCGGCGATGGAAATCCAGGGGCAGGCCGCACCGGGCAAGTCGACCGGCCAGGCGATGACCGCGATGGAAGGGCTCGCGAAGAAGCTGCCGGTCGGTATCGGCTACTCGTGGACCGGCCTGTCGTTCCAGGAAATCCAGTCCGGCTCGCAGGCGC
>NZ_CADFEO010000020.1:0-157138 GCF_902833075.1 Burkholderia sp. BCC0405
CTTCATAAACCTGACTTACTTTAGTGTGAGACTCTTGATACTTTTGCTATCTGATCCGAGGATCAGCTCGCTTCCATCAAGCGCCCACACTTATCGGCTGTTAATTTTTAAAGAGCATTCTGCGAGGAACTTCGCATTTCCCGGCAGCGCTGCGTTTTCAGCAGCAGAGAAGCGAGATTATTAACCGTTTTTTTAAATCCGTCAACAACTTTTTTAACTACTTCGTTGCGACGACTGCGGTTTAATTCCATGTGCACTGGAGTCGTTAAAACCGACATCAACAGCACCGCTTCCCTTCTTCCCCCGCGCTGCGTTTCCGTTAGCGCGAAAGAGGCGTGATTCTAAGCACCTGCCTCAGTCTCCGCAACCCCTTTTGTGAAATTATTTTGACATGTGGTAGCGGGGGTCTCTGAACCTGTCCTACGGCCATGTATATGCGCCACGGCAGGAGCAGGCCCGGTTGCCCGTGAACCGCCCCGCCGCATCGAGTGCAATCCTCCGCCGCTCACCGGCCCACCATCGCCCTCACCACGCCGTCCCGTCGAATCAGCCCGTGATACAGCGCTGCGGCAAAGTGCGCGAGGAACGTCGCGAAGAACAGATAGGCCAGCACCCGGTGCGCGATCCGGAGCCAGGCAAACGTCACCGGATCCGCCGCCACGATCGCCGGCAGCTGCACACCACCGCCCAGCGTCACCGGATACCCGCCCGCCGACAGCATCGCCCACCCGATCAGCGGCATCGCGAGCATCAGCGCATACAGCACGAGATGCGACCCGTGCGCGGCAACCTTCTGCCACCACGGCAGATCCTCCGGCAATGCCGGCGGCTTCGACAGAACCCGCACCACGATCCGCACGCACACGAGCACCAGCACGGCAATGCCCAGCGGCTTGTGAATCGCCACCAGAAGCGCATGCCGCTCAGAGACAGACGCCACCATCCCCACCCCGATGAACAGCATCGCGATGATCATCGCGGCCATCACCCAGTGCAGCACCCTCGCCGGCAAACCAAACGTCGCAGAAGTCTTCATCACCGTCCCTCCGAACTCAACCTGGCCACGCCCGCCACCCCAGCCTCTTCACTCGTCCTGCGCAGATACGAATCCGCGTAGGCAGCCGAGCGCGCCGCCAGCAACGGATCCCCCGACACCTGAATCCCCTGCGGCAGCACCGTCGGGTCGTAATTCACGTCGCGGCACGGCCCGCTGTCCTGCGCCTCCACACGGTCGAGCACGAGTGTGCCCGCGTCGATCGTCGTGCGCTGCGCGGGCCAGACCTTCGTCGCGTCGTCCACCGGATCGCCCGGCTCCGCCAGGGTGACCAGCAGCTTCCACTTCTGCGCACCGGCCGCGATGCGCTGCGTCACGTCCTGCTGCAGCACGTTCGGATCCGCGGCCGTTGCGACGTCACCGGCGCCGGCCGTCTGCTCCGGCACGACGCGCCATCGCACCGCCTGGCGCTTGCCCGCCGCATCGACGAAGTAGAACGCGTTCAAGCCGTAATAGCTCTCGGTGACGTAGCTCGCGCTCGGCTTCGCACCTTTGATCCACTGCAGGAACGCAGCCGTCTCCGGGTGCGCGCCGAAAAACGCCTTCACCTTCGCCGGATCGGGCTTGCCCGTCTTCGGATCGGGCCGGGTCGCCAGCAATTGCGCGTAGAACGCCTGCGGCGTCGCGACCGGAAACACCGGCATCGCGTTCATCCCGGTTCGCCATTGCTCGCCATCGGGCGCGGTGAGCTTCAGCGCGAGGCTGCGGATCGGCACGCTGCTGTCGGGCGCATACGGATTCCCGCCCGGCAACGCGAAGCGCCCGACCACCGGCGTGCGCACCGCCTTGAAGAACGGCGCGACCGAATACGCGCTCGCGGCGCCGTTGCCTTCGAAGTAACCGGTCACGCACACGCCCTTCGCGTGATTGCGCCGGAAGCCCGGATGAATGCCGCCGCCGGCCGTCTGCAGCGCATCGACGATCCGGTGCGGGGTCAGACGCGCCGGCGCGAGCCAGCCGCCGACATACCCGAACGCCACGGCCACGCCGGCCACCGCGCCGCCGATCGCAGCCCAGCGCCACCACCCGCGCCCGGGCTCGCGCTGCGGCGAAGAAGAGGAAGAAGATCGCTCCATATATAGGCTCCCGACCGTCAGGTCATTGTCGAACCCGCGTAGGACGCCACCCACGCCGCTTTATTCCACGAAAAGTTTTTTCCTATGCTGGTGGAATAAGCGGCGCCGACCGGCGTCTTACGCAGCATCTCGACCCATTCGGCAACCGGCCCGGCCATGCCCTCCACCGCCCTCGACGACGACGCGCTGCGCGAACTCATCCCCAGGCTGCGACGCTTTGCGCTCTGGCTCGCGCGCGACGTCCACGCGGCCGACGATCTCGTCCAGTCGACGCTCGAGCGCGCGCTGTCGCGCTGGACGAGCCGTCGCGACGACGCGTCGCTGCGCAGCTGGCTCTTCACGATCCTGTACCGGCAGTTTCTCGACGGCAAACGCAGCGCGAAGCGCTACGCGTGGCTGCTTGGGCGCATCCGCGACGACGACGAAGCGCACTGGCCGTCCGCCGAACGCGAATTCGCGGCGCGCGCGACGCTCGAAGCATTCGGCCGCCTCTCCGACGAGCAGCGCAGCCTGCTGCTGCTCGTCGCGGTCGAGGGCTTCACCTATCAGGAAGTCGCCGACCTGCTCGACATTCCGATCGGCACCGTGATGTCGCGGCTCTCCCGCGCGCGCCAGGCGCTGCGCCAGCTCAGCGACGGCGAGCTTCCCGCTCCTTCTCTCCGCCTGATGAAGAAATGAACACGCCTCCGAACGAACACGACCTTCAGGCCTATGTCGACGGCCAGCTCGACGACGAGGCGCGCGCCGCGGTCGAGCGCTATCTCGCGCTGCATCCGGAGCGCGCGGAACGGGTGAGGCAATGGCAGCAGGATGCGCAGCGGTTGCGGGCCGCGCTGGAGAGCGTGCGGATGCCGGCGGACAACCCCGCGCTGGATCCGGCGGCGATTCGCGGACGGCGCGCGGAGCGCACGCGGATGCGGTTCGCGATGGCGGCTTCGTTCGTGTTCTGCGTCGGGCTGGGGACGTTGGGCGGGTGGCAGGCGCGCGGGTGGAACGCGCCGCCGCCCATCGCGCCGATGAGCGATGCGGTCGAGGCTTACCGGATGATGGTGGTCGATCAGACGGCGAAGGTGGACTACCGGCCGACGGGTGCGAGCGATTTGCAGGGATGGCTCACCAAACGCGTGGGGGCATCGGCGAGGCTGCCGGATCTGAGCGCGGCGGGGTTCCAGCCGGTCGGCGGACGGCTGTTCACGACGGACAGTGGCGCCACAGCTGCGATGGTGCTCTATGAGGATGCAGCCGGGCGGACGCTGAGCTTCTATCTGCGGCCGGCGGAATCGAAACATCGACTGCTGCCGAGCGGGCAACGCGTGGATGGTGCGCTGCTCGCACGGTATGGATCGGTGAACGGGCTCAACTATGCAGTGGTCGGGCCGGCCGGGAGCCTCGCGGAGAAAGCCGTCGTGCAGGCGCTCGATCAGCAGACTTGAGTGGTACGATGCGCGCCCGGCTGGTGGCGCTCGATGGCCGCAAGCGTCCGGAATGATGCGGCTTTGCCGGCTTGGGCGTGGTCCCGATCACCGCTGGATTGCACAGCGGTTCGACTGACTTTCCCGGTCTGTTGTCCACATCTAAGCGTCTTTGGCACCCTCACCTTTTTGAGTCACAGGGTTTCGAGTCGCTGCGGAACAGGATATCCACATCGATCATGGCCGTGTCGCATCCGGTCACCGGTCGACTCTCCCACCTTTGGCGCACACAGCGTTTCGGGTTATTTGGGCGTGCGATATCCACACCCCGTGAGATAACGCGAACATCCGCTTCGAAT
The DNA here is from genome assembly GCF_902833075.1 of Burkholderia sp. BCC0405. Classification (NCBI taxonomy): domain Bacteria; kingdom Pseudomonadati; phylum Pseudomonadota; class Betaproteobacteria; order Burkholderiales; family Burkholderiaceae; genus Burkholderia; species Burkholderia sp. BCC0405. Next base: position 3,902 of record NZ_CADFEO010000020.1, read on the forward strand.
TCGATTACCCTCGCGCACTGAACGCACAGGCCTTCGAGTGCTTTGACTTCTCGATATCCACAAGGCAATCAATCGCAGCGGATCGCGCAAAAACTACCGGCATCGTCCGCTCTATTCCGGCAAAGCCCTGCCAGGCAAGGCGTTCGGGATGATTCGTGTGGTCGATTGCACGGCGCTCACCTGTTCGGCTCACAGCGATTCGACTGGTTGGGCGTGCGGGTTGTCCACATGCGGCCCGCCGACAAGCGCACGAACGCGATGCGCATTACGCCAGCGCTCACATCGTAGAGCCGGCGGCTCTCCGTGCAGTCTTGTGCGTACGCATTTGGATCGGCCCGTCACTGAACGAATTCTCCGGTATCCGCACCTGGCTTGCGATCCGGGTGCATGCTCACCTTTTGCCCGCACAGCGTTCGCGTCGTTTTGTGTCGCGGTTATCCACATACGAAGGGTGACCACCTTCGCCGCCTCCGAAGTCACTTGATCCTATAACCCCTGAGAATCTCACCGGTCTCCGGAGAAACGACGTACTTGATCAACGTCCCGAGCGGACTCGCATTGCCGAGCCCGCGCATGCCGAACGGCATCTTGCTCGACCGTGTCCGTCACGATTGCTCCGCTACGCTCACGTCCGCGTGTCCTTGTTGCGCAGACCGCTACGTTCCAGCACCTCCCGCAGGCAGTCCGGACACACGAGCTCACCGGCGTTCCACATCTGCATAAACATGGCCCGATCATCGATGCGTAACGTCGATTCAACGATGTCGATATCCGTCCCGAGCACCTTGTGCAAGAACGCTTCGTCAAACCAATGCTTAGCTTCGTGCTGCGCGCTGGCATTGATCACCTGCACGACGTGACAATCGCGGATCACGTCGATCGACAAGATCGCGGCCTCGATATCCGGTGAGGTCCGCGTCGGCCGGATCAACCCGTGCAACTCGCAGCGCGCGTCGCCGCGCGACCACTTCGCATTCGCCGCGACGACGGACGTGTCGAACGCCTGCTCTTTCGTCGTCGGTTTATAGGGTGCTTCGCCGGAGCGGACGAGCAGCTCGTCCAGGCATGCCGAACACAGATGCGCGCGCAAGCGCTCCAGCGCCGCAATTTTTGGAAACGCCTTCACATGCGCAACGTTGTCGACAAAGGTCGCGTCGACCTCGTGCTCGTCGAGTTCGGCACGCAGCATCCACATTTCCCGGCTGTATTTCGGGCGATCGAGCGAAACCTTCACGAGCTCGCCGGACAAGAACTGCCCGCGCTGCCGAATGCGCGCGGCAATGCCCTTCGATGTCGTGATCCCGTTATCGCGTCCGTGCCGACCGCAGTGAATGGGGCCCATTACCCGCTCCGGTTGCGGGCAGTGCTCGTGTCGCCCGGGTCGTTCTTCGGTTTCATCGTGTCGGTCATCCTCATCGATGGCTCAGGGTTCGAACTCGACCGTCGCGCGTCGCGACGAGAAATATGCAGTGATCGCCGAAATCACGGCCTGGCGTGTGACGGCATCGATCGTCTCGCCATCGGTTATCGGCTCGACGTACTTCATTGAATCGACGTAGACGACGAATGCGGGCCCGTTGTCGACGCCGGGCAGCAGTGCTTCGCCAGGCGCCCGCACGGTGCGCTGTCCGTCGGACAGCACAATCTCGCCGCGCGACACCATCAGGACCTTGTACGTCATCGCCTTGCCTCGCGTGATTCAGTCACGCTGCTCGACGACGTATTGCGTCGGCCCGCGCCACGCAACCGAACGGTATCCGCGCCGCACGACGCCGATCTCCCGGTAATACTCGACAAGCGCCTGGGGGCTCCAGTCGCGACCCGCGGAGAACAGCACATCCAGATCAACAAGCGCGGCAACGAGAGCCTGGCGGTCGGTATCGTCTGCGATCGCGCGTTCCCAGCGACCGGATCGTCGAACGAAGCCCAACCGTACCAACACATCGGCGGTAGCCATCACATCGGTCACGACAACCGCAACGTCGCCGGCGATATCCGTCACCAGCACCTCGTCGACAGGTACCTTCATTGATCCCCTCGTCAGGTCTCGCCCGCTGCCATCACCCTGCTTCTTTCGTGAGCCATCTAACGATTTCCTCGATGTCCTCGCCGAACAGCTTCCCGATGCGATCGACGAACACCCCGTAGTCGAGATCGAACTTCACGTTGAATCGCTCGCCCTTGTAGCGGCAACACAGGACTTCGGCTTCCGGCATCGACACGCGTTGCTCGAACACGATGTCGCCTGGCTGTTGCTGCAACCGGTGTACGACGGCATCGATATCGAGTGCGTCGACCCGCGTCAACGAAGCATCGGTCATGTGTCGTGAGCCTGTGCGCCAAGCCCTCTCATCCTGAATGTCGGCGATTCTACAGATCTATGGATACGGCGGCTCACACATCATCCGATGCACCTCACAGCTTGCCGCTTCGTTTATCCGATCCCTGCGCGCAGTGCATATCCTGCGCGGATCACAGTCGACGGACTGTGCTTATCCAAAGGTGTTAACAGAGTTCGTATACATACGTAGTGATAGTTAACAAACCCTGTGCCTCACAGTGGATAACGTTCCTAAGCCCATGAATTCGCGACAGGAAGCAGAATGCATAACCCTGGGTGAGCCACGTGAACAGCTTCGAGTAGCACAGAACAACTTTTCGTCAATTCACAGCCGCGGCGACATATCCTCAATCGTTCCACTGTGAATCCAGAGGCTTGCCGGAGGGTTATCCAGAGGGCAATGTGGATAACACCACAGCGCATCGACGCGTTTTGCTGTGATGCGAACAGATGAAGCCAACGTTCCCGGCATCGCCAGGCAACATCGATCGTCGGCCTCCACGCACCCCGATTCAAAAAATTTTCACGAAGGGGCTTGTGCTCCTCAAAAACCCTCTCTATAATTCGCGGCTTCTTAGGCTCGTAGCTCAGTTGGTTAGAGCACCACCTTGACATGGTGGGGGTCGTTGGTTCGAATCCAATCGAGCCTACCAACGAACAAATGAAGGGGTCTGGCAGCACAACTTGCCTACAGGCAATGCGGCTCGCCAACATACAAACGCCACGCGGCAACTTCGCGTGGCGTTTTTCTTTTTCCGGCCGAAACAACGCATGCTGCCCCGATGCGTTGCGCGATCCACGGCATCGAATCCTTTCTCACCGACACTTCGGTTCGCTAAACAACGGGCACTGCGCCGCGCGTAGAATCATGTGCGCATCGAAGCGGCCGTTCCGACCGTCGCCCGATTTCCAATCCATCGAAACAACGACGCGCGATCCGCGCGACCGAGAGCACATGACCATGTCCGACGTCACGACCGCCACCTCATCCGCGAGCAACGACGAGATCGCCGCTTACGTCGGCAAGAAAGCCGCGTGGTTCGAGAAGAAATGGGCGATCGCCGCGTCGCGAAAGAACCGGCAGTCGTGGAACTGGGCAGCCTGTTTCCTGGGCCCGGTCTGGATGGCGTATCGATGCATGTACTGGCAGGCGGCGGCCGTTCTTGGTGCGACGGTCGCGATCACGCTGGTCGAACTGCTGTTCTTCCCGAAATACTTCGAATCGAGCACGTTCGACCCGGTCACCATCGGGATCGCGGTCGCGCTCGGCTGGTGCGGGAACAGTCTCTACAGGACGCACGTCGAACGCAAGATCGAGAAACTGCGCCCGAGCGCGACGTCCCGCGAATCGTTGCTCGCGCTGCTGGAAGCGCAGGGCGGCACGAACCGGCTCGCGGCAGCCGGTTTCGCGATCGCGACGCCGTTGCTCGGTTTCCTGGTGATCGCGATCGGGACCGTACTGACCGCAGGAACCGGTGGCCAGTAAAGCAGGGCGGCAGGACGGAGAAAAGGGCACATCGCGGCCGTGCATGCGCACGGCACCCGACGCGCGATCCCGCCGCACTCAGTGCAAGTGCTTCAACTTGTCAGGATTCCGCACGACATAGATCGCGACGATCTTCCCGTCCTCGATCTCGAGCGCCGTCGTTTGCAGTTCGCCATCGGATTCCAGCGTGACGAAACCCGGCAGCCCGTTGACGAACCCCGCACGCACGAGCTTCGACGCATGCGTGGCGAACAACCCGGCCAGGTACTCGTGCACCTTCATCACCGGCTCAAAGCCGAATACCGGCGTGCCAGTAGCCGAGCGCTTGCCGCCGCCGTCCGCATGGAGGCTTACGTCCTCGGCGAGCATCGCGCCGAGCGCGCGCATGTCGCCGCTGCGTGACGCCGCGAAGAACGCTTCCGCCAATTCGATCCCGCGCTGCTTTTCGACATGAAAACGCGGCCGCGCCTCGCGGATATGCGTACGCGCTCGCGCAGCGAGTTGCCGGCATGCGGCCGGGTCGCGCTGGATCGTCGTGGCCACTTCGTCGAACTCGAGGCCGAACACGTCGTGCAGCAGGAACGCCGCGCGTTCGAGCGGCGAAAGCCGTTCGAGCGCGAGCAGCAGCGGCAGCGTGACGTCTTCCTGTTCGTCTTCCTCGACGACCGGCTCGGGCAGCCACGGGCCGATATAGGTCTCGCGCTGGTGCCGCGCGGACTTCAGCTGGTCGAGGCACATGCGCATCACCATGCGGCGCAGGAACGCTTCAGGGACGCGCACCTCGGTGCGGTCGACGGCCATCCAGCGGATGAACGCCTCCTGCACCATGTCCTCGGCATCCGCGACGGAACCGAGCATCCGGTACGCGACGCGGATCAGCGTGCGGCGCAGCGGGTCGAAACTCGTCGCCGCATCGGCCCGTTCTTCGGCGCAGCCCTTGGCCGGGTCGAGGTTCGGCATCAGGCCACCATCTTCGCCGCGGCGGCCTTTGCATCGGCCGGATCGATCCACAGCCCGAAGCCGACCGCGAGCCGGTTCCAGCCGTTGATGACGTTGATCATCAGCGTGAGTTTCACCTGTTCCTCCTGGCTGAAGTGGTCGTTCAGCGCCGCATAGGCCGCTTCATGCGCCGCGTGGCCCTCCGACAGCCGCGTGAGCGCGTCGGTCCAGCCGAGCGCCGCGCGTTCGCGTTCGGTGTAGCAGGGCGCTTCGCGCCACGCGGACAGCAGGTAGATGCGCTGCTCGGTCTCGCCTTGCTCGCGCGCCTCGGCCGTGTGCATGTTAATGCAGTTCGCGCACGCGTTGATCTGCGACGCGCGGATCTTTACCAGCTCGATCAGCGTCGGCTCGAGGCTCTGCGCGGCGGCGACCGAGACGGTCATCCAGTTCTTCATCAGGGCGGGCGCGGCGGCAAACGGATTGAGCTTCGCAGTCATGGTCCTTCTCCTTTCGTGTGGGTTCCGGTGATATGACGAGCGAGCGCCCCGCGTGTGTGACATCGACGCAAAATTTTTCTCGAAGCCGGCGCGCGGATCGGCGCGGAGGGCCGCCGGCGAGGCCGGGCAGGGTACGCGTCGAACCCGAAAAACGCGGCGGGCATGCTTCGTGCGCCCGTGCTGGTCAGACGATTCCCCGTTCACGTCATGGTGACGATCACGGCTGCCGCATGCGTCGATCACAACGGCCGATGTATGCGTCTCCGCATGCACCTCGATACGCGCGGATGTCAGCAATTGGCAGGTGATCGGTTGCTTTCATTTACATTTCTCCGCCGTTTCGTGCGCATCTCGATCAGCAGCATTCACATTTCTAGACCATACTGTTCTGCACGGGCAGGTGAAGTGACGCCGCATCTGCGGCCCGGCGCGCGCGCCGGTTGCCCGACGACGCAGCAGCAGGTCGCACGTCAGCCGCGCGCATCACGCGCAAGGCTTTCCCTTTTCCGGCAACGCAACGCAGCGAATCGCGACGTGGACGGTAAACCGATGAGCCTCCTTGCATCACAGCTTCAGCGCCGTTACCAGGACGTGCGCGCTCATAGCGTCGCGTTGACCGCGACGCTGTCCGCCGAAGACCAGGCCGTGCAGTCGATGCCCGACGCCAGTCCGACGAAATGGCATCTCGCGCATACGACCTGGTTTTTCGAAACCGTCGTACTGATGCGCCGCGTGGCCGGCTACGCGCCGTTCGACGCGGCATTCCAGTTCCTCTTCAATTCCTATTACGAAGCGCTCGGCCCGCGCCATCCGCGGCCGCAACGCGGGCTGCTCACGCGCCCGTCGCTCGACGAGGTGCATGCGTACCGACAACACGTCGACGACGCGATGCTGCACGCACTGGCCGGTGCCGATGCGGCGCTGCTCGAGACGATCGCGCCCGAGATCGAGCTCGGCCTGCATCACGAGCAGCAGCACCAGGAGTTGATCGTCACCGACATGCTGCACGCGTTCTCGTGCAACCCGCTGAAGCCGGCATTCCGGCCGCGCAACGGGATGGATGCCGGCGCGATGGCCGTGGGCGACGCCGGCGCGCTGCACTGGCTGCACCAGCCGGGCGGGCTCGTCGAGATCGGCCACGATGGCGACGCGTTCTCGTTCGACAACGAACGGCCGCGCCATACGGCGCTCGTGCGGCCGTACGAGATCGCGAGCCGTCTCGTGACGAATGCGGAATTCGCGGCATTCGTCGCCGACGGCGGCTATACGCGCCCCGAGTTCTGGCTGTCGGACGGCTGGGCCACGGTGCAGCGGGAAGGGTGGCAAGGGCCGGCGTACTGGATGCCCGACGACGACGATGCGGCCGCCACGCGGGTACGGCGCACGTTTGGCCTGCACGGCGTCGAACCGCTCGCACCCGACGCACCGGTGTGCCACGTGAGCTTCTACGAAGCGGCCGCGTACGCGGACTGGGCCGGTGCGCGCCTGCCGACCGAATTCGAATGGGAAGCCGCGTTCCCCGCCGAAGGCATTCGGCAGATGCTCGGGCACGTGTGGCAATGGACGCGCTCGTCCTACGAGCCGTATCCGGGCTTTCGGCCGCTTGCGGGTGTGGCTGCCGAATACAACGGCAAGTTCATGGTCGGCCAGCAAGTCCTGCGCGGCAGCAGCATCGCGACGCCGCCCGGGCACGAACGGCCGACGTACCGCAATTTCTTTCCGCCGGCCGCGCGCTGGCAATTCACGGGAGTGCGACTTGCGCGAGACGTCTGACCAGACGGCCACGAGCGGTGGCCAGCAACCCGCCCGCGATTCGCGGCCGAGCGCGTTCGAGCGCGACCTGATCGACGGGCTGTCGCGTACGCCGCGCAGCATTCCGCCGAAATACTTCTACGATGCGGCCGGCTCCGCGCTGTTCGACCGCATTTGCGCGCTGCCCGAGTACTATCCGACCCGCACCGAGCTGGGCATCCTGCGCGATCGCGCGGCCGAGATCGTGCGGCGCGTCGGCCCGCATGCGGACATCGTCGAATTCGGCGCGGGCTCGCTGGAGAAGATCCGCGTGCTGCTCGACGCGTTCGCAGGCAACTACGCGAACGCGCCGGCGCGCTACGTGCCGGTGGACATCTCGGCCGACTACCTGCACGACGCCGCCGCGCGGCTGCGTGCGGCGTATCCATGGCTCGACGTCGCGCCGATCGCGGCCGACTACACGAAGGCCGAGCAATTGGCCGGGCTGGCCGAGACGCCGCGGCGGCGCATCGGCTTCTTTCCCGGTTCGACGATCGGCAACTTCGCGCCGGAAGAAGCCGATGCGTTCCTGCGCGACGCCGCGCGGCTGCTGCGTGGCGGCGGCTTGCTGGTCGGCGCGGATCTCGTGAAGGACGAGCGCACGCTGCACGACGCGTACAACGATGCGCAGGGCGTGACCGCGCAGTTCAACCTGAACCTGCTGGTGCGCGCGAACGCCGAGCTCGGCGCGGATTTCGACGTCGACGCGTTCTCGCATTGCGCGTTCTACGACAGCACGCGGCAACGCATCGAGATGCATCTCGTCAGCGACATCGCGCAGACCGTGCACGTGCGTGGCCACGCGTTCCGCTTCGACGCCGGTGAGCGCATCCACACGGAGAATTCGCATAAGTTCACGATCGACGGTTTTCACGCGATCGCGCGCCGTGCAGGATTCGAGCCCGATACCGTGTGGACCGACGCGGACAGCCTGTTCAGCGTGCACTGGCTGCGCAGCGTCGACGATATCCGCGCGTGATGTGCGCGCTTGCGAACCGCTCGCGTCCGGTGCGGGCGGTTCGCTTTCGGCGTATTCGAGTTCTCGTGCAAGCCGGCGTGCTCCGATCGCCCGGTTCCGTCCCGGACAGCCCTTTTTGCCGGCCCGATGCACCGCTGCAACGGTGCGTGGAATTCCGCCTCTTCCTTGTGCCGCAAGGCTTTATGGACGGCTGTAAACAGCCGTTACCGGTCTCGCATACCCGTTTCACCTGTGTCTGCACCTCGTGCCTAGACTCCGAACCGTATTCACATGACGCACGACACGTGCAGGGAGTCGCGAGATGAACAAGAAACTCATTCTCGGTGCAGTTCTCGGTGTAGCGGCGCTGGCAGCTTCGGGCGTCGCATCGGCCCACGTCGACCTGTCGGTCGGGATCGGCATACCCGCGTATGCGGCGCCGGCGCCCGTCTACGTGGCGCCGCCTCCGCCGGTTGCGTATGCACCGGTCGGCTATCGCTACGACGACTGGCGTGCGCGCGAATGGCGCGAACACGAGTGGCGCCGCCGTGAATGGCGCGAGCACGAATGGCACGATCGCGGCGGCTGGCGCGGCGCCCGCTGGGATTAACGAAGCGGCTCGACTTGATCACTACAAGAGGAGAATGAACACATGATGCCTACTCGACACATCAGGATGTGCGCGACCGCCGCCATCGTTGCGCTTGCCACCATCGGCAGCGCGCACGCGGCGGGCTGCATGAAGGGCGCGGTGGTCGGCGGTGTGGCCGGCCACTACGCAGGGCACCACGCGGTGGTCGGCGCGGTTGGCGGCTGTATCGTCGGTCACCACATGGCGAAGAAGCACGTGCAGGAAGAGGCCGCGCAGCGCAAGGCGGCCGCGCAGGGCATGCAACCGGCGCAGTAAACGCCATCGTCATCGGGGAGGGCGCCGCGGCGGCTGCCCCGACCGGCGCACACTTCATGAAAAAAGGGCGGCTCATGGCCGCCCTTCGTTTTACCGCCCGGCGCCCGCCGGCGGCTCCGCCGGTTCAAACAACGCCTCCGCCTGCCTGACGCGCACGAAGCGCGCGGCGCCATCGCCTTCCACCAGCGCCCGGAAATGCGCTTCGCCGCACGCGAGCTTCGCGCGCTCGTGCTCGCTCGGCACGTTGCCGTCCGCATTCGGCGTATCGACGACGAAGTACAGCCGTTCGCCATCGTCCTGTTCCGCGAGCACGGCCCAGTCCGGGTGATAGCTGCCGAGCGGCGTCGACACGCGGAACCACGCGGGCAGCTTCGCGTACAGCTTCACGCCGTCGTGCGCCTCGAGCGCATCGGCGAACGCGCGCTCCGCGTCCGTCTCGCACACGACCGCTTCGTGGATCGACTTTTGCGCATCGGGCCGCAGGTTGCGCAAGTAGCCGGTCAGCGCCTCGCTCTCGAACGATTCGAGCGCATGCACATGGCGCTCGCCGAGCTTGCGGTACGCGATGCCCGCGACGAGCGCGAGCCGCTTGCAGCGGTTGATCGCATCGGCCGCGACCGCGATGAACTGCTGCGGATTCACGCGGAAATCCTCGAGCCGGCCGCTGTCGGCCAGGATCGTCGCGAGCGAACGGCGCGTGAGCTGCGTGCGGTCCTGCAGCTCGGTGAGCAGGTCGGGCAGCGGCAGCTCGCCTTCGTCGAGCAGCACCGTGCCGGCGCCGGCCACCTCGATCGCCTCGATGCCGGCCTTGCCGATGTCGATCTCCGCCTTGCGCCACTGCAGCCGGGCGCGCGCGATGTCCGGCGCGTCGTGCAGCGCGGCCGCGCAGTCACGCACGAGCTTCGCGTTGTCGAACTCGACGCTGTAGACGGTGCGATGGCGAATGCGGTCCCACAACGCGCGGAAATCCTCGCCGAACACGACGGCCTTGCCCGACGCATCGCGCCGCAGCGCGATGGCGCGGCGCTCGTCCGCGTTGCGCACGGCAAAGCGGCCCGACAGCTTGCGCAGCGTCGCGACGATCGGCCCGCGCAGCATCTCGAACGCATCCGGCAGCACCAGTGCGCTCTGGCGCAGCGCATCCTTCAGCCGGTCGAGCACCTTGCCCTGCGCGTCGACGTAACCCTGCTGGTGCAGGTGGTTCCACAGCACGCGCGACAGCTCGATGCCGAGCGCATGCGCGGGTCCGTCGCCTTCCTGCACGGGCAGCGCCGCGAACTGGTGTTCCTCGACGATCCCGAAACGGATGCCCGTATCGGCCTCGATTTCCTTCTGCAGGTTCTCCGCGAACGACTCGTAGCGCTCGGTCGCGATCACGGTGAGCGTGTTCACGCCCGCATCGCGCACGCGTTCGCCGTCCTGGTCGACGGCGAGGCGCAGCCCGCGGCCGAGCGTCTGGCGGCGCTCGCGTTCGGTCTGGATGTCGCGCAGCGTGCAGATCTGGAACACGTTCGGGTTGTCCCAGCCTTCCTTGAGCGCCGAGTGCGAGAAGATGAATTTCAGCGGCGTGTCGAACGACAGCAGCGCTTCCTTCTCGCGCATGATCAGGCCGTACGCGCGCTCCGCGTTTTCGCGCGCCGCAGCGCTGCTTTCGCTCGTGTCGGTCCAGCCGCCCTTGCGGTCGATCGAGAAGTAGCCGTTGTGCGCGCGCCCGACTTCGAGCGCGACGTCGACACCGTCGAACAGCGCACGGTAGGCCGGCACGCGTGCCGCACGCGCGTATTCCTCTTCGAAGATCAGCGCGTAGTCGCCCTTCACGGGCATGCCGTTCTCGTCGTAGCGGCGGTAGCGCTCGACCGAATCGACGAAGAACAGCGACAGCACCTTCACGCCGCGCTCGGCCAGACGCAATTCCTTGTCCAGATGCTCGCGGATCGTGCGGCGGATCATCTCGCGCTGCACGGCGAGCGTGTCGATGTCGCCGAACGCCTCGCCGAGCGACAGGAATGCCTCGCCTTCCGGATGGCGCAGCTCGACGTATTCGGCGCCCTTCACCGCATGGACCTCGCCGATCCGCAGCCCCGCGTACAGCGCCCGCTTGGTCAGGCGTTCGAGATCGTCGCCGTCGGTGGCCGACACGATCTGGCGTTTCACGCCGGCCGCCGTCGCGACGTCGAGCTCGACGCGCGCGCTGATCGCGCCGCGCCGGTTCGACACGCCGACGAGCCGCACGTACGGCTTGTTGTGCGCATCCTCGACGATCGCCGATGCAATCTCGATCTGCTTGACGAGCTTGCGCTCGTACGCGTCGACCGCGTCGAGCCGGTACACCATGTGGTGACGGTCGACGTGCGTGGCCGAATAGCGCAGCGTGCAGAGCGGCGCCATCGCGGCGAGCGCTTCGCGGCCACGGCCTTCGAGCCCGCCGTCGACGCTCTGCGGCTCGTCGACGATCACGATCGGCCGCGTCGCGCGGATCAGGTCGATCGGCTTCTCGCCGCCGGTCTTCTCGCTGTCCTTGTAGAGGTTGTTGATTTCCTTCTTGTTGATCGCGGCCACCGTCATCACCATGATCTGGATCGCCGCGCTCGCCGCGAAGTGGCGCACCTGGCCGAGCTTCGCGGAGTCGTACAGGAAGTAGTCGTACGGCACGCCCGCATACAGCGCGCGGAAGTGATCCTCGGTGATCGAGAGCGTCTTGTGCACGCCTTCCTTGATCGCGATCGACGGCACGACGATCACGAACTTCGTGAAGCCGTAGCGGCGGTTCAGCTCGAAGATCGTGCGCAGGTACACGTAGGTCTTGCCGGTGCCGGTTTCCATCTCGACGGTGAAGTCGCGCGAGCCGGGCAGGCCGGACGGCGGCAGCCCGCCGCGCAGCTGCACGTCGGCGAGATTGCGCGCGAGCGCGTCGTCGGTCAGCGACAGCCGGTTGCCGACGCCCTGTTCCGACACCGCGAAGCCGAGCGAGCCCTGCGCGGCGGCCGTCGTGCCGGGCGCGGCGTTCGCGAGCACGCTGAAGTCGCCGCGATACGATTCCTGGCCGCGAAACAGGTCGCAGACGGCGTCGATCGCCTCGCGCTGGTAGTCGAGATCCGCTTCGAAATGCAGCCGCATCACAGGCTCCGCACGCGCTTCACGCCGTGCTGTTCGAGCAGCGCGGCCAGATTGAGCTTCGCGACGTCGTCGACGAAGCCGCTGTCGCGGAACAGGCACGTGACGTCGTGCGTCGTGCCGGTCGCATCGAGCAGGTCGACGATGCCGTCGGCCAGCGGCCCCGCGTCGTCACGCGTGATGCGTGCATCGAAACACGCGACGATCGAATGGCCGATCAGGTGCACGGTCTTGCCCGCCACCTGGTGATGCTCGACCGGCGTGCACAGGTCGAGGCCGAGCTTCAGCGTCAGCTCGGCGAGCAGGTCGTCCTCGGTGCGGCCGGTCTTCACGTGCTCGACGGACGCGAACAGCGCGTGGTCGAAGTCGTCGCGGCGCGGATCCCACTCGATCACGTTGGTCGTGTCGAGCCGGTACACGCGAAAGCCCAGGTCGCCATAGCTTTCCGGGAAATCGCGCGCCACTTGCTGGGCCGCGCGGCGCAGGCGTTCCTTCGTGATTTCGGCGAGCGTCAGCGGCTTCTTCAGCTTCGCGCAGAAATCGGCCGCGCTCTGCTGCGTCTTGTCGCGGCGGTCGAGCGCTTCGGGCAGTTGCACGAGCACGTAGCGGCGCGCGCCGCCGTCGGTTGCGTTCACCTGCATCACCGCGTGGCCGGTCGAGCCGGAGCCCGCGAAGCAGTCGAGCACGATGTCGTCGCCGCGCGTGCACCAGCCGATCACGGCCGCCGCGAAATCGACCGGCTTCGGCAGGTCGAACGGAATCCCGAGCGTCTTGAGCAGCGCGTCGTCGGAACCGGCGAACGGCAGCACCGACGGCACGTTCTCGTACATGTTCTCGTCGAGGTAGTAGATCCGCTGCGGTTGCGTGGTTTCGTCCGCGCCGAATTCGATCTGGCCGCGCTCGATCAGCGCCTGCATCGTCGCAGGCGGGTTGCGCCAGCCGCGCGCCGGCATCGCGCACGGCTTGCCGGTGACCGGGTGGATCAGCGGCGTGAAATACTCGTCCGGCGCCTTCTTCTTGTTCGGCCAGGCCATCGACACGAGGCGGTACACGCGGCCTTCTTCCGACAGCCGGTCATACATCACCTCGCCGCCGGACAGGTTGGTCTGCGCCTTCATCCACGCGCGGTACGCCTTCTGCGCGTCCTTCGCGTTGCCGCTGCGGTACATGGCGTCGTGCGCGGCGTCGAGCATGCGCTGCGCGTTGCGCTTCGGGCGCCTGAGCGGCGCCCGCTCGAGCAGCGTCTCGGCGTTGCGCGCGAACAGCACCAGCGATTCGTGCTGGTACGCGATGCCGCGCGCGTCGCCCTTCGGGTTGCGCTTGTCCCACACGGCGACGCCGAGCTCGTTCTCCTCGCCGAAGATCTCGCGCAGCATCAGCACCAGCGCGTGCACTTCATGCTCGTCGATGTGCACGGCGATCAGCCCTTCGTCGGACAGCAGCGCGTGCGCGAGTTTCAGGCGCGGATACGTCATGTTCAGCCAGTCGGTGTGGAACCGGCCGTTCGCCTCGGTGTTGGTGCTGCGCTTCACGCCGCCCTGGGTCTGCCCGGTCATCGCCAGGTAGTGGCGGATGCTGTCGGTGAAGTCGTCCGGATAGACGAAATCGCTGCCGGTGTTGTACGGCGGGTCGATGTAGACGAGCTTCACCTTGCCTGCGTAACTCTTGTGCAGCAGCTTCATCACGTCGAGGTTGTCGCCCTCGATCACGAGATGGCGCGTGTCGTCCCACGCGACGCTGTCGTCGGGGCAGGGGCGCAGCGTGCCCGTCGACGGCGTGAGCGCGGCCTGGCGCGCGCTGCGCTTGCCGTGCCAGTGGAAGCCGTAGCGCTCGTCGGCGTCGCCGACCATGCGCTCGCCGACGAGCGCCTTCAGCACGTCGACGTCGACCGACGCGCCCGCCGGGCCTTCGGTCACGAGTTCGGGGAACAGCGCCTTCAGGCGCGCGACGTTGTCGGCGGTGAAATCCGTCGACATCGCCTGCGGGCTGGCCGCATCGAGTTTGTGCATCGTCTTTTCCATCGGAGCCCGGCCGCGCGCGCCAGGACGTCGGGCGCGCTCACGGCACCGGCGGCAATGGCCGCCCGGGCAAACCCGAAACGCTAGCGAGTCGGTCGGCCGAGGTCAAGCGCCGATGTGGGGCGAGCGTGCGGACATCGGCCGCGATCGCCCGCCGGACGGGCCGCAAGCGGCTTCGGGCCGGTTGTCGCATGGCCGGCCGGCGGGCGCCTGGCGGGCGTCCCCGGAGGCCCGCCGGAAAGGACGAAAAAAAGGGCACGGTCGGTGCCGGGCGCCGGCGTGCCTGCATCCGGCTCGCGCGGTTCGGAAGGAACCGGGTTCCCTGCGCATCACCGCCACCCGATCAGCACCCGCCCCATCGCATCGACGCCCATGTCGAACAGGTGCGACACGAACGGCACGAGGTTCGGCACCATCAGCTGCACGAGCAGCAGCCCGACCAGCATCGTCACCGGAAAGCCGATCTGGAACACGCCGATCTGCGGCGCCGCGCGGTTCAGGATGCCGAGCGCGAGGTTCGCGATCAGCAGCGCCGCGACCACCGGCAGCGCGAGCAGCAGCCCCATCTCGAACACGGTCGCGCCGAACGCCGCGAGCGTGCGCCAGCCGGGCGCGTGCAGCAGGTCGGCCGACACCGGCAGCGACTGGAACGACGCGGCGAGCGCGGCGAACACCTGCAGGTGGCCGTCCACCGCGAGGAACGCGAGCATCGCGACGGCATTCAGGAAGCGGCCCATCACGGGCGTCGCGCCGCTCGTGTGCGGATCGAAGAAGGTGGCGAAGCCGAGCCCCATCGACAGCCCGATGAAGTCGCCGGCCGCCTCGACGGCCGCGAACACGATCTGCATCGTGAAACCCATCGCGACGCCGATCAGGAACTGCGTGACGAGGATCCAGATCCCTGGTGCGGAGAATACGGTGACGTCCGGCATCGCGCCGAGCGTGGGCGCCACGACCAGCGCCATGAACGCGGCGAGGCCGATCTTCACGCGCACGGGCACCGCCGCGTGGCCGACGACGGGCGCGGTCGCGACGAGCGCGAGCATCCGCACGAACGGCCACAGGAACGCCGTGAGCCAGCCGTTGAGCTGCGCGTAGGTAACCGAGAACATCGCCGCCGGGTGGTGCGCGCGGCTCAGCCGACGCCGAGCGTCGCGACGTGCAGCAGCGTCTGCCGCAGGTAGTCGAGCATGGTCGTCAGCATCCACGGGCCGGCGATCACGAGCGTCGCGGCGACCGCGAGCAGCTTCGGGATGAACGACAGGGTTGCCTCGTTGATCTGCGTCGCGGCCTGGAACAGGCTCACGACGAGGCCGACCGCGAGCGCGACCAGCAGCAGCGGGGCGGCCAGCAGCAGGCCGACCATCATCGCCTGGTGCGCCAGGGTCATCACTTGTTCGGGCGTCATCGCGCGTTTCCTCCGCCGCTTACGTAAAGCTCTGCGCGAGCGAGCCGATCAGCAGCTGCCAGCCGTCGACCAGCACGAACAGCATCAGCTTGAACGGCAGCGACACGGTGGACGGCGACACCATCATCATCCCCATCGACATCAGCACGCTCGCGACGACCATGTCGATGATCAGGAACGGGATGAAGACGGTGAAGCCGATCTGGAAGCCGGTCTTCAGCTCGCTCGTGACGAACGCGGGCACCAGCAGCGACAGCGGCACGTCTTCGGGGCCCTGCATCGGCGCGGCCTTCGAGATCTTCGCGAACAGTGCGAGATCGGTCTCGCGGGTCTGCTTCAGCATGAAAGTCTTGAACGGCGCGACGCCGCGCTGCACCGCCTGCTCCATCGGCATCGAGCCGTCGGAGAACGGCTTGTAGCCGTCGTTGTACGCGCGGTCGAGCACCGGCGACATCACGAAGAAGGTGAGGAACATCGCGAGGCCGACGAGCACCTGGTTCGGCGGCGTGGTCGAGGTGCCGAGCGCCTGGCGCAGCAGCGACAGCACGATGATGATGCGCGTGAAGCTCGTCATCATCAGCATCATCGCCGGCAGGAACGACAGCATCGTGAGCAGCAGCATCGTCTGCACGCTCAGCGAATACGTGGTGCCGCCGTGCGGGCCCGGGCTCGCGTTGAACGCGGGCAGGCCATTCGCCTGCGCATGGGCGAGCGCGGGCGCGAGGCAGAGGATCAGCACGGGCGCGAAGCGCGCCGCGCGATGCAGGAATGCGTGTTTCATCGGGATGCGGGGTCGGAAAGAGGGCGCGGCGCCATGTCAGCGGTCCTTGCCGCGACCGAGGCGCTTCGCGGCTTCGCCCGCGAGCGCGTCGCGAAACCGCGCGCCGAACGTGCCGGGCAGGCCGCCTTGGGACGGGGCGCCGCCGGCGGGTGCGTCGGCCGAGGCCGCCGCCGCTGTCGCGGTGGCCGCCGCCGAACCGGCCGGCAGCGTATGCAGCAATCGCACGTTGCCCGGCGCGACGCCGAGCACGAGCCAGGTGTCGCCGATCTCGACGATCGTCGCGCTTTCCTTCGCGCCGACCGCGACGCTCGACACGATCTTCAGCGGGCCGCCGTGGCGTGCGTGCTGGAAGCCGAAGCGGCGCGCGAGCCACGCGCACGCGAACACGAGACCGATCACGACCGCGAGCCCGACCAGCGTCTGCAGCACCGCGCCGAAGCCGAGCGACGGTGCGGCCGAACCGACCATCACGCTCGATGCGATCGAACCGGCGTGGTTCACCGCGTTCATGTCGGCGGCGCCGGCCGGCGCGCAGGCAAGCGACGCCGCAATGGCCGCGGCGGCCGTCACGCGCGCGACGCGCACGCGGCGGCCGGGCGCTGCGACGTTCATCGATTCAGCTTCCGGATGCGCTCGGCCGGCGTGATGATGTCGGTCAGGCGGATACCGAACTTGTCGTTGACGACCACGACCTCGCCCTGCGCGATCAGGCAGCCGTTCACGAGCACGTCCATCGGCTCGCCGGCCATGCCGTCCAGCTCGACCACCGAGCCCTGCGCGAGCTGCAGCAGGTTGCGGATCGCGATCTTCGTGCGGCCGAGCTCCACGGTCATCTTGACCGGGATGTCGAGGATCATCTCGATGTCGTTGTGCGTCGAGCTCGCCGCGGCCTTCGACAGCGGCTGGAACACGCCGGCGCCCGTCGCGCCCGGCTGCACCGGCTGCTGGTTCTGCTCGGCGAGTGCGGCCGCCCAGTCGTCGATGCCCGGATCTTCTTCCGCCGCGGCCGGCGCCGCCTGCGCAGCGGCGGCCGATGCCGCGAGGGCCGCGTCGGCCATCGCTTGTGCGTCGTCCTCGGGCGTCTGGTTCAGCTCACTCATATCCACCTTCCTTCATCGAATCGCCCGCGCCGATCATCTTCTGCACGCGCAACGCATATTGACCATTGAAAATTCCGTAGCCGCATTCCATCACCGGCACGCCGTCGACCTTCGCGGTGATCGTGTCCTCGATTTCCAGCGGCAGCACGTCGCCCGCGCGCAGGTTCAGGATCTTCTCGAAGGTCGACGAGATCTCGGCGAGGTTCGCGGTCAGCTCGACCTCGGCGGCCTGCACCTGCTGCGACAGCACGCGCACCCAGCGGCGGTCGACTTCGAGCGCCTCGCCCTGGATCGGCGACGCGAGCACGTCGCGGATCGGCTCGACCATCGAGTACGGCATGCAGATGTGCAGCGTGCCGCCCGTCGGCCCGAACTCGATCGAGAACTGCGTGACGATGACGATCTCGTTCGGCGTCGCGACGTTCGCGAACTGCGTGTGCATCTCCGAGCGCACGAATTCGAACTGCAGCGGCCGCACGCTCTTCCATGCGGTCGTGTAGTGCTCGAACACGAGGTTCAGCAGCTTGCCGATGATCCGCTGCTCGGTGGCCGTGAAATCGCGGCCCTCGACGCGCGTGTGAAAGCGCCCGTCGCCGCCGAACAGGTTGTCGACGACGAAGAACACGAGGTTCGGGTCGAACACGAACAGCGACGTGCCGCGCAGCGGCTTCACGTGCACCAGGTTCAGGTTCGTCGGGATCGGCAGGTTGCGGGTGAACTCGCTGTACTTCTGCACCTTCACCTGGCTCACGGAGATTTCCGCCGTGCGCCGCATGAAGTTGAAGATGCCGATCCGCAGCAGGCGCGCGAAGCGATCGTTGATGATCTCGAGGCCGGGCATCCGGCCGCGGACGATTCGCTCCTGCGTCGCGATGTTGTAGGGGCGGACGCCCGATGTGTCGCGGTGCTCGTCGACTGCATCGGCTTCGCCCGTGACGCCCTTGAGGAGGGCATCGACCTCCTCCTGGGACATGAACTCCTGGTGACCCATACGCGCTCCTTTCGCGGCCGCGTTACTGGACGACGAATTCGGTGAACAACACGTCGTCGACCTTCGCGCGCTGGTTGCCCGGCTGCGTAGGCTGCTCGATCAGGTCCCGCAGTTCCTTCGCGAGCGAACGTTTGCCGTCCGGCGTCGCGAGATCCTCGGGGTGCTTGTTCGACAGCGCGAGCAGGATCCGGCTGCGGATCTCCGGCATCCGCGCGGTCAGCTGCTCCTGCGCCTTCGGGTCGGTGAGCTTCAGCGACAGGCCGACGCGCAGGTAGTGCTGCGCGCCGTCGTCGGACTGCAGGTTCACGGTCAGCGGGTCGAGCGGGAAGAACACCGGCGCGGCAAGCGGCGCCGGCCCGGCGGGCGCGCTCGCATGGCCGACGCCTTCCTTGCTCAGGAACACGTACATGCCGCCGGCTGCGGCAGCCGCCGCGCCCAGCGCGATGACGGCGATGAGCGCGATGCGCTTGAACTTGCCGGACGAAGCCGGCTTGTCGGCGGTCGGGTTTGCGGTCGTGGAGGCCATGTGAATGCGTGCGTGATGTCTCGTAGCATGCATTGTTCGGCATCCGGGCCGAGCCCGATGGGCGGAAAAGAGGGGGGATTTGCGGCTATCTCAGCCGATTGTCGGCCGGGTGCAGGGTAAGCGGGGGCGGAAAGGGCCGCCGGGCTGGCGGCCGAGGCATGCGTGGCCGGGAAGAGGCGCCGTTCCCGCCGCACGGAGCGTGCCGCGCGCCGGCCGCCCGCTCAGATCGGCAGCAGCGTCAACAGCGGCGCGATCAGCACCATCGCAACACCGGCGATCATCATCGTGAGGCTCGACACGACGCCTTCCTCGCTGCCGATCTCGCGCGCCTTCGCGGTGCCCACGCCGTGGGCGGCCGCGCCGAACAGCGCGCCGCGCGCGAGGCGCGTGCGCAGCGGCACCAGCGCCAGCACCAGCTCGCCGAGCAGCATCCCGCAGATGCCGGTCGCGATCACGAACAGCGCGGTGAGATCCTTCGGCGCGTGGATCTTGTCCGACACGGCGAGCGCGAACGGCGTCGACACCGAGCGCGTCATCAGCGAGCGCTGCAGCTCCGGCGACAGGTGCAGCAGCTTCGCGAGCAACAGCGACCCGCACACGCCCGCGCCGATCCCGACCGCGACGCCGACCGACAGCGACAGCCAGTGGCGGCGGATCAGGTCGCGATAGTCGTAGATCGGCACCGCGAACGCGATCGTCGCCGGGCCGAGCAGCCACATCAGCCAGCGCGTGTCGTGGAAGTAGACCGAATACGGGATGCCGGTCAGCAGCACGAGCAGGACCAGCACGCCCGGCACGAACACGAGCGGCGAGAACAGCAGCGTCTTCTTGAACGCGTAGAGCCGCTTCGACGCGAAATACAACACGATCGTCAGCACGAAGCAGCCGAACGAGATCGCGGTGTTCGCCTGGTCGGCGGACAGGTTCGTCAATGCGGCAGGCATGGCAGGCTCCGGCTCAGTGTGCCGACGCGGCGCTCAGGCGCGTGCGGCGGCGTTCGGCGAACACGCGCTGCGCGGCGAGCCGGCGCTCGAGCTTCGCGGCGAGGTCGACCGCGACGGCCACGGCGACCATCACGAACGCGGTGCCGGCGAGCATCACCAGCGCGATGCGCCAGCCATCCTCGCGGAACAGCCCGCCGTACTGCACGGCCGCGACGGCCGCCGGCACGAAGAACAGCAGCATGTCGGACAGCAGCCAGTTCGCACCGTCCTTCACCCACGCGGGCGCGACGCGGCCCGAGAACAGCAGCACGAGGAGCACCGCGAGGCCGATCACGCCGGACGGGATCGGCAGCCCGATCTTGCGCACGCCCCAGTCGACCACCATCCACAGCGCGCCGAGCGCGGCGGCCTGCAGCGCGATCCGGCCCGTGTGCGCCAGGCTGCCCGAAGCGGCGGGGCGGGCGGCAAGTGCGGCGGTCGGCTTGGTCATGGCGGGCTCCCTACAGATATTCCGTTGATGGTGCGAGTATAGGGTTTCCCCTAACCATAAATAAAATGACTTGTCTCTATCCTTATCATTCCAATTCGGAATTCGTTTATTGATCGCCGCACCAATTTGGGGAGTCGTCGATGGAATTGCGCGCGCTGCGGTACTTCGTCGAGGTGGTTCGCCAGCAGAGTTTCACGGCGGCCGCCGACAAGCTGTTCGTGACCCAGCCGACCATCAGCAAGATGGTGAAGGCGCTCGAGGACGAGATCGGTTCGCCGCTGCTGCTGCGCGACGGCCGGCAGATGGTGCTGACCGACGCGGGGCGGATCGTGTTCCAGCGCGGCCAGGACGTGCTCGCCGCGCAGGCGCAGCTGCAGTCGGAGCTGAACGACCTCGGCACGCTCGGGCGCGGCGAGCTGACGATCGGGGTCCCGCCGCTCGGCGGCTCGCTGTTCACGCCGATCATCGCCGCGTACAAGCAGCGCTACCCGAACATCGAGCTGAAGCTGTTCGAGCAGGGCGCACGGATGATCGAGGCCGCGCTGATGTCGGGCGAGCTGGAACTGGGCGGGCTGCTGGAGCCGGTCGATCCCGGCACCTTCGACGTGCTGCCGATGGTGCGTGCGCCGCTGTGGCTGGTCGCACCGCGCGAATCGCGCTGGGAGGATCACGCGGCCGTGCCGCTCGCGGATCTCGCGCGCGAGTCGTTCGTGTTCTACGCGGAAAGCCTCGCGCTGCACGACGCGGTGCTCGATGCGTGCCGGCAGGTCGGCTTCACGCCGTCGATCGTGAGCCGCAGCGGCCACTGGGATTTCATGGCCGCGCTCGTGCACGCGGGGGTCGGCATCGCGCTGCTGCCCGAGCCGTATTGCCGGCGGCTCGACGCGGGCCAGTTCACGTGCCGGCCGATCGTCGAGCCGGAGATCACGTGGGCGATCGCGCTCGGCTGGCTGAAGAAGGGGTATCTGTCGCACGCGGCGCGCGCGTGGCTTGAAGTGGCGCGGGCGACGCTGCCGATCGCGCCGGGTGACGACCTCGCGTTCGGCGGGTTGCGGGCGCGGGAGTGACGCCCGCCGAGGCGGGCGGCAAAGCGGACGAGGCGGGCGCAACGGCCGCCCGCCGCGCGGTCAGTGCCCCATCGCCGGCCCGGCGCCCTTCCTCGGCTTCGTGACCCACACGAGCGCCGCGAGCGCGCCGAACATGAACGCCGACAGCAGGAAGAAGTCGTTGGTCGCCATCATGAAGCCCTGCTGCGTGACGAGCTGATTGAGCTGCGCATTGGCCGTCTGGCCGACGATGCCGAGCTGCGACAGCGCGCCCTGGTAGTCGGTCGTGCTCTGCGCATACACGCTCACCGATTCCGACAACCGCGCGTGGTGGTAGATCGCGTCGTTCTCCCAGAACGTCGAACTCGCCGCGGTGCCGATCGCGCCCGACAGCGTGCGCAGGAAGTTCGACAGCCCCGACGCGCTCGCGAGCCGGTCGTCGGGGATGCTCGACAGCGTGATCGTCGTCATCGGCACGAAGAAGCACGCAACGCCGATCCCCTGCACCAGACGCGGCAGGATCACATGGCTGAACGGCACGTCGAGCGTAAACGTCGAGTTCCAGATCGACACGCCGGCGAACACGATGAACGCGAAGCTCGCGACCATCCGCAGGTCGAGCCGGTGCATGTTGCGGCCGATCAGCGGCGACAGCACGAGCGCGAGCAGCCCGACCGGCGCGGTCGCGAGGCCGGCCTTGCCCGCCGTGTAGCCCATCACGGTCTGCAGCCACAGCGGGAAGATCACGACCGAGCCGAAGAACGCCATGAAGCCGAACGAGATGATCATCGCGCCGAGCGCGAAGTTGCGATCCTTGAAGAGCGACAGGTCGACCACCGGCTCCTTCTCGGTCGCCTCCCAGACGAGCATGAACGCGAGCGACACGACCGCGATCAGCGCGAGCGCGACGATGAACGTCGAGTTGAACCAGTCGCGGTCCTTGCCGAGGTCGAGCATCATCTGCAGGCACGACACGCCGATCACGAGCAGCGCGAGGCCGATCGCGTCGATCCGCTGCTTCGACGTCTTCGTCTCGCGGCCGCGCAGCAGGAAATACGCACAGGTCGCCGAGAAGACGCCGATCGGCAGGTTGATGTAGAAGATCCACGGCCACGTGTAGTTGTCGCTGATCCAGCCGCCCAGCAACGGGCCGAAGATCGGTGCGACGATCACCGTCATCGCCCATAGCCCGAGCGCGAGCCCGCGCTTCGCGGGCGGATAGCTGCGCATCAGGATCGTCTGCGACAGCGGCACCATCGGCCCCGACACGAGGCCCTGCAGCAGCCGGAACGCGATCAGCGTCTCGAAGTTGGTCGCGAGGCCGCACAGCGCCGAGGCGATCGTGAACGCGAGCACCGACAGCGTGAACAGCCGCACCTCGCCGACCCGCCGCGCGAGCCAGCCGGTGAGCGGCACCGCGATCGCGGAGGCGACCGAGTACGACGAGATCACCCAGGTGCCTTCGCTCGTCGCGACGCCGAGGCTGCCCGAGATGGTCGGCACCGCGACGTTCGCGATCGACGTGTCGAGCACTTCCATGAAGGTGCCGAGCGCGAGCCCGACCGTGAGCAGCGCGAGTGCACCGCCGGACAGCGGTGCGGGTTCAGCGGCGGGGGAGGCGGCGGATGCCGTGGTGGCGGACATCGAAATCTCCTAGACGCGACGCGCCGGCACAACGCACGGGTGTGCGCCGCAGCGCAGCCCGGCCGGGTGGAACGGATAAAGGGAAAAGGGGAGCGCGTGCCCTGTCATCTTCTGCCCAGACAGACAAATAAGCGAACGCTTAACGTGGACATGGGACCTCCGCGCGCATCAGCTGTCCGCCTCGTCGTCGGGTTTCGGGCAACCGGTCGAGCCGGGCCCATTGGCGATGAAGCGCTGCAGCAGGCCGATGAGCGTCGCGAGCTCGTCGGCCGAGAAACCGTCGAGCTGCGCGTTGAGCGCGGTCGCGATCAGCGACGGCAGCGCCCGGGCGGCTTCGGCGCCGCGTTCGGTCAGCGTCAGCTCGATCATCCGGCGATCCTGCTCGCTGCGCGAGCGTGCGACCAGCCCCTTGCGTTCGAGCCGGTCGAGCATCCGCGTCATCGAACCGCTGTCGTACGACATCCTGCGGGACAGCTCGAACGGCGTGCGCGCATAGCCGCGCGACAGCAGCAGGATCACGCCGATCTGCTGCGCGGTGAGGTCGAGTGGCTCGAGCGCACGATCCATCCGCTCGACGAGCGCCTGCTTCGCCTTCGACAGGTAATAGCCGAGGCTCGTTTCCAGCGCGATGTTCTCGGGATCGTAGAGGCCGCCGGTCATGCGATTGCGCACGCAGCAATAGTGCGTTTCAGATTTAAACGCGCCCAGTATCTTGAAAATTGATTGCTTAGTCAATATTATTTGAGGCAACCAGTTACGACGTGCATGTTGCACTGCCGGAGACTATGTTCTGACCGATTCGCCCGCGCTGCGGGCACCCCGAGGATGTTCGCGATGCTGTTCCTGAAAAATGCCGCCGGCGCGCTGCGCCGCAACCTGACCGATACCGCCCATCATGCGTTTTCCGGGCCGCACCGCGGCTGGAAGATCGCGCTGTACGTGACGATGCTGGTGGTGCCGGGCGGCTCGCTCGCGGCGCTCGGGTTCGCATGGTTCGATCATCGCCGGCAGCGCAATGCGAAAGACGGCGCGCGCCGCACGGGCCAGCCGGCCGCGACGGAGCCGTCGACATGGCGGTCCGCCGCCGAACCGCTTCCGCTGCCCGCGCGCTGCCACTGACATCGCGCGGCTCCCGCCTTCCCGACTGCTCCGACTGGGCGCCGGCCGCGTCGCGCAACGGCCGACGTCACGCGTCCGGCTTCCCGTCAGCGAGCCGTAATGGCCGGTAAACCGGCCGCTCGCGCCCGTAACACATTCCTGTTGCCGCGCACCGTACCCTTGGGACTGCGCAGCTTCCCCGCCGTCAGTTACCATTTGTCCGCCAGCGGCACGACGACCGCACCGCGCGACGCTGCTCGCCGCGCCCAGACAGGAAAACCACCATGCCGTACACCTCCCTCCCGCGCGCCCTTCGCCCGCTGAGCGCCGCCGTCGCGACGGCCGTGCTGCTCGCCGGCTGCGCCGTCGGGCCCGACTATCACCGGCCCGACACGTCGATCCCCGCCGCGTACAAGGAAGCGCCGGCCGGCTGGAAGGTCGCGCAGCCTGCCGACCGCACCGACCGCGGCGCGTGGTGGAGCGTCTACGATGATCCGCAGCTCGCATCGCTGATGAACCAGCTCAACACGTCGAACCAGACCGTCGCGCAATATGCGGCCGCGTACCGTCAGGCGCGCGCGCTCGTCGCCGAAGCGCGCGCCGCGTATTTCCCGACCGTCGGCTTCACGGGCTCGGCGACGCGCTCGCGCTCCGCGGTGTCGTCGTCGGCCGCCAGCAGCGGCGTCAGCGCCGGCCCGATCGGTACGAACTACAGCGTCGGCCTCGACGCATCATGGGAGCCGGACCTGTGGGGCAAGGTGAGCCGCACCGTCAGCGCGCAACGGGCGGGTGAGGCCGCTGCAGCCGCCGATCTCGCGAATGCACGGCTCTCCGCGCAGGCGACGCTCGCGCAGACGTACTACCAGTTGCGCACCGCCGACGCGCTGCAGAAGCTGCTCGACGACACCGTGAAGTCGTACGAGCAGTCGCTCAAGCTCACCGAAAACCAGTATGCGCAGGGCGTCGCGGCCCGCGCGGACGTGATCCAGGCGCAGACCCAGCTGCAGAGCGCACAGGCGGCCGCAATCGACAACGGCGTTGCGCGCGCGCAGTACGAGCATGCGATCGCGACGCTGATCGGCCAGCCGGCTTCGACGTTCTCGCTGCCGCCGGCGCCGCTGACGGCCGTGCCGCCCGTCACACCGGTGGACGTGCCGTCGACGCTGCTCGAGCGGCGGCCCGATATCGCGGCGGCCGAACGACGCGCGGCGGCCGCCAACGAACAGATCGGCGTTGCGATCGCGGCGTTTTTCCCGACGCTCACGCTGTCGGCGAGCGGCGGCTTCCAGAGTTCGGTGTGGTCGCAACTGTTCACGCTGCCGGCACGTTTCTGGACCGTCGGTCCGCAACTCGCCGCGACGCTGTTCGACGCGGGCCTGCGCGCCGCGCAAACCGAAGCGGCCCGCGCAACCTACGACCAGGACGTCGCGACGTACCGGCAGACGGTGCTCTCGGCCTTCCAGGACGTCGAGGACAACCTCGCGTCGCAGCGCATCCTCGCGCGGGAAGTCGACGTGCAGCGGCAGGCGGTCGACAGCGCCGAGCACGCGCTCGCGATCGTCACGAACCAGTACAAGGCCGGCACGGTCGCCTACCTGAACGTGCTGACCGCGCAGACCACCGCGTTCACCGCGCAGCAGAAGCTCGCGACGATTGCCGGGCAGCGGATGGTGTCGTCGGTCGGGCTCGTGAAGGCGCTCGGCGGCGGCTGGAACGTAGCGGAGATGGCGCGCGAGAACGGCGACATGGCGGCGCCGGCACCCGTGCCGGCGTCCGGTGCGGCCGCGCCCGCGGCCGCCGCACCGTCGGTCGTCGTGCCGCTCGCACAGAAGTAGGAAGGGAAGGCCAACGCGCGCGTCAGCGCTGCGCGTCGCCGAAGATCAGCGAAACCTCGTTGTTCCCGATCGGGTGGCCGAGCAGGTTCAGCAGCCCCGCGAGGTTAGCCTGCTGTTCGGGCGCCGAATGCGCGGTGCCGCGGAACGATCCCTGGCCCGGGCCGAAGTTGCCGTGGCCGTCGAGGAACAGCGGGCCCTGCGTCGTCGACAGGTCGAGATCGGCGCCGGCCCCCTTCGCCTGCAGCACCGCGCGGTACGAACCGAGCGGCTTCACGCGCGATACGCGCGAACTCATCGAGTCGATCGTCACCGTCAGCTGGCCGAACGCGTTGTTGCCGATCAGCCGCCAGTCGCTCCAGCCGAGCCGCACGTCGCCCTGCAGGTCGAGCGTGTTGAACGGCGTGCCGAGCCCCGCGAGCAGCGACGCGGGCACGGCCATCGTACCCGCCGACAGCACCGCGCCGCGCCACGTCGCATCGAGCGTGACCGCATCGGGCATCGCCTCGGTCTGCCGCATGCGCATCCGCACGCGCCCGGTCAGCAGCGGCCAGAAACCCGTGGTCCATTCGACCCGGCCCGGCAGCAGCGTCGCCGCGCTCTGGTCGGCCCCCGGCGCGAGCATCAGCGTGCCGGAGCCGTGCCACAGCGACCCGTCGGGATCGACGAGATTCACGTGCCCGCCGGTCGCGCGCGCGAACTGCGGCGCGATCCACGCGGCCGGCGCGAGCGCGACGAGCGTCACCGCCGTCGCCAGGCCACCCGCCAGTACCCACGGCAATACGGTGGCGAGCCGCTTGATCCCCGGCCTCATCGGCCGACCGCCACTTGCGTCATCCACTGCGTCATTTCTGCGTAGACGGTTGCATCACGGCCGTCAGGTCGACCTGGCCGTCGTCCTTCAGCGCCGTTGCATGCGCCTCGCCGACCTGCACCTTGAACTGCCGGCGCGCATCGTCGAGCCACTGCGTCCACGCCGGGAACGACACGTTCTTCATCTGGATCTGCACGCCGTTGCCGACGATCTGCACCTGCGCGCCCTGCAGCCCGTGATCGGAGAGCGACGCGGTCAGCGCGTCCTTCAGCGCGAGGCCAGTCGGCGCCACGCCCTGCGCGGCAGCCGCCAGCGACTTCGCCTCGTTCGCCTGCGCGGTCATCTGCGCGAGCTCGCCGCGCATCGTCGGCAGTTCGCGCTGGATCCGCGCGCGGCCTTCCTGCGCGGGCGACCACAGCACCGAATACGCGATCGTGACCGCCAGCACGGCGCCGCCCCAGCCGAGCAGCGTTTTTTCGCGCTGGGTGCGCTCGCCCCAGAACTGGGCCAGCGTCTGGTTCAGTTGTTCCATCTTCATGAGCGGCTCCGGATCGTCCATTTGCCCGTGTTGCTGTCGACTTCGCCGGACAGTCCGTGACGTGCGAGGCGCTGCGTGAAATCGGGATCGACCTTGACCTCCGGCTTGAAGCCGACGTCCAGCCGCCGGTCGTGATAGTCGAGCGACGCGATGCCGTTCAGCGGCAGCGCGCCCATCGAACGCGACAGCCCGCTCGACAGCGCGAGGAAATCGTTCGGCGACAGCTCGCCGGCCGCCAGGCGCAACTGGTCGAGCTGGCGCTGCATCTGCGCGGGCGGATCGAGCACCGTCGTCGTCTTCGGGAACGCGGACAGCAGCGTCTCGGTGATCTGCGCCGACAGCGCATCGCGCTCGCGCGACAGCTTCCACCAGTGCAGGTTCATCCCGATCACCGCCACGCCGAGCGTCGCCGCGACGAGGGCGAGCGGCACCCGCAGGCGCTTCACCGTCGCGCGGTCGAAGCGCCACGGCTGCGATTCGAATTCGAACTGGCACAGGTCGAACTTCTCGGTCAGCGCGCGCCGTGCGAACGCGTCGAACGACAGCGGTGCGGCGCCCGGCAGCAGCGGGCCGCCGTCGGTGCGTCCGACCGATGCCAGGCGCGGCTCCGCGCCCGGTTCGCCGAGTTCGTACAGTTCGACGTCGCCGCCGCCTGCCAGCGCGGCCAGCGTGCCGGCCGCGCGCGACGCAGGCGCCGCGAAGCCTTCACCAAGCGCACCGCGTGCGACCGCGAGTTCGAGGCGCGGCGCACCGGCGGCGGCCGGTTGCGCGCCGGCCTCGACGAGCACTTGTTCGACCGATGCCGCGAGGCCGAGCACCGCGGCCACCGTCGCCGGGCGGGCCGGCGGCGCCTCGACGGCGTCCGCAGCAACCGCCGCGGCATCGACCTCGCTGTCAGCCGGCGCAGCGATTACGTGCGGCGCCGGCAGGCAGCGGGTCGCGGGCACCGCGCTCAGGTGCCGGTGGCCGGCCGCCGTGAACGCGTCGCAGATCGTGCGGAACCACGCGCGATCGACGACGGCCAGCACGCGGCGCCCGTCGGGCAGCGCGTCCGGATCGAGCGCGATATGGCAGCCGAGCGGATCCTGGATCAGCTGATCCTCGACGATGTTGGGCAGCGCCTGACGCAGCTTCGGTCCCTTCAGCGGCGGCACGGTCGCGGCCAGCAGCAGCACGTCGCGCGCGGCGACGATCAGCACCGTCGCACTGGCGCGCGGCAGCAGCGCGAGCGCGGCGCGGCCGGCGCGCTGCACATGGCCGGCCTTGTCGACGAGCGTGAACGGCAGTTCGGGCCACTGCCATTCCTGCAACGGCACGGCAGGCTCGCGCGGCGGCAAAGAAACAATCAACGTGCTCACAAGAGCTCCTCTCCCGATTGGCGTCGTTATAGCTGGTCGCGGATGCGCACGACCCGTGTCGAGTGCGTGGTCGGATCACGATACACGAGCGAGGTGCGATCGACCTCCGCGCGTTCGTGCTGGATCCGGCCATGCACGATGAAATAGCTCGAATTGACGTCGACGACGCTCGAGTCGAGCGTCACGTTCGGCGGCGCACCGGCGCCGCGCAGCGCGAGCTGCACGTCGGCGAGGTTGCGGAAAAACACGGTCTCGCGGCGCGACACGAGCGCCTGCGCGGACGACACGCTCATCCCCGGCATCAGCGCCGCAATGACCTCGGCCGGCGCGGTGTTCATGTTTACGGGCGTCGTGGTTGGCAGCACGGTGACGAACGGGCGCAGCCGCGCGACCATCTCGGGCGTCACGCCGTCGACGTCGAGCAGGCTGTCGACGCCCGTCATCATCAGCGGCGCGGGCCCGCGGTCGCCGCCCGTCATGCCGGGATCGTCGGTGAAGCCGCCGCCGCCTTGCTGATCGGTCGTCACCGGCGCGGTGACCGGCGGCGCCGTGCCGCCACCCGGCAGCGTCGGCATCTGGAAACGCGTCGCCGAATTCAGCAGGCCCGCGCGCACCTGCAGCGCGATGCGCTTCGCGAACGCGCCGTCGTAGCCGAGCGTCGTCAGCAGGCGCTGGAACGCCTGGACCTGCGTGACGTTCAGCTGCAGCACGCCGGGCGCCGGCGACGCCACGAGGTTGCGCAGGTTGAACTTCGCCTGCGCATCCTCGATCGAGCCGGAGATATAGGTGTCTTCGCCGCCGGTGTCGTTGGGCGCGCCGATCCGGCCGAGGAAGTCCGACAGTTTCGTCTTCGCGATCGGTACGCCCCAGATCCCGCCGAGATACGTGATGCCCGGCGCCGTATCGCCTTCGGAGCGCAGGATCATCCGCGTCCAGTCGAGCGCGCCGCGCGCGACCCATTGCGCCTGCGCGATCACGCGCTGGTTCTCGATGCGGCGGATCTGCACCTGCTGGCGCCACAGCATGCCCGAGACGAGGATCGCCGACAGCGCGACCACGAGCAGCGCGGTGATGATCGCCGCGCCGCGCTGGCGGCCGCGTACGCGTACGCGTGCGCGACCGCCAGCACGGGCGGCGAATAATGAGCGGTGAGGGCGCGCGCGCATCGTCATTCCCCGACGAGGAAGATGCGCGTGACCGGCACGCGCAGCGACGTCGCGCCGATGCTGACCTGCAGCCCCGTCACCGCGCGCGCAGGCGGCGCGTTGCCGATCTGCGGCACCTTGAGCGCGTCGTTGTTCTGCGCGAGCGCTTCGTCGGCCGTCTGCAGGTTGGTGGTCCAGCCCACGCGCGGCACGTACAGCTTCGCATCGATCGCGCCGACGCCGCCCATCAGCGCGACCCAGCTCCAGCCTTCGACGCTGCTGTCCTTCAGCATGCTGCGCAGCCGGTTCGCGTCGTCGATCGGCGGTGACGCATAGCGCACGACGCGCCCGCCGGCGATCCGGTAGCGGACCACCTGCAGCCGCGGCGCGACGCCCGGCACCTCGAGTTCGCGGACGATCTGCAGCGTATTGCCGGCGACGCCGATCGCCGGCTGGCCGGCCTCGTCGTCGGTCGCGGCGAGCCGCGCGTCGATGCGCATCTGGTCGAACATCTGCGCGAACACGCGCTCGTCTTCCATTGCGGCCGCGACCTTGTCGCGACCGCGCATGATCTGGTCGAGCCCGCGCCACGCGAGGATCGCGACCACCGCGAGGATCGCGATCGCGATCATCAGCTCGATCAGCGTGAAGCCGCGGGCGGGGCGGGCGAGCGGGCGTCGCATCGGCGCGTCAGAGCGGACGGCTGGTTTCATTCGCGACCACCGTCACCATCTGCGCGAGCACGCCGGTGTGCCCCGGCATGCTCACCGAAATCCGCACGCGCCGGAACACCGGGTTGGGCGTGGTGCTCACGCGCTGCGTGCAGACGAGCTGCACGTTGCCTTGCGAGCAGTCGAAACTCTGTTCGCCGATCTCCGGCCACGCATGCGTAAGCCGCATCTGCGCGAGCGCGTTGTCGGCGCTCCAGCCGGCGAGCAGCCGGCGATGAAGATCGGACGCGTTGGTCGCCATCGTGCCGACCGCGCGGATCGACGCGGCGAGCGCGACCGCGATGATCGCGAGCGCGACCAGCAC
Organism: Burkholderia sp. BCC0405; assembly: GCF_902833075.1. NCBI lineage: Bacteria > Pseudomonadati > Pseudomonadota > Betaproteobacteria > Burkholderiales > Burkholderiaceae > Burkholderia > Burkholderia sp. BCC0405. The sequence goes on from NZ_CADFEO010000020.1 coordinate 34,703, forward strand.
CTCGATCATCGTGAAACCGCGCGCCCCGGCGAGGCCGGCCGCAGGCCGGGCTCCGGAGGAAGCACGCCCGGGGTGCCCCGAAGGAAGTGCCCTTGGGGGGCGCGATGAAGAAACGGAAGAGGGCAGGCGACGACGCATCGTCATTGCACCTCGTAGCGGCCATTGCCGGTGCCGACGATCGTCGCGCTGCCGACGGCCGAATGCAGCGTCACGCGCACCGGCGTGTCGATGCTCTCGGTGCCGAACACGACGCGATTCGCATGCGTGTCGGACCCCGGATAGTCGATGTCGGCGCCGGTGACGCCACCGTCCCAGTCGCGCGGGCGCAGCAGGTCGTCGCGCAGCGTGCGCCAGCCATCGGGCGAGCTCACGTCGAAACGGAAGCCGTGCGCGGTCGGCTGCCACGCGATCGGCCGGGCACGCACCTGCGCTTCGTCGCCGGCCGTCTCGAACAGCAGCGCGATGCGCTGCGCTTCCTCGCGCAGGTCGGTGCGCGGATTGCGCGTGAGCGACAAGGACGCGAGCGACACGAGCAACCCCGCGATCACGAGCACGACCAGCATTTCGAGCAGCGTGAAGCCGCGCGCGCGATGCCGCCGCGCCCCGTGCAACGCGCGCACGCCGTCGGCACGCGCCGGCACGGACGAAGCCGCGCCGCGACGCGCACGGCAATCGCGGCCGCAGCGGGAGGTCGTGCGAATGGCGAGCATGGAGAAAGGGAACGATGCGTCGGGCCGGTCAGTGAAGGCTCATTGCCACGAACCGATGTCGGAATCGTTGCCTTCGCCGCCTTCCTTGCCGTCGGCGCCGTAGCTGAACACGTCGATCTCGCCGTGCACGCCCGGGTTCAGGTACTTGTAGCCGTTACCCCACGGATCGTTCGGCAGGCGCTCGAGGTAACCGCCGTCCTTCCAGTTGTTCGGGATCGGATCGGTGGTCGGCTTCTGGATCAGCGCGTTCAGGCCCTGCTCCTGGGTCGGGTAGCGGCCGTTGTCGAGACGGTACAGCTTGAGCGCCTGCATGATCGTGCCGATGTCCTGCTTCGCGGCGATGCGGCGTGCCTCGTCCGGGCGGCTCATGATCTTCGGCACGATCAGCGCCGCCAGGATCCCGAGGATCGCGACCACCACCATGATTTCGATCAGCGTGAAACCGCGCTGACGACGCACGGCCGCGTTGCGGCGAGTGATCCACGTTTGCATGACTGACTACCTCTTTCCAAAAAATGTCGTTGGTTGAGTGACGCACCCGGCGCACCGGACGATTGCCTGACGGCAACCTTCCGAACCCGCGGGCGCGGAGCACGCATTGTAAGGCGCGCATTGCCGAGGGCTTTCACCCAACGCAAATTTCATATACATCCGTACAATAGCGCGCATGAACGCGCTCTCGATCCGGATCCTCTCCCTAGCCCTCTTCGCGGGTTTGTGCGCGACGGCCACCTACTGGGTCGTCACGCTGTCCGCCCGCGAAGCGCCGCTGCCCGCCGCCGCCGCGCGGCTGCCGATCCGCACCGAGGACGCCGCGGCGCTCTTCGGCGGTCAGCTCGACAAGAATCCCGTGCAGGACATCCACCTGTTCGGCATCCTCGCGCTCGACCACGGCGGCGCCGCGATCGTCGGTGTCGGCGGTGAACCGCCGCGCGCCGTGTCGCTCGGCGCGGACGTCACGTCCGGCGCGAGGCTCGCCGAAGTTCGCCCCCGCTCGATCATCGTCGAGCGCAACGGTGCCCGCACCGAAGTCCAGCTTCCCGCCAACACGCCGTCCCCGGCGATCTACATGCGCTGAAGCCGAAGGCGACGGCCCGACCCACGGTCAGGCCGTCACTGCACCATGTTGTTCAGCTCGATGATCGGCAGCATCACCGCCAGCACGATCACGAGCACGATGCCCCCCATCGCCAGGATCAGCAGCGGCTCGAGCAGGCTCGTCAGGAACATCGTGCGGCGTTCGAGTTCGCGCGCCTCGCCTTCGGCCGCGCGATCCAGCATCGTCGTCACGTCGCCCGTCGCTTCACCGGAACGGATCAGGTGCACGAGCACGGGCGGAAACGTCTTCACGTTGTTCAGCGCGCGCGACAGCGCGGAGCCTTCGCGCACGCGCACGATCGCGTCGTCGATGTTCGCGCGCATCGCGCGGTTCGACAGCGTCTCGCCGGCCGCCTGCAGCGCGCGCAGGATCGGCACGCCCGCCGCGGTGAGGATGCCGAGCGTGCTCGCGAAACGCACCGTGTTGTAGCCGCGTACGAGCTTGCCCGCAAGCGGCGCGGTGAGCACCCAGCGGTCGAATGCGAGGCGGGGCCCGTCGCGCGACAGCGTCGCCTTCACGAACCACACGACGAGCGCGACCGCGATCAGGATCGCCCACCACCAGTGCCGCACGAAATCCGACAGCGCCATCATCACGATCGTGAGCAGGGGCAACTGCTGCTTCGTGCTCGCGAACACGTTGACGACCTGCGGCACGACATAGCTCAGCAGGAACGTGACGATGCCGAATGCGATCAGCGTGACGATCCCCGGATACGTGAACGCCAGCAGGATCTTCTGCTTCAGCGCGTTGCTCTGCTCGATGTAGTCGGCAAGGCGCGACAACACGATGCCGAGCTTGCCGGTGTGCTCGCCCGCCGCGACGAGCGCGCGATAGATCTCCGGGAAATCGCGCGGATGCTGGCCCAGCGCATTCGCGAGCGAATGGCCGCCGAGCACCTCGGCGCGGATCGCGGCCATCAGTTCGCGGATGTAGTCGCGCTCGGCCTGCTCGGTCAACACGCCGAGCGCCTCGTCGAGCGGCAGCCCGGCGATCAGCAGGCTCGCGAGCTGGCGCGTGAGGATCGCCTGCTCGCGCTGCGACAGCTTGCGGCCGAACGCGAGCCGCTGCGACCGCGCCCCGCGCGTCGCGCTGGCGGCCGGCTCGACGACGAGCGGCGTCAGCCCCTGCGTACGCAGCTGGCCGCGCGCGGCACGTGCGCTGTCGGCATCGATGACGCCTTTCTGCGCGCGTCCCGCCGAATCGATTGCTTCGAAACGGAATGCCGGCATCGCGCTATGCGCCTCCCGTCACGCGCAGCACTTCCTCGAGCGACGTCGCGCCCGACGCGAGCCAGCGCTCGGCATCGTCGCGCAGCGTGCGCATCCCTTCCGCGCGACCGGCGGCGAGAATCTCCGCGTCGGCCGCGTTGCGGTGGATCAGCGAGCGGATCGAATCGTCGACCAGCAGCAGTTCGTACACGCCGCGCCGGCCCGCATAACCCGAATGCCCGCACTTGTCGCAGCCGACCGGATGCCACACGGTGCGACCGTCCTCGTGCCGCTCTTCCTTGCAGACGGGGCAGAGCTGCCGCACGAGCCGCTGCGCGAGCACGCCGAGCAGCGACGATGCGAGCAGGTACGGCTCGACGCCCATGTCGGTCAGGCGCGTGACGGCCGAGGCCGCGTCGTTCGTGTGCAGCGTCGCGAGCACGAGGTGGCCCGTCAGCGATGCCTGCACGGCGATCTGCGCGGTTTCGAGGTCGCGGATCTCGCCGATCATGATCACGTCCGGATCCTGGCGCAGGATCGAGCGCAGCGCACGGGCAAAGGTCATCCCGATCCGCTCGTTCACCTGCGTCTGGCCGATGCCGCCGAGGTCGTATTCGATCGGGTCCTCGACGGTCATGATGTTGGTCGTCGCGGTTTCGAGCCGCGACATCGACGCGTACAGCGTGGTCGTCTTGCCCGAACCCGTCGGGCCCGTGACGAGCACGATGCCGTGCGGGCGCGCGATCAGCTTGTCGAACTGCACGAGCGTGTCGCGGCCCATCCCGAGCGCTTCGAGGTTCAGCCGCTTCGCATCCTTTTCCAGAAGACGCAGCACCGCACGCTCACCGTGCCCGGTCGGCAGCGTCGACACCCGCACGTCGACCGGCCGGCCGCCGACGCGCAGCGTGATGCGGCCGTCCTGCGGCAGGCGCTTCTCCGCGATGTCGAGCTGCGCCATGATCTTGATCCGCGAGATCAGCGCGCCGTGCAGCGCCTTCTTCGGCCGCACGACGTCGCGCAGCGTGCCGTCGACGCGAAAGCGCACGACGGATGCGTTCTCGAACGGCTCGATGTGAATGTCCGACGCCTGTTCGCGCGCCGCTTGCGTGAGCAGCGCGTTGATCATCCGGATGATCGGCGCGTCGTCTTCCGATTCGAGCAGATCCTCGACTTCGGGGATGTCCTGCATCAGCCGCGACAGGTCGACTTCGCCTTCGACCTCGCCGACCACCTGCGCGGCACTGCCGTCCTGGCGCGCGTATGCGTGGTTGATCGCCTGCGCGAGCTCGTCGGCCGGCACGCGATGCACGGAAATCGAGCCGAAGTTGCGCGCGATCTCCGCGAGCGCGGCGTCGCTCGTGCGTTCGCTGATCCACACCTCGAGCGTGTCGTCGAGCTGGTGCGCGATCAGCACCTGGCCGCTCTTCGCGAAGCCGTACGGCAGCAGGCGCGCAGCGAGCGGCGACGGCGGTTGCCGCTCCGCCGGCGCGCCGTCGTGGGTGGGAGACGCGAGCACGTCGCTCACTGCGAGGCTCCCGGCGCGGCGGTGAGCGGCTGTTGCGGCACCGCCTGCAGCGGCACGCTCTGCGGCTGCGCGGGCGTCGCCTCCGGCAACGGCTGGGCCGGAACCGGCGCCACCTGGCGCTGCAGCTGCTGGCGACGCATCTTGTCGAGATCGAACAGGTTGCCCGCGGCCGTGCCGCCCTGGCTCGGGCCGATCGGCATCGGCGGGACGATCGGATCGTCCTTGTCGCGCATCACGTTGTTGTCCGACTTGTACGCGCCCGTCACGCCCTGGATGTAGTCGTAGCGGTTGGACGTGACTTCCTGCGCAGTGCTGCGATCGCTGATGATCACCGGGCGCAGGAACACCATCAGGTTGGTTTTCTGGCGCTGCTTCGATTCCGACCGGAACAGCTGGCCGATCCACGGAATGTCGCCGAGCAGCGGCACCTTGCTGTTCGACACCTGGTAGTTGTCCTGCATCAGGCCGCCGAGCACGATGATCTCGCCGTTGTCGGCCAGGATCGTCGACTGGATCGAGCGCTTCGTGAAGGTCGGGCCGGTCTGCGCGCTCGTGGTGCCGGCGACGACCGCCGAATCCTCGGTGTAGAGCTGCAGCTTCAGGATCCCGCCTTCGGTGATCTGAGGCTTCACGTGCAGCGTCAGGCCGACGTCGCGCCGGTCGTAGGTGTTGAACGCATTGCTCGTCGTGCCGCTCGTCAGGTTCGAATACGAACCGGTTGCGATCGGCACGTTCTCGCCGACCACGATCTTCGCTTCCTCGTTGTCGAGCGTGACCAGGTTCGGCGTCGACAGCACGTTCGCGTCACTCACGCCGGAGAAGTATTGCAGCAGCGCACCGAGCCCCTGCACGCCGAACATGTTGTGCAGCCAGCCGATGTTGAGCCCCTGACTCAGCGCCCCGAGATTGTTGGCCAGCCCGCCGCCGGTGACCCCGCCGGCGGCGTTGGTCAAGCCGCCCGCCGTCAGGTTGACGATGCTGTTGCCCAGGCCCAGCCCGGGGTTCAGGTTCGTACCGCCGAGAAACTGGCCGCTCGCCACCTGCCACTGGATGCCGAGGTTGCCCTGCGTCGTCGAGTTCAGCTCGACGATCAGCGCTTCGATGTAGACCTGCGCGCGCCGCGCGTCGAGCTGGTCGATCACCGAGCGCAGGTTCCGGTAAACCGGATCGGACGCGGTGATGATCAGCGAGTTGGTCGCCGCGTCGGCCTGGATCATCCCGCCGGGCTGGTTGTCATCGCCCTTGTCCTTGTCGCCGCCGAGCAGGCCGGCGGTGCCGAGACCGCCGCCGCTGCCCGACGAGCCGCCGTATCCCGACGAGGACGACGAGCCGCCGAGGCCGCCCGACGGCAGCGGCGGGGTGCCGGACGTGCCGGTCGAGAAGTTGCCGCTCGACGACGAGCCGCCGTTCTGGTTGAAGCTGTTCGCATCGTTGGAGGACGCCGACGAGCCGCTGTCGCTGCCGCTGCCCTTGCCGAGCATCCCGCGCAGCGTCTTCGCGAGCGTCACCGCATCGGCGTTGCGCAACGGTACGACGTGCATGTTGCCGGGCACCCCGCTCGGCGCATCGAGCTGCTGCACGAGCCGCTTGGCGGCCGCGAGGCGCGACGCGCTCGACGCGCGCAGCAGCAGCGAGTTGGTCCGCGGGTCGGCCGTGACCGACACCTTCAGCGTCGCATCACTGTTGCCGATCGCGCCCGGGTCGAGCATTTTCTGCAGCTGCGCGGCGAGATCGATCGCGTTCGCGTTGCGCAGCGGAACGACCTGCACCTGCGCGCCCGCGGCGCTGTCCACGCCGGCGATGATCTGCGCGATGCGCCGCACGTTGTCCGCGTAGTCGGTCACGATGATCGTGTTGTTCGCCGGATAGGCAGTGACCGTGTTGTTCGGCGAGATCAGCGGCCGCAGCACGGGCAGCAGGTTGTTCGCCGATTCATTGTGCAGCTCGAACACCTGCGTGATCACCTGGTCGCCGCGCGCCTGCGGCACATTGCCGACATAGGTCGGCACGCCCTGCAGTTTCGCGTCGGCCTCGGGCACGACCTTCAGCACGCCGTGATCCTGCACGAGCGCGAAGCCCTGCATGCGCAGCGCAGACTGCAGCGTCTTCAGCGCCTGGTCTTCCGGCACCGGCCGTTCGGCCACGAGGTTGAGCTGCCCCTTCACACGAGGGTCGACGATGATGGTCTTGCCGGTTGCGGCGCCGATCGCCTTGGCGACCTGGTCGATATCCGCATTCACGAAATTGAGCGTGACCTGAGCGTAGGCGGCCTGCGAGACGATGACGCCGGCGACGATCAGGGTCGTGGCGACGCGCCGCATAACGAAGCGATTTCTTGTCATGGATGAATGGGTCGATGCCGGCTCAGGCCACTTCCGGCGGTAGTGCTGGGATCCAAGTCCGAAAGAGGCGACATTAGCAGTTTTTCATGTCCGAAATATCACATTGATCCGAAGACTGTCTCACATACGACATGTATCCGGCGAACCGTATGGAATATGTAATATTCCGTGCTATCCCCGGCATGCCGACCATCGCCGCCATTTCACGATGAATCGACACGGAAATGCGGTATAACCGGGCTGCCGTATTCCTGTATGTCTCAAGCTGACGGACTGTCGGTATGATACGTGCGGCATGATTCTTGTCGCACGAATAACAGGCGCGGGTTTTCCCCACCCTCACGTATTTTCTTGTCGATTTCGCACCATGAACAGACGGTTCGTTTCGATCGCGTTGATCGCCGCCGGCGTGTGTTTCGCCAGCGCGAACGCTCGCGCTGACTGTTTCGACGAAGCGGCCAAATATCAGCAGGTCAATCCGCTGATCCTGCGCGCGATCGCGTGGCAGGAGTCGCGCAACCGGCCCGGCGCGCTGAACAAGAACACCAACGGCTCGGTCGACTACGGCCTGATGCAGATCAATTCGATCCACCTGCCGACGCTGTCGCGCTACGGGATCGGCCGCGATACGCTGATGGAGCCGTGCAAGAACGTGTACATCGCCGCGTGGCATCTCAAGCAGAAGATGAACCGCTACGGCAACACGTGGCAGGCCGTCGGCGCCTATCATTCGGAAACTCCGTCGCTGCGCGACAAGTACGCGCGGCAGATCGCCGGCATCCTGACCCAGTGGAAGCTGCTGCCGCCCGCGCAATGACGCGGCGCCGCAGCGCGGCCTGACGCCGTACCGGCCGGCCGGCGCGCGTTTGATGCACAATGCGGATCTCACGCCGCAATTTCGCCCGCCCGCGGGACGATCGCGCCCCGGAAGGGCGTCGCGGCCGCTTTTTCAATCTTTCCGTTGGTGCATATCGCTATGAATCCGGCAATGAACCAGCCGTTGCCCGTCACCGTGCTGTCCGGCTTCCTCGGCGCCGGCAAGACCACGCTGCTCAATCACATCCTCGCGAACCGCGCGGGCCTGAAAGTCGCCGTGATCGTCAACGATCTCGCGGCGGTCAACATCGACGCATCGCTCGTGCGCGACGCACAGGCGCTGTCGCACGTCGAGGAACGCCTCGTCGAGATGTCGAACGGCTGCATCTGCTGCACGCTGCGCGACGACCTGCTCGTCGAGATCCGCACGCTCGCGTCCGAAGGCCGCTTCGACGCGATCTTGATCGAATCGACCGGAATCGCGGAGCCGATGCCGATCGCCGAAACCTTCACGTTCGTCGACGACGACGGCACGTCGCTGTCGAAGGTCGCGCAGCTTGACACGCTCGTCACCGTGGTCGACGCGTACAACTTCCTGCGCGACTACGGCTCGGACGATGCGCTCGCGGCGCGCGGCATCGCCGCATCGGAAGAGGACGACCGCACGCTCGTCGAGCTGCTGATCGAGCAGATCGAGTTCTGCGACGTGCTGGTGATCAACAAGGCCGACCTCGTCGACGCGGACGACCTTGCACGCCTGCAGCACATTCTTGCGCGACTCAATCCGCGCGCGCACCAGGTTGTGTCGACGTTCGGCAACGTGCCGCTCGACGAAGTGCTGAACACGGGCCGCTTCGATTTCGACGAGGCCGCGAACGCACCGGGCTGGCTCGCGTCGCTCGATCACGATCACGATCACGATCACGCGCATCGCGACGACCCGGACGGCCATGACGAACATCATGCGCATGTGCACAGCGAAGCCGACGAATTCGGCATCGGCAATTTTGTTTACCGTGCACGCCGGCCGTTTCATCCGGCTCGACTCTGGGCGCTGCTGCACCAGGAGTGGCCGGGCGTGCTGCGCAGCAAGGGCTTCTTCTGGCTCGCGACGCGAAACGACATCGCGGGTTCGCTGTCGCAGGCGGGCGGCGTATGCCGGCATGGCCCGGCGGGGCTCTGGTGGGCGGCGCAGGATCGCGCGGAGTGGCCGGACGACGACGAGCTGCTCGGCGAAATCCGCGCCGAATGGCACGGCGATCTCGACGATCGCGCGGTGGGCGACCGCCGGCAGGAACTCGTGCTGATCGGCATCGCGCTCGACGCGAAGGCATGGCGCGCGAAGCTCGACGCGTGCCTGCTGACCGATGCGGAATTCGCGCTCGGCGCGGCCGGATGGCAGGCGTTCGACGATCCGTTCCCGGCGTGGGATGTCGATTCGCACGACGACGACGATCACGGCGACACGCAGATCGTGCATGCGTAACGCGTTGTAAAAACAACCGTTAAATCTTGCAAGAGGGGCGCGGACTGTGGCGAAAATGCCGCGCGCGCCCAACAAAAAACCCGCCGAAAGGCGGGTTTTTCTTGGAACAGGCGCTGGTTTAACGCTTGTTGACGGCGTCCTTGAACGCCTTGCCAGCCGTGAACTTGACCGTCTTGGCTGCCGGGATCTTGATGGTTTCGCCGGTCTTCGGGTTGCGGCCCGTACGTGCTGCGCGCTTGCCCGAACCGAAGCTGCCGAAGCCGATCAGCTGAACCGCATCACCCTTCGACACGGCCTTCTTGATGACTTCGAGCAGCGTGTCCAGCGTTTCGCCGGTTTGAGCCTTGCTGGCGCCCGTTTGGGCGGCGACGGCGTCGATCAGTTCCTGTTTGTTCATTAAGGTTCCTTTATCAGGTTAGGTTGACACGAACAGCGCGAACGCGCCGATTATACGTGCGCGAACCGTGCCGTCGAGAGTCAGACTCCGACGACACAGCGCCGAATCCTGGCCCGCGCGACGCGCCCTCCGGTTAGCCGGCGGCCACCCCGCGGTACGGCGTTGCTATGATAGCGCAGCGCAAACCCAATAACGACAAGGGTTTCAAAGATTTTCATCGGTATTTCGCCGAATGAATCACCGACTGCCCGTTTTTTGACCCGCGCCAACCGGACAGGATACGCAGCGCGGTCCGCCCGTGCGCCGCGCCGTTGGCTTTTTCCAACGACCGGTCGGACGGCCCCGCGCAATCCCTTGCCAGGCTTGGCTGCCACGTTTTTTGTTTCGCATGACCGACCGACTTGTTCCCGCCACGCTCGCGCTTCGCGACGACGGCACGCTCGTCTCGCCCGAGTTCGGCGATCTCCAGCGCAGCGCATCAGGCGCACTTGCGCATCGCGTGTTCGTCGCGGGCAACGGGCTGCCGGCGCGCTGGCAGGGCCGCCGCACGTTCACGATCGTGGCGACCGGATTCGGCGCGGGCGGCAGCTTCCTCGCGGCCTGGGCCGCGTGGCGCGACGATCCCGCGCGCTGCGAGCGGCTGCATTTTGTCGCAGTCGAACCGCATCCGTTTGCGCGCGACGACCTGCGCCGCGCAGCTTCGCATATCGTTGCTGACACAACCATATCGGCGGAAGTCGATGCCCTTGCCGACGCGTGGCCGATGCTTGTGCCAGGGCTGCACCGGCTCGAATTCGACGAAGGGCGCGTGGTGCTCACGCTCGCGTTCGGCGATGCGATCGACATGCTGGGCAGGATCGTTGCGCGCGCCGACGCGTTCTGTCTCGACGGCCTCACATCATCGAGCGACGCGGATCTCCAGTCGACCGGCGTGGTCCGTGCGCTCTCGAAAATCGCCGGCGAACACGCAACGTTTGCAGCGCATGCGCATTCGGACGCGTTGAAACACGCGCTCGACACATCGGGTTTCACGTCTCGCGAGGCCGACGATCTGCTCGTCGGCGAATATGCGCCGCGCTGGCGCGCGCGCCGGCACGAGCCGCCGCTCGCCTTGCCTGTCGCGACGCGTCGCGCGATCGTGATCGGCGCAGGCCTGGCAGGGTGCGCGGTCGTCGAACGCCTGGCCGCGCGCGGCTGGGAAGTCACGCTGATCGAGCGGCACGACCGCATCGCGAGCGAAGCGTCGGGCAATCCGGCCGGCGTATTCCATCCATTGATGACACGCGACGACAACGTCGCGAGCCGGCTCACGCGCAGCGGCTTCCTGCATGCGATCGCGCGCTGGCGCGCACTCGAACGCGCCGGCCATGCATTCGCGCGCAGCACGCACGGGATGATCCATCTCGCCGAATCGGCCGACGACTTCGAACGGATGCGCGATGCCTTCGATGCGTTCGGTGCGCCGTCCGACTACGTGTCGTTGCTCGACGTCGATGCCGCGCGCGCTCATCTGAACCTGCCGGTCGCGCAGGGCGGCCTGCTGTTTCCGCACGGCGGCGCCGTCTGGCCGGCCGGCCTTTGCGCGGCCCAATATGCGGCGGCCGGCGAGCGCGTGCGCTTGCTCGCATCCACCCGCGTTGCAAAACTCGAACGTCGGGGCGACGCATGGCATGCACTCGACGATACGGGCGGCACGCTGGCCGACGCGCCCGTCGTCGTGCTCGCGAATGCCGGCGACGCCGCGCGTCTCGCCGGGCTGCAGCATGTCGCGCTGCAGCCGGTGCGCGGCCAGCTCACGTTGCTGCCAGCCGGCAGCACGGCACCGCTGCCGTGCCCGACGATCGGCGACGGTTACGCGGTGCCGCTCGACGACGGCGCGCTGCTGATCGGCGCGACGTTCGAACCCGACGACATCGATCCCGCGCTGCGCGCGGCCGGCCACCTCGAAAACCTCGAGCGCGTGCGGCATCTGCTGCCGGGCCTGATCGGCGACCTGCCGGACACCGGCACACTGCGCGGCCGCGTCGCGTTCCGCTGGGTCGTCGGCGACCGCCTGCCGCTGCTCGGCCCGCTCGCGGACGAAGCGGGCGCCGTCGCCCATGCACGCGCACTGCGCGGTGCGCAGGCGCGCGACCTGCCGCGCATGCCCGGGCTCTACGGCGCATTCGGCTTCGGCTCGCGCGGACTCGTATGGGCCGCGCTCGGCGCCGAACTGATTGCCTCGCAACTCGAAGGCGAGCCGTGGCCGCTCGAGCGCGAACTCGCCGATGCCGTCGACCCCGCACGCTTCCTGATCCGCGCGTTGCGCGCACGCCGCGTCGGCCAGGCCGGCTGATCGCTCACTCGATCCGCTCACAGTTTCCCGACTTTTTTGCGCAAGGTTATCCACGCGGCACTGTGGATAACCGCGCGAAATCCGCGCGCACTTCGTGTGTAATCACAGTGGACGTAAACTGGGCAACTCGGCACAGCTGTGAGTCGGCCCGAAAGTTGCTCAACTCAAACCGCTGTGCGCGAACAGTCTGTGCAACGGGTTATGGGTTCTGCAACACCTTGATACGTCAACGTAAACCGAAGTTATCCACAGAACTGTGCGTCCTTTGTTAACTTCTACTACGTATATATACAGGTAAACCTTTGAAACCAAAGGGCTGCGGTGCCGCACAGCGCCGCGAGTCGATTCAATGGGTTCCAGACCGAAAAAGCTGTGGCACAATCGGTTTCCTTCGCGTTCATCCGGCCAGGCGCCGGACATGCTTCAATGGAACGGTCGGCACGATTTCGAATCTGAATCTTCGAGACTGCGCAGTCCGTTCACACACCAGGCCGACAATCCAGATCGGCAACCTGAACGACTTTCCGCCCTGTGGCGGAAAAGGCGGATCCCATGTCCCGCCGTCGTCGACACAACAATCACATTCGGGGCGATACCCAGCCGGCGCGCATCCATTTCTGACGCTTGACCCCGTGTCGCTGGCGGTCGCTTCCAAAGGAGAAGTCACCACGATGAAGTCGGCGTTCTCATTCCTGCCCAACTGGCCGCTTACGCCGGATGCCGTGTTCTGGGCCGGGCTCGCGCTGTTTGCGGCCGGCCTGTGTGGCGAGCTTTGCTATCGCGCATGGCGTCTGCCTCGCATCACCGGTTATGCGGTGATCGGTCTCGTCGCCGGGTCGTTCGGATTCGGCGTGATCGATGCAAGCACCGACGAAACGTCGCGACTGCTGATCGACGTCGCGCTGGGCCTCTTGCTGTTCGAGCTCGGCAGCCGCCTCGACCTGCGCTGGATCCGGCGCAATCCGTGGCTCATCGCGTCGAGCCTCGCCGAAGCCACGCTGACGTTCGTGCTCGTGCTGTTCGTGATGCTTGCGCTCGGCGTGTCGGGGATGGTCGCGGTGGTGCTGGCGGCAATCGCGATCGCGACGTCGCCGTCGATGGTGATCCAGCTCAAGACCGAACTGCGCGCGGAAGGGCAGGTGTCGCAGCGTCTCATCACGCTCACCGCGCTCAACAGCGTGTACGCGATCGTGCTGACCAAGCTCGTGACGAGCTGGCTCCACCAGGAGGCGTACGGCAACGTTTTCGCGACGATCCTGCAGCCGCTCTACCTGATCGCCGGCTCGTTCATCGTCGCGTACCTCGTCGCGCGTTCGTGCAATTTCCTGTTCCGCCACATGACGTCGACGATGCGCGACGAGCATTCGTTCGTCGCGCTGTTCGGGCTCGTGATGCTGGCGATCGCGGTGGCCCAGGCGCTGAAGCTGTCGACGCTGCTCACGCTGCTGCTCGCGGGCATCATCGTGAAGAACCTCGAAGCGCGTCCGCAGCTGTGGCCCGAGCACTTCGGCACGGCCGGCTGGCTGCTGACGGTGGTCCTGTTCGTGCTGACGCTCACGTCGTTCACGTGGGGCGACATCGCGCTCGGCGGGCTGCTCGCGATCGTGCTGATCGTCACGCGGCTCGTCGCGAAGCTGACCGGCGTCGTCGCGTTCGCGAAGCCGAGCGGCATCGGGATGAAACAGGGCATCGCGCTCGGCATTGCGCTTACGCCGATGTCCGCGCTGTCGTACCTGCTCGTCGACGACACCTACCAGCTCTATCCGAATTTCGACCCGCACCTGCGCGCGATCGTGATGTGCACGATCGTGATCCTGCAGCTCGTCAGCCCGTTCATCGTGTACCGCTGCCTGTCGGCGGTCGGTGAGCGCAGCGACAGCAACTGATTCCGGAACCTGCCATGGCACTCGAAACCTTCGTCAATTCCGAACCGTTTACGTTCGGCGTCGAACTGGAGATCCAGGTCGTCAACACGCACAACTACGACCTGACCAAAGCGGCATCCGACCTGATGCGCCTGATCCAGGGCGAGACCTTTCCGGGCAACATCACGCCCGAAATCACCGAAAGCATGATCGAGCTGTCGACCGGCATCTGCCATTCGCACGAGCAGGCGGTGAGCGAGCTGCACGCGATCCGCGACGTGCTCGTGAAGGCGGCCGACCAGCTCAACGTCGGGCTGGCCGGCGGCGGCACGCATGCGTTCCAGCAATGGAGCGACCGGCAGATCTACGATGCCCCGCGCTTCCAGTACATCTCCGAGCTGTACGGCTATCTCGCCAAGCAGTTCACCGTGTTCGGCCAGCACGTGCACATCGGCTGCCCCGATCCGGACAGCGCGCTGTTCCTGCTGCACTCGATGTCGCGCTTCATTCCGCACTTCATCGCGCTGTCCGCGTCGTCGCCGTTCGTGCAGAACGTCGACACCGGCTTCCATTCGGCACGCCTGAATTCGGTGTTCGCGTTCCCGCTGTCGGGCCGCGCGCCGTTCGTGCTGACCTGGGACAGCTTCGAGGAGTACTTCACGAAGATGGTGAACACCGGTGTCGTCAACTCGATGAAGGATTTCTACTGGGACATCCGGCCGAAACCGGGCTACGGGACGATCGAGGTGCGCGTGATGGACACGCCGCTGTCGGTCGACCGTGCGGCGGCGATCGCCTGCTACATCCAGACGCTCGCGCGCTACCTGCTGACCGACCGGCCGCTGAAGCTGTCCGAGGACGACTACCTCGTCTACACGTTCAACCGCTTCGAGGCGTGCCGCTTCGGGCTCGAGGGCACCTGCGTGAATCCTCAGACGGGTGAGCGCCGCACGATCGCCGAAGACATCCTCGACACGCTCGACCGGATCGCGCCGCATGCGGCCGCGCTCGGTTCGCGCGCGGCACTCGACGAGATCGGCGCGCTCGCCCAGGCGCGCGTGAACGACGCATCGTGGTTGAGAACCGTTTTCAAACAGGAAAAATCGCTCAATGAAACGGTCCGCCAGCAGTGCTTACGTTGGCGCGAGTGAAAAAATGTTTTGCAGATTACGGGCTCGACCGAGTCGCGATTCACTGAACGACCGGCGGCCCCGATTGCGGCCGAAATCGTTGCCGGTTGTCCTGAAAATCTGTGGATAACCTGATATTCCGCTGCAAAGTCAACGATCTGTGCGCGGGATAACCCGGTGGATCATTGCGCTTGGCCCGATGGCCGATCCGAACAGGAAAATGTTCGCATGCACCGTTCGGCGGGTGTCCGGCATTGCAGGCACAACGAAAAATTTTGGTTATCCAGTGATTTTCCACAGAATGAAGGGGATAACTTAGCTGTGCGATTTTCCGCTCTCGCTTAGAATGTCGGCTTTGCGGACACCGGAACGATGCGTGTCTTACCGGTCGCCGCGAACGCGACCGCCGCGTGTGCCCTCGCGACGGCCGTGCTGATGCACTCGCAAGAGCGTGTCTGTTTTGAGATAGACATTCGATCTCCACACTACGGCCGCTCGGCAAACCGGGCGGCGGCAAAGCGAAAAGACTATGAGCGAAGGCGTTTACGGGAACCAGGCTTCGGGACGTGTGACCCACAGCCTGCTGCGGTTGAGTACGGCCATGCGAAGCCAGGCATGGGATTGGGCGGAAGGCGCGGGCCTCACGCCGACGCAGGGCGAGATTCTCGTGCTGCTGCTGCAGCGCAAGGGCCCGATGCGGCTCGGCGAGATCGCGCGCGAGACGCAGCTGACCGCAGCGACCACGAGCGATGCGGTGAGCACGCTCGAGACCAAGGGTCTCGTCGAGAAGCGCCGTGCGCTGGACGACGGCCGCGCCCTGGCCGTGCGCCTGTCGGCTCGCGGCCGGACGGCCGCGAAGAAGGCGCTGCAATGGCCTGAATTCCTGACGAAAGCGGTCGGCAAGCTCGGCGCGGACGAGCAGGGCGCGCTGTATCGCGCGCTGCTGAAGACGCTGCGCGAACTGCAGGTGGCCGGTGCGACGCCGCCGCAGCGCATGTGCGTGACGTGCGCCCACTTCCAGCCGGGCAAGCTGTCGAAGAAGACCGTGCATCACTGCGCGGCGCTCGATATCTCGATGTCCGACAGCGATCTGCGTCTCGACTGCTCCGTGCAGGAAGAAGCCGACGCGGCGACGCAGAAGAAGACCTGGAAGATTTTCGCAGGCTGACGTCCGTCGATCGACCGGGAGGCCGATGATGAACGCTGAAGTCGTGGCGATCCGCCACGTGCATTTCGAGGATCTCGGGAGCTTCGAGCAGGTGCTCGGCGAACGAGGCCGGCGGGTGCGCTACGTCGACGTCGGGTCGTCGCGGGTCGAGGTGCTCGACGTGCTCGAGCCGTCGCTCCTCGTCGTGCTCGGCGGGCCGCTCAGCGTGTACGACGATGCGCAGTATCCGACGATCGCGCCGCTCGCGGCGCTCGTGCGCAAGCGCATCGACGCCGGGCTGCCGATCCTCGGGATCTGCCTCGGCTCGCAGTTCATCGCCAGGGCGCTCGGTGCGCGTGTCTATCCGGCCGCGCAGCACGAACTCGGCTGGGCGCCGCTGACGCTCACCGATGCCGGCGCGCATCGCCGCTGCGCCATCTCGATGGCGCGGCGACGTCGATGCTGCACTGGCATGGCGACACGTTCGACCTGCCGGGCGGGGCGATTCATCTCGCGTCGACACCGGCCTGCCGTCACCAGGCATTCGCATGGGGCCGGCATGTGCTGGCGCTGCAATGCCATCCGGAAATTCGCACCGACCGCTTCGAACCGTGGCTGATCGCGAACGCCGGCGAAATCGCGGCGACGCCCGGCATCGACGCGCGCCAGTTGCGCGCCGATACCGCCCAGTACGGCCCCGGGCTCGAAGCGGCCGCGCGGCGCATGTTCGCGGAGTGGCTCGACAGCGTCGGACTCTGACGCCGTCAGCGACGCTGCCGTTCGCCGCGAACGGGTTGCCCGGCCCGCATCCGTTGCAGGCCGGCGCATCGCCGTATGCGCGCTGTTTGCCACCTTTCCCGCATCGCCGGCAACCCACTGCCGGCCGCACCTGACCATCCGCTTACTGCCGGGTGCGCCGTCAGCACGCTTGCGGCCTGCGTGCTACGCTCGTTCGCTCTTTCCCTTCCTGGCGAGCGGCCTCCATGACTGCGCTGTTTTCCCCGTTCACGCTGCGCGGCGTGACCCTTCCGAACCGTATCGTGATCTCCCCGATGTGCCAGTACTCGGCCGAACGCGGCGAGGCGACCGACTGGCACATGATTCACCTTGGCCATCTCGCATTGTCGGGCGCGGGGCTGCTCTGCATCGAGGCGACCGCCGTGGAACCCGACGGGCGCATCACGCATGGCGACCTCGGCCTCTGGGACGACGTGACCGAAGCCGCGCTCAAGCCCGTGTTGGCCGCGATCCGCAAGCATTCGCCGGTCCGCGTCGCGATGCAGTTGTCGCACGCGGGGCGCAAGGCGTCGAGCAACGTGCCCTGGCAGGGCGGTCAGCTCGTGTCCGTCGCCGACGGCGGCTGGTTGCCGCATGCGCCGTCGGCCGTGCCGCACAAGGATGGCGAGACGCCGCCGCTCGCCCTCGATGCCGCGGGCCTCAACCGGATCCGCGAAGCGTTCGCGGCCGCGGCGAAGCGGGCGGCACGGCTCGGCATCGATGCGATCGAGGTGCACGCGGCACACGGCTACCTGCTGCACCAGTTCCTGTCGCCGCTCGCGAACCGGCGCACGGACGAATACGGCGGCTCGCGCGAAAATCGCATGCGCTTTCCGCTGGAGATCTTCGAGATCGTGCGCGCGGCGTTTCCCGAAGACCGGCCGGTCGGCGTGCGCGTGTCCGCGACCGACTGGGTCGAAGGCGGCTGGGAGCTCGACGATACGATCGCGTTCGCGCACGAACTGAAGCGCCGCGGCTGTGACTGGATCGACGTGTCGTCCGGCGGTGTGTCGCCGTTGCAGAAGATTCCGCTGTCGCCCGGCTACCAGGTACCGTTCGCGCAGGCCGTGAAGCGCGCGGTCGGCATGCCGACGATCGCCGTCGGCCTGATCAACGAGCCCGCGCATGCGAACCGGCTGATCGAGGCCGGCGATGCCGATTTCATCGCGATGGCGCGTGCGATGCTGTACGACCCGCGCTGGCCGTGGCACGCGGCGGCCGAGCTCGGCGCGCAGGTGACGGCGCCGCCGCAATACTGGCGCTCGCAGCCGCGCGAGCACAAGGCGTTGTTCGGCGACATCGCATTCGGCCAGCGTTGAGCGCCGCGCGCGCAATATTGAGCGTGATGTTGAACGAAGCAATCGTGAACGTGTAGGATGCGGGTAATCCGCCGCATGCCCCGACGCGGCACCGACCGGTGCCGCGTTTTCGTTTGGCGCGACGCCAGGCCGCGATCGCGGCTGCATTCCATTCAAGTCGTCTTCACAAGGATTCGTTCGATGAGTTCACGCAGGATCGCGGTGCGCCGCTCGGGAGTACACGGCAAGGGCGTGTTCGCCGTGGCGCCGATCAAGGCCGGCGAGCGCGTAGTGGAATACAAGGGCGAACGAATTTCGTGGAAGGAGGCGCTGCGCCGCCACCCGCACGACCCGAGCGAACCGAACCATACGTTCTACTTCGCACTGGACGAGGGTGGGGTGATCGACGGCAAGATCGACGGCAACAGCGCGCGCTGGATCAACCACTCGTGCGCGCCGAACTGCGAAGCCGAGGAAGTCAAAGGCCGCGTGTACATCCACGCGCTGCGCGACATCGGGCCGGAAGAAGAGTTGTTCTACGACTACGGCCTCGTGATCGATGCGAAGCTGACGAAGTCGCTCAAGCGCGAATACGCGTGCCATTGCGGCGCGGCGTCGTGCCGCGGCACGCTGCTCGCGACGCCCGACGACAGCGCGAAGAAGAAAAAGAAGAAGAACAAGAAGGACGGCAAGTCCGAGTCCCGGTCGAAGGACAAGAAAAGCAAGAAGTGACGCAGGCGGCGGCCCATCGTGCGCTGCCGCCAGCCGTTTCAGCAGAAGGCCGCCGCATCGCGCGGCCGTGCTTCCCGCCTTCCTCATCCGGCGCGCGGCCCGAGCGGCGGCCGCCCGCCGCGAGCCACTCAGTGCGTCGACGCGGCGGCCGGTGTTTCGCTGGCCGGCTTCTCGGTGCGCGCGGTCAGCGGCACCCTCACCACGAAGCGCGAGCCGCCTTCCGATGCATCCTCGTACGAGACGGTGCCGCCGTGCATCGCGATGATGTCGTGCACGATCGCGAGGCCGAGCCCGGCGCCCGTCTCGACACCGTTGCCGCTTTGCGCGTCGCCGCGGAAGAAGCGCTTGAACAGGTCGGCCTGCTGGTTGGCGGGCACGCCGGGGCCATTGTCCTCGACGACGATCTCGGCGGCCGGCTGGCCGTCCTCGAGTGCGCCGCGCGCGACGTTTACCGTGATCCGTGCGCCGTCCGGCCGCGCGAGCGGTACGTACTTCAGTGCATTGTCGAGCAGGTTCGCAATCACCTCGCGCAACAGCACGGGATTCCCGCGCACGATCAGCTTCCCGTCGTCACCGGGATCGTCGGTGCGCTGGAAGCCGAGGTCGACGTGCGACGCAAGGGCGCGCGGTACCCATTCGGCACCCGTCTCGAACGCCATCGCCGCGAGGTCGACGTCGACGAACCGCGCGGCCTGTTCGCCCGGTTCCGCACGGGCGAGCGACAGCAACTGATTCGACAGCCGCACCGCGCGGTCGGCCGCCGCGCGCAGCTCGCGCACGGCAGCGTAGGTCTGGTGCGGGTCGCGCGCGACGGCCGCCTGCTCGGCGTGCAGCTTCACGGCCGTGAGCGGCGTGCGCAACTGGTGCGCTGCATCGGCGATAAATTTGCGCTGCGCGTCGAGCGCGGTCTTCAGGCGGCCGAGCAGCGCGTTCATCGCGCTCGTCAGCGGCCGGATTTCCAGCGGCACCTCGGTTTCGTCGACCGGTTCCAGCGACGTGTGGGTCTGCCGGTTCAGCGAATCGGCCAGGTGCGTGAGCGGGCCGAGCTGCTGGTTCACGACGCGCCACACGATGCCCCAGCCCGCGAGCAGCAGCAACAGCAGCGGCATCATGATCGCGACGAGGAATTCGGCCGCGATCCGGTAGCGGTGCCGCACCGGCTGCGCGACCTCCACGACCATCGGCTTGCCGCCGTCGACGTCGTCGACGCGCACCTGCGCAACCCGCACCGCACGGTTGTCGTATTCGGCCTCGAACACGTATGCGTGATGCATGCGGCGCACGTTGATGCCCTGCAGCGGCAGCTTCGGATCGCCGGCGAGTTCCTGCTCGCCGTCGCTGATCCGGTAGATCAGCGCCTCGGCGGGATCGGAGAACATCGCCTGCGCGAGCGGCGGCACCGTGAACGGCGCGTCGGGGCCGGCAATCTGGATCTGTTTGGAGATCGCGGTCGCGAGATCGGCGAGCGAGCGGTCGATCACGTGCTGCGTGTATTGCCACGCGAGCCAGTAGGCGATCAGGCCGCTCATCAGCGCGAGCATCGACAGCGGGGCGGCGAGACGCCGAAGCAGCGAGCGGCGCAGGCTGGTGGTTACAGCCGGATCAGGAGACATTTCGACGGGCAAATGGATAAGCGCCGCTCACGGGGAGCGGCGCGGTCTTGCGCCGGGCGGCGACGCGGAGCAGCGCGCACACGCGGGCGGCGCGCGGCCGCCCGGCGTGCGATGCCGCTCAGACGCTCGCCGTCTGGCGGATTTCCTGCAGCAGGTAGCCGAAGCCGCGCACCGTGACGATTTCGACACGGCACTGCTCGAGTTTCTTGCGCACGCGGTGCACGTAGACTTCGATCGCGGTGTCGCCGAGATCGCCGCCGAAGTGCGTGAGGTGATCCTGCAGCTGGGCCTTGCTGACGACGCGGCCGTGGCGCAGCAGCAGCATCTCGAGCACCGCGAATTCGCGCGGCGACAGTTCGAGCGGCTTGTCGTCGTTGAAGATGCGGCGGTCGACGCCCGACAGGCGGACGCCGCCGAGCGACACTTCCGGACGCGGCATGTCGCTGTGCGGGCCGCTGCGGCGCATCACCGCGCGGATGCGCGCTTCGAGCTCGGCCGGCTCGAACGGCTTGAGCATGTAGTCGTCGGCGCCCGAGTTCAGGCCCTGGATCCGGTCGTTCAGCTCGTCGCGCGCGGTCAGCACGATGACGGGCGTGTGGCGGTTGGTCTGGCGGAAGCGCGTGAGCAGCGTCATCCCGTCGATGCCCGGCAGGCCGAGGTCGAGGATCACGAGTTCGTGGCGGTTCTGTGCCAGCGCCTGTTCGGCAAAGATGCCGTCGTGCACCATGTCGACGGTGAAGCCAGCCTGCTCGAGGCTGCTCTGGATACCGCGTGCGATGGGGCGGTCGTCTTCAATCAGAAGGAGTCGCATGAAGTTCGCTCAAGTACAATGGGTTGGCGGTTCAGGCACGCGGACAGCACGACGCCGTTTCCACAGGGGCGCCGCAACACCTGACATCAAGCATGGCGGCCAGCGAACGATTAAATCCAAACATGTCCGATATTTCGATCAACGACCTAGAAGCCGCGATCAATTTCTGGCGCGCCCGCTCGCCGTCGAGCGGCGACGAACTCAAACTCTGCGAAGAGGCCAGCGCGCTTTCCAAGCCGTATGCGCTGCTGATTGTACAGCGCCAAAGCGCGCTGCAACTGGAAGGTTTGGACCCCAAGGCACGGAATGCATACGAGACTTACGTGCGCCTTAAGGATGGCTTGGAAAGCTGAAGGCTTTCGCTGACTACATCCTAGAAAACGTTCATCGAAATGAAAAGTTGACGCGCCGCGCATCGAAAGACGCGCGGCGGTAGAGGAAGGCCTCAGGCGGCGGGTTTCGCGTGCGCGCCGGCGCGGTCGATGAACAGCGCGAGTTCGATGTCGCGTTCGGTCAGGCCGTCGGCGTCGTGGGTCGACAGCGTGATGTCGACGCGGTTGTACACGTTGAACCATTCCGGATGGTGGTTCATTTCCTGCGCCTTGATCGCGACGCGCGTCATGAAACCGAACGCGTCGTTGAAATCGGCGAAGCGCAGGCTGCGCTGGATCGCGTCGCGGCCCGGTACGGCCGTCCAGAGCGGCAGGCCTTCGAGCCGGGTCTTGCGTTCTTCTGATGTGAGCTTGTGGATCATCTTGCACCTCTCGTTCGGTAACGGCGCCCGCGCGCGGCTGCGCCGCGCGGCGAAGCCGGCACCGGTCATTGTTTCATAGTTGCGTGAAGGCGATCGGAAGGCCGCCAGGGGCGCGTTCCTGCGCCCTCGACCGTCATGCGTCGGCGTCGTCGGGCCAGCCTTCGCCGGTGCCGCGGTGCAGCACGCGATCGGTATCGAGCACCGCGCCGGCTGCGAACTCGGGCAGCGCCGCCAGCCGGTCGGCCAGCGCACGGCCGTCGAGGTCGGCGAGCGCGAACAGCTGGGCGAAATCGTCGATCACGAAATAGGTCTTCTGGAACGTGTCGATCCGGTACTTCGTGCGCATCACGCGCTCGAGGTCGAAGCCGAGCCGGTTCGGCGCCGCGCTTTCGAGGCTGTACAGGCTTTCCCCCTTGCTCGACACGATTCCGGCGCCGTAGATCGACAGCCCGTTCGTGCCGCGCGGATCGCGGATCAGCCCGAATTCCACCGTATACCAGTAGAGCCGCGCGAGGCGCGCCAGCGCCGCTTCGTCGTCGGCGACCGCGAGTGCGGTACGGCCGTACGCCTGCATGTAGTCCGCGAACACCGGGTTGATCAGCAGCGGCACGTGGCCGAACAGGTCGTGGAAGCAGTCGGGTTCCTGCAGGTAATCGAGCTGGTCGGGGCGGCGCATCCACCAGGTGACGGGGAAGCGCCGGTTCGCGAGATGCTCGAAGAACACCCGGTCGGGCACGAGGCCCGGCACCGCGACGATCTCCCAATCCGTTGCCGGCTTCAACTGGCGGTTCACGTCGGCGAACGACGGCACGCGATCGGCCGGCAGGTCGATCTTCCCGAGCCCCGCGACAAACGCGTCGCACGCGCGCCCGCGCAACAGTGCCGACTGGCGTGCATAGAGCTGCTTCCACACCGCGTGGTCAACCTGGCCGTAATGCGCGAGCGGCTGGTCGATGGTGAAATCGGCGCGGGTTTCGAGGCCCGCATCGAACTGCTCCTGCAGTTTCGCGGTGACGACGGTGGACATGATCTGGCTCTGCACGTGGCGGTTGGGAACCATGCAAGTGTAGAGCGGGGTGCGCGCGGAATGGGCGCAATATTGGCGTTGATTTGCTTGATGATGAGATAATTGTGCATCAAATCACGAATCAATGCGGAGAATGCTCATGCTGGAACTCGATCATTTCGATCTTGCGTTGCTGGACGTGCTGCAGCGCTTCGGGCGCGCGACGCACCAGCAGCTCGGCGAGGAGGTGCCGCTGTCGCCGTCGCAGATCGGCCGGCGGCTGCAGCGGCTCGAGGCGGCCGGCGTGATCGAAGGCTATCGCGTGATGCTGCGCCCCGAAAAGCTCGGGCTCGGCGTCACCGCGTTCACGAGCCTGAAGCTCAAGCATCACGGCGATTCGATCATCGAGCAGTTCCAGCAGCAGATCGACGTGCTGCCCGAAGTGCTCGAATGCCATGCGGTGGTGGGTGACGCGGATTACCTGCTGCGGATCGTCGCGCCCGACCTGAACGCGCTGTCGCAGTTCGTGATGAAGAAGCTGATGCGCGTGCCGGGCGTGGACAGCGTGCGCTCGAACATCGTGCTGACGACCTTCAAGCGCAACGGCGCGCTGCCGCTCGCGCACCTGGCGCCGGGCGCCGCCTGACGCGGCGACCGGGCGGCGGCAGGGGCGAAGGCGGCGCGGGTGGCGCCGCGGTAGAGCGGGGCCGGATCAGGTCGCTTCGTGCCGCGTGTCGGCGTTCAGCAGGTCGACGTACGCGACCGCGACGAGATCGTCCTGCGACACGCCGAGCTTCGCGAACACGTCGTGCGCTTCGGCTTCGCCGCCGGCTTCGTCGTCATCGGGGCCGAGCACGACTTCCAGTTCGATGAAATCGCCGAGGCCGTCGACGCGGTCGAGGTGGATGCGGGTGCGGCCCGCGAGGTACACGTGCCGTTCCTTCGTCACGATTCCGCGCGTGGTCAGCGCGGTGGCGAGCAGCGCGTGCATCGCGTCGGGGTTCGTCACCGGGCTGCGCGTGTAGTACGACGCCTTCGGGCCGTCGCGATCGTCGCGCTGGTAGAAGATCAGTTCGGCCGGCGTGCCGTCCTCGAAGCGGCGCAGCTTCAGCCGGCCGCGCGGCACGTCATAGAAGAAATCCTGCTGGCGATAGAACAGCGGCGCCTCGGTCGCGAGCCTGGCCGCCTGTTCGCGCAGCTGGTCGAATTCGCGGGCGCGGGCTTTGATCTCGATGTTGCGGGCCATGCGGGTCTCCTTCAATCGGGGTCTCGCGGTGTGCGAACGCACAATCTAGCAAAAACGCGGAGACGGTGGCGTGACGACGGGCGGGGGGCGTGGCGAGATGACGCGCCCGGGCCCGGACGCGTCGTCATCAGCACCGCTCATATCGACCACTGCGCCTCGATCAGCCGCAGCGCGGCCGCGATCGCCGGTTCGTCGCGCCGCTCGGCGAGCGTCACGAACGTCAGTTCGGTGGGCACCGTCACGGGCTCGACGATCGTCAGCGCATGCGCGTGCGCTTCGGCCAGCGCGGTCGAGTCGCGCGCGAGCGTCAACCCGATCCCCGATTTGACGAGATCGAGCATCGACTGCTCCTGGTCGACCTCGGCGACCTTGAGCGGCTGCGCGCCGGCATCGGCGAAGCGCCGCGACAGCAGCCGGTGGTGCGCGGACGCCGGCGGCGTCCAGATCCACGGCAGCGTCGCGAGCGAACGCCAGTCATGGGCGCGCTGCACGCGCTCCTTCCAGCCGGCCGGCGCGAGCACGCGGTACTGGAAATGCGTGAGCGTGACGGTGTGGAACAGCGCGCCGTCGAGCGGATCGTCCTCACCCGGCCAGCCGATGTAGTAGCCGACGTCGAGCGCCTGCGCGCGCACCTGTTCGATCACCCAGCCCGACATGCCGTGCCGCAGCGCCGTCTCGATCTGCGGATGGGTTTCGACGAGCGCGCGCAGGAAGCCGCCGAGCCGCAGGAAGCCCGGATCGAGGATCGTGCCGATCCGCAGCCGGCCGCGCACCTCGTGTCGCAGCGCAGCAGCGGCGCGCTCCACGTCGGCCGCCGAGGCGAGCGCGCGTTCCGCATGCGGCAGCAGCGTCTGCCCGTCGCGCGTCAGTGCGAGACCGCGCGACGTGCGCGTAAACAGCGTGACGCCGAGTGTTTCCTGCAGATGCTTGATCTGCAGGCTGACCGCCGGCTGCGTCAGGTGCAGTTGCACGGCGGCGCGCGTCAGGTTGCCTTCGCGCGCGACCGTCGCGAACGCGCGGAGCAGGGTGAGATCCATCGTCGTGATATGAGCGCGGCTTATAACGCACTTCAGCATAACTCATTGGATCGGCGGCCGGCGGCCGGAGTACGCTTCATCGGCGCGGGGCGCGCGGGGCCGCAAGCGTGGCTCGCGACACACTATGCTGGAAATGACGCGCGGCGTTGCGCCGCGTGACAGGAGACAAACCGTGACTACACAACGCACGCTAGAAGGCGAATTCGATTACGTGATCGTCGGCGCGGGCACCGCGGGCTGCGTGCTCGCGAACCGCCTGACCGAAGATCCCGACATCCGCGTGCTGCTGCTCGAAGCGGGCGGCAAGGACGACTATCACTGGATCCACATCCCGGTCGGCTATCTGTATTGCATCGGCAACCCGCGCACCGACTGGCTGTACAAGACGCAGCCCGAAGCGGCGCTCAACGGCCGTGCGCTTTCGTACCCGCGCGGCCGCGTGCTCGGCGGCTGCTCGTCGATCAACGGGATGATCTACATGCGTGGCCAGCGCGAGGATTACGACGGCTGGGCGCAGGAAACCGGCGACGCCGGCTGGTCGTGGGACAGCGTGCTGCCGATCTTCAAGCGCAGCGAGGATCACCATGCGGGCGCGAGCGATGCGCACGGCGCGGGTGGCTACTGGCGCGTCGAGAAGCAGCGGCTGCGCTGGGAGATCCTCGAATCGTTCGCGCAGGCCGCGCAGCAGACGGGGATCCCGGCAACCGACGATTTCAATCGTGGCGACAATACCGGGGTCGGCTATTTCGAGGTGAACCAGAAGCGCGGCGTGCGCTGGAATACCTCGAAAGCGTTCCTGCGGCCCGCGATGGCACGCCCGAACCTGACCGTCATCACCGGCGCGCAGGCGCAGCGCGTGATCTTCGACGGTCGGCGCGCGGTCGGCGTCGAATATCGCGGCGGCGGCACCGATTACGTTGCACGGGCGCGTTCGGAGGTGCTGCTGACGTCCGGCGCCGTGAATTCGCCGCAGCTGCTCGAACTGTCGGGTATCGGCGATGGCCGGCGGCTGCAGGCGCTCGGCATCGACGTCGTGCAGGATCTGCCCGGCGTCGGCGAAAACCTGCAGGATCACCTGCAATTGCGGATGGCGTTTCGCGTCGAAGGCGTGCGCACGCTGAACACGCTGTCCGCGCACTGGTGGGGCAAGCTGATGATCGGCGCCGAATATGCGTTGCTGCAGCGCGGGCCGATGTCGATGGCGCCGTCGCAGCTCGGCGCGTTCGCGAAATCCGATCCGGACGATCCCGCGCTCACGCGCCCCGATCT
The DNA here is from genome assembly GCF_902833075.1 of Burkholderia sp. BCC0405. Classification (NCBI taxonomy): domain Bacteria; kingdom Pseudomonadati; phylum Pseudomonadota; class Betaproteobacteria; order Burkholderiales; family Burkholderiaceae; genus Burkholderia; species Burkholderia sp. BCC0405. Next base: position 61,309 of record NZ_CADFEO010000020.1, read on the forward strand.
CGAATACCACGTGCAGCCGCTGTCGCTCGAACGCTTCGGCGAGCCGCTGCACAGCTTCAATGCGTTCACCGCCTCCGTGTGCCATCTGCGGCCGACGTCGCGCGGCAGCGTGCATATCGCGAGTGCCGATCCGGGTATGGCCCCCGCGATCGCGCCGAACTATCTGTCGACCGATCACGATCGCCACGTCGCCGCGAACGCGCTGCGGCTCACGCGCCGGATCGCGTCCGCGCCGGCGCTCGCACGCTATCGTCCCGAGGAAATCCTGCCGGGCGCGCAGTACCGGAGCGAAGCCGAGCTGATCGAGGCGGCCGGCGCCGTCGGCACGACGATTTTCCATCCGGTCGGCACCTGCCGGATGGGGCGTGCCGACGATGAGCGCGCGGTGGTCGACAGCCGGCTGCGCGTGCGCGGCATCGCCGGGCTGCGGATCGTCGATGCATCGGTGATGCCGTTCATTACATCGGGCAACACCAATTCGCCGACGCTGATGATCGCCGAGCGCGCGAGCGACATGATCCGTGCCGATCGCCGCGCGGCACGCGAAGCGACGCCGGTGCGCACGGAGGCCGCGGCGACACCCGTGTGACGGGACGCTGACACGCACGACAGCGGGCGGTCATGATGACGCCCGCTGATTCGCTATGCGAAACAAGCTGCTGTTGCGGCGTCGGTGCCGATTATGCCGGTTCGCCGGCAAGATCCATGCAAGCCGTGCAGCCGCGCGGCTTTTTTGTTGCGTACGTGCCGGGCCGTGCGGATGGTCAATACGCGATGATGCACGTATCAAAAAAACGCGGTGAAAAACCGTGCACAGTCGCGCGCGAGATGGCGGCCAGCCCTATAAGTGCAAATCCCGATGATTGCACTGCACCAACGGCGAGACAATGTGGCGCAGCGTGCATACGCGTCGGCGCGGGAGACCACCCTCGAGGCGTGACACGGCGCCCGGGGCAGCCCACTCATCCGCTGACCTGTTTCGCGGACGCTTCTCGCGAATCTTCCCGGTGCTTCGCCTGACTTCGTACGGAAGGGAACATGATTCTCGGCGACACGATTCTGGAAACACGCGGACTGACCAAGGAATTCAGGGGTTTCACGGCCGTCAACGGCGTGAACCTGCGTGTGCGTCGCGGTGCGATCCACGCGCTGATCGGACCGAACGGCGCGGGCAAGACCACCTGCTTCAACCTCCTCACCAAATTCCTGACGCCGACGGCCGGCCAGATCGTCTTCAACGGCATCGACATCACCGACGAGCGGCCCGCTCAGGTGGCACGCCGCGGCATCATCCGCTCGTTCCAGATCTCGGCCGTCTTCCCGCACCTGACCGCACTGCAGAACGTGCGCATCGGCCTGCAGCGCGCGCTCGGCACCGAATTCCATTTCTGGCGCAGCGAACGCACGCTGAAGCGGCTTGACGACCGCGCGATGGACCTGCTCACGCAGGTCGGCCTCACCGATTTCGCGCAGGTGCCGACCGTCGAACTCGCTTACGGCCGCAAGCGCGCGCTGGAGATCGCGACCACGCTCGCGATGGAGCCGGAACTGATGCTGCTCGACGAGCCCACGCAGGGGATGGGCCACGAGGACGTCGATCGCGTGACCGCGCTGATCAAGAAGGTCGCGAGCGGCCGCACGATCCTGATGGTCGAGCACAACATGAACGTGATCGCGGGCATCTCCGACACGATCACCGTCCTGCAGCGCGGCGAGGTGCTGGCCGAAGGCTCGTATGCGGAAGTGTCGAAGAATCCGCTCGTCATCGAGGCCTACATGGGCAGCGCCGACGCGGCGCTCGCGGGGGCGCACGCATGAAGCACAGCGAACGGGAGGAACGCGAATTGAGCGGCGTCGAAAGCGGTACGCCCGCGCTGGAGATCACGGGCCTGGAGGCCTGGTACGGGGAATCCCACATATTGCACGGTGTCGACCTGACGGTGCATCGCGGCGAGGTCGTCACGCTGCTCGGCCGCAACGGCGCGGGCCGCACGACGACGCTGCGCGCGATCATGGGCCTCACGGGCCGCCGCAGCGGGTCGATCAAGGTCGCGGGCAACGAGACGATCGGCCTCGCGACGCACCGCATCGCGCATTTCGGGATCGGCTACTGCCCGGAGGAGCGCGGAATCTTCTCGAGCCTGTCGTGCGAGGAGAACCTGATGCTGCCGCCGCCGATCGGACCGCGCGACCACGCGATGTCGATCGACGAGATCTACGCGATGTTCCCGAACCTCGCGTCGCGCCGGCAGAGCCAGGGCACGCGGCTGTCCGGCGGCGAGCAGCAGATGCTCGCGGTCGCGCGGATCCTGCGCACCGGCGCGAACCTGCTGCTGCTCGACGAGATTTCCGAAGGCCTTGCACCGGTGATCGTGCAGGCGCTCGCGCGGATGATCGTCGCGCTGAAGGCGCGCGGCTACACGATCGTGATGGTCGAACAGAATTTCCGCTTCGCGGCACCGCTCGCCGACCGGTTCTATGTGATGGAGCACGGCAGCATCGTCGAACATTTCCAGGCGGCCGAACTGGAAAGCAAGATGCCGACCCTGCACGACCTGCTCGGGGTGTGACGCCGCCCCGTCTCTCTCGCCGCTAGCCGAGGCGGCTTCGAACAACCACAACGCATCAGAACAACAGGAGACGTCAATGAAAATGAAGACCCTCGCACACGCCTGTCTCGCGCTCGCGACCGCCGCGCTCACCGCTGGCGCCGCGCAGGCCGCGGATACCGTGAAGATCGGCTTCATCACCGACATGTCGGGGCTATACGCGGATATCGACGGGCAGGGCGGCCTCGAGGCGATCCGCATGGCGGTCGCCGATTTCGGCGGCAAGGTGCTCGGCAAGCCGATCGAGGTCGTCTATGCCGATCACCAGAACAAGGCCGACATCGCCGCGTCGAAGGCGCGCGAATGGATGGATCGAGGCGGGCTCGACCTGCTGGTCGGCGGCACGAACTCGGCCACCGCGCTGTCGATGAACCAGGTCGCGGCCGAGAAGAAGAAGGTCTACATCAACATCGGCGCGGGCGCCGACACGCTGACCAACGAGCAGTGCACGCCGTACACGGTGCACTACGCCTACGACACGATGGCGCTCGCGAAGGGCACCGGTTCGGCGGTGGTGAAGCAGGGCGGCAAGACGTGGTTCTTCCTGACCGCCGATTACGCGTTCGGCAAGGCGCTCGAGAAGAACACGTCCGATGTCGTGAAGGCGAACGGCGGCCAGGTGCTCGGTGCGGTACGCCACCCGCTGTCCGCGTCGGATTTCTCGTCGTTCCTGCTGCAGGCGCAGGCGTCGAAGGCGCAGATCCTCGGTCTCGCGAACGCGGGCGGCGACACGATCAACGCGATCAAGGCCGCGAAGGAGTTCGGCATCACGAAGACGATGAAGCTCGCCGCGCTGCTGATGTTCATCGACGACGTGCACAGCCTCGGCCTCGAGACGACGCAGGGCCTGGTGCTGACCGACAGCTGGTACTGGAACCGCGACGCGGCGTCGCGCCAGTGGGCGCAGCGCTACTTCGGCAAGATGAAGAAGATGCCGTCGAGCCTGCAGGCGGCCGACTACTCGTCGGTGACGACTTACCTGAAGGCCGTCCAGGCCGCAGGCACGACCGACTCCGACAAGGTGATGGCCGAGCTGAAGAAGATCAAGATCAACGACTTCTACGCGAAGGGCTACATCCGCACGGACGGCAGCATGATCCACGACATGTACCTGATGGAAGTGAAGAAGCCGTCGGAGTCGAAGGAGCCGTGGGATTACTACAAGGTGCTCGCGACGATTCCGGGCGAACAGGCGTTCGGAACCAAGCAGGAATCGCGCTGCGCGTTGTGGAAGTAAGCAGGGCTTAGCGGCGCGCGCGGGCGCGCCGCTCGGTGGCGGCTGCAGCGATGTGCCCGCTGCGCCGCCCGCGGACGCGACGCATGAAGGTTGCGCACGCAACGAACCTCATTCTGACGGCTAAGTCGATGGAAATTTTTGGCATTCCGTTGCCGGCGATGCTGAGCCAGTTGCTGCTCGGGCTCGTCAACGGCTCGTTCTACGCGATCCTGAGCCTCGGGCTTGCGGTGATCTTCGGGCTGCTCAACGTGATCAACTTCGCGCACGGCGCGCTGTTCATGCTGGGTGCGATGCTCGCGTGGATGGGCCTGTCGTATTTCGGGCTGCCGTACTGGGCGATGCTGGTGATCGCGCCGCTGGTCGTCGGTGCGTTCGGGATCCTGATCGAGCGATCGATGCTGCGCTGGCTGTACAAGCTCGATCACCTGTACGGACTGCTGCTCACGTTCGGGCTCACGCTGGTCGTCGAAGGCGTGTTCCGGTCGATCTACGGCTCGTCCGGCCAGCCGTACGACGTGCCGTCGCAGCTGTCCGGCGCCACCAACCTCGGTTTCATGTTCCTGCCGAACTACCGCGCGTGGGTCGTCGTCGCATCGCTCGCGGTGTGCCTCGCGACGTGGTTCGTGATCGAGAAGACGCGCCTCGGCGCCTACCTGCGCGCGGGCACCGAGAACCCGAAGCTCGTCGAGGCATTCGGCGTGAACGTGCCGATGATGATCACGCTCACCTACGGCTTCGGCGTCGCGCTCGCCGCGTTCGCGGGCGTGCTGGCCGCGCCGGTGATCCAGGTGTCGCCGCTGATGGGCCAGCCGATGATCATCACCGTGTTCGCGGTGGTCGTGATCGGCGGGATGGGCTCGATCCTCGGCTCGATCGTCACGGGCCTGCTGCTCGGCGTGATCGAGGGTTTCACGCGCGTGTTCTACCCCGAAGCGTCGGCCACCGTCGTGTTCGTGATCATGGCGATCGTGCTGCTGTTCCGCCCGGCGGGCCTCTTCGGCAAGGAAAAATGATGCAGAGAAAAGTGCTCTACGGCGTGCTGCTCGCCGCACTGCTCGCCGCGCCGTTCATCGGCGCGTACCCGGTGTTCGTGATGAAGGTGCTCACGTTCGCGCTGTTCGCGGCCGCGTTCAACCTGCTGATCGGCTATACGGGGCTGCTGTCGTTCGGCCATGCGATGTTCCTCGCGACCGCCGGCTATGCGACCGGGTATTCGATGCAGACGCTCGGTTTCACGCCGGAGCTCGGCGTGCTGGCCGGTACCGTTGCCGCAACGCTGCTCGGGCTCGTCGTCGGGCTGTTCGCGATCCGGCGGCAGGGCATCTACTTCGCGATGATCACGCTCGCGTTTGCACAGATGGTCTACTTCATCTACCTGCAGGCGCCGTTTACGCACGGCGAGGACGGGCTGCAGGGCGTGCCGCGCGGCCACCTGTTCGGGCTGCTCGACCTGTCGAACGACGTCGCGCTGTACTACGTCGTGCTGGCGGTGGTCGTCGCCGCGTGCGCGTTCATCGTGCGGGTCGTGCATTCGCCGTTCGGCCAGGTGCTCGTCGCGATCAAGGAGAACGAAGCGCGCGCGATCTCGCTCGGCTACGACACCGACCGCTTCAAGCTGCTCGCGTTCATCCTGTCGGCGGGCATCGCGGGGCTCGCCGGCTCGCTGAAGGTGCTCGTGCTCGGCTTCGAGACGCTGTCGGACGCGTACTGGACGATGTCGGGCCTCGTCGTACTGATGACGCTCGTCGGCGGGATGGGCACGCTGTTCGGGCCGCTGCTGGGTGCGGCGCTGATCGTCGCGCTGGAAGACCGGCTCGGCGACATCGGCGAATGGCTCGCATCGGCGACGGGCGTCGCGTGGTTCCATTCGCTCGGCGAATCGGCGACGATCGTCACGGGGCTGATCTTCATCGCATGCGTGCTCGCATTCCGGCGCGGCATCGTCGGCGAGATAGTCGCGCGGATCAAGCCGCTCAGGGCGTCCTGAGCGCGTGCCGCGCGCGTCGCGGCACGTTGATGCGAAGCACCATCCGGTGCGCTGCGAAAGGGCGTCGCAGCGTGCTCAAGTCGGTGCCGCGCGGCAGACTGGTGCCCCATTTTCGTGCGGCGATGCACCATAGGGGTAAATGCTAAGTTGCCGTGGTGCTTAAGCCTCTTTAAGATTCGGTCTAGTTCTGATGCACCGCGAAACGAATTTGCAGGTGGAGAACGAGGAGACAATCGAGGCACAAAGTGCCCGGACCCCAAAGCGCTGTTGGACGGAATCCAACAGCGCTTTTTCATTTGCGTGCACGGATTTCCGCTGATGGTGCATCGGCCTGCGCAGTGACCCTATTCCGCGCTTGTGTTCGCACCGCGCTTCTTCCGCGCTTCGCCACGTCCCCCCGTTTTCCGCTTTTCCGCGATTCCTTCGCAAACGATGCGCAGCCGTGCGCCGGCCGTTCGGGCTAACCCGGTTGGCGTGCGCAAAACGCGTCCGTTACACTCAGCTTTCGCCGACCGTGCGGTCGGGAAAATCGGTCGGCAGTTCTCCTACAAGCAGAATGCGGAAGAGGGAGTACGGTTGGATGAGCGGCGCGGGACGATGGATCGGGGCAGGAAGGGCGGCTGGCGCCGCTCGTTCGTCGTGGGGTTGGGCCTGTCTCACGGAGGCCTTCCCGAGCCGTTCTGCGGCCTGTAGGCGTGTTCCGGCGCCATCGCCGGTCGTTGCATGCGCATCCGCATCGATATCCGCATCCGCATTCGCATGAGCGGCCGGCTTCCCGATCATGTGCCGCTCGCGCGCCAGACCGTATCAGGCCGGATTGCCGTGCCTTTCCTTGATCGTTGCGCGCACATCGATTGCCCGCGCGATTGCGCATTTCTCCGCGTTCTTCATCCAGACGACACCGCTGCTGCGCATCGTGACGGTCGAACGACCGTTTCGACCGCCGGCCGGTGCGCCCGCGCGCGGTGTCGTTTGGGCGCAGTTGAAGGTGAGGTGTTTCACGGGAAAACGAGCGTAGGCGTGGCAAGGCGAGATAGTTAAATTATTAACTTGTTTTGGGAGCCGGGAGCCGCCCGAGCGACCCGTGGCTTTTTCGAGCAGCGTTTGGAGACAACGTAAATGAAAATGAATCGATGGATGGAGGCCGTGCTCGCCGCGGGCCTCGTATGCGCGGCGGCAACGGCGTCGGCGCAGGTGAAGATCGGCGTGACGGTGTCGGCCACCGGGCCGGCCGCGTCGCTCGGGATTCCGGAAAAGAACACGATCGCGCTGCTGCCGAAGGAAATCGCCGGCAAGAGCGTGCAGTACATCGTGCTCGACGACGCATCCGACACGAGCCGCGCGGTGCAGAACGTGCGCAAGCTGATCGATGAAGATCACGTCGACGCGATCATCGGCTCGTCCGTCACGCCGAACTCGCTCGCGATGCTCGATCCCGTGTCGCAGGGCAAGACGCCGACGATTTCGCTCGCGGCGAGCGCCCAGATCATCTCGCCGATGGACGCGAAACGCGCATGGATGTTCAAGGTGCCGCAGAACGACCAGCTGATGGCCGACGCGATCGCCGGCTACATGGCGAAGCACGGTGTGAAGACGGTCGGCTTCATCGGCTTCGCCGATGCGTATGGCGACAGCTGGTACAACACGTTCAACGCGGCGGCCGCGAAGAACGGCCTGAAGGTCGTATCGAACGAGCGCTACAACCGCACCGACGCGTCGGTGATGGGGCAGGTGCTGAAGCTGATGGGCTCGAATCCGGATGCGGTGCTGATCGCCGGCTCGGGCACGCCGGCGGCGCTGCCGGCGAAGACGCTGAAGGAGCGCGGCTACAAGGGCAAGGTGTACCAGACGCACGGCGTCGCGAACAACGACTTCCTGCGCGTGTGCGGCAAGGATTGCGAAGGCGAGATCCTGCCCGCCGGCCCGGTGCTCGTGACCGACCAGCTGCCCGATTCGAACCCGGTGAAGAAGCCGGCGCTCGGCTATAAGGCCGCGTACGAGAAGGCGTACGGCGCGGGCTCGCTGGCGACGTTCGGCGGCCATGCGTGGGACGCGGGGCTGCTGCTGCAGCGTGCGATTCCGGAAGCGCTGAAGAAGGGCCAGCCGGGCACCGAGGCGTTCCGCGAGGCGCTGCGCGCATCGATCGAGAACGTGAAAGACCTGCCCGTGTCGCATGGCGTGATCAACATGACGCCGACCGACCACAACGGCTTCGACACGCGTGCGCGCGTGATGGTGCAGATCGTCGACGGCAAGTGGAAGCTGCAGGCCGAGTAAGCATCACGTCAAACCGGCGTGCGCGGCGCGAGTGGCGCCGTGCATGCCGTCGGCAGGGTGCCGGGCCTGACGGGCCGCGCCCGTGCCGCCAGGAACCGCCGGGGCCGCCTGCCTGGCGCCCGACGCGCTGACCTTGCCGTCCGCGCGTCGGCCATCCCGTCTTTCGTTTCTCCGCAGCATTCTCGATACACGAAACGTATGGATCTCTCGATTGCAGCGATCCTCGCGCAAGACGGCATCACGACCGGCGCCATATATGCATTGCTGTCGCTGGCGCTCGTGCTGGTGTTTTCCGTCACGCGGGTGATCTTCATTCCCCAGGGCGAATTCGTCGCCTACGGTGCATTGACGCTTGCCGCGTTGCAGGCGCAGAAATTTCCCGCCACCTGCTGGCTGCTGTTCGTGATGGGCATCGCGTGTTTCCTGCTCGAAGTCGGCGGCCTGATCCGGCATCGCGAACGGCGCCATCAGCTCGGCCGCACGCTCGCGACGCTCGGCAGCCGCTACGTGCTGCTGCCGCTCGCGGTGTTCGCGATCACACGCAGCTTCGCCGTGCAGCCGCTGCCGATGCTTGCGCAAATCGCACTGACGCTCGCGATCGTCGTGCCGATGGGGCCATTCGTCTATCGGCTCGTGTACCAGCCGATCGCCGAAGGCACGACGTTGCTGCTGCTGATCGTATCGGTCGCCGTTCACTTCGCGATGGTCGGCCTCGGGCTCGTGATGTTCGGCGCGGAAGGCTCGCGCACCAACGGCTTCTCGGATGCGTCGCTGTCGATCGGCAGCATGACCGTGTCGGTGCAGAGCCTCCTGGTCGTCGTGACCGCGCTCGTGCTGATCGGCGCGCTCTACGTGTACTTCGGTCGCACGATCGCCGGCAAGGCGCTGCGCGCGACGTCGGTGAACCGGCTCGGCGCGCGGCTCGTCGGCATCGGCACGACCGAGGCGGGGCGGCTCGCGTTCACGTTCGCGGCGGGGCTCGGCGTGCTGTCCGGGATCCTCGTTGGCCCGCTGACGACGATCTACTACGACTCGGGCTTCCTGATCGGCCTGAAGGGTTTCGTCGGCGCGATCATCGGCGGGCTCGTCAGCTACCCGCTCGCGGCCGCCGGCTCGCTGCTCGTTGGCGTGCTCGAATCGTATTCGTCGTTCTGGGCGAGCGCCTACAAGGAGGTGATCGTGTTCACGCTGATCATTCCGGTGCTGTTGTGGCGGAGCTTCGCCACGCCGCACGCGGAAGAGGAAGAGGAGTGACACGATGAAGACGATGGGACGCAACAAGACCTTCTGGGTGTTTCTCGTGGTGCTGTTCGCGCTGCCGGTGCTGCCCGGCGCGCTGCAGGTGCCTGAATACTGGATCACGCTGCTGAACTACATCGGCCTCTACGCGATCGTCGCGATCGGGCTCGTGCTGCTCACGGGCGTCGGCGGGATGACGAGCTTCGGGCAGGCCGCGTTCGTCGGCATCGGCGCCTATGCGACCGCGCTCCTGACGACGCGCTACGGTGTATCGCCGTGGCTCGCACTGATCGCAGGCGTCGTGCTGACGGCGCTCGTCGCGCTCGTGCTCGGCGCGGTCACGATGCGGCTGTCCGGTCACTTCCTGCCACTGGGCACGATCGCGTGGGGCCTCGCGCTGTTCTACCTGTTCGGCAACCTCGAACTGCTCGGCAAGTACGACGGGATCAACGGGATTCCGGCGCTGAACCTGTTCGGCATCGAGCTCGAAAGCGGCCGCAGCCTGTACTTCCTGATCTGGGCCGTCGTGCTGGCCGCGATCGTGTCGGTGCAGAACCTGCTGAATAGCCGCCCGGGCCGTGCGATCCGCGCGCTGCGCGGCGGTGGCGTGATGGCCGAGGCGATGGGCGTGAACACCGCGTGGATGCGGGTCGTGATCTTCGTCTACGCGGCCGTGCTCGCGGCGGTATCGGGATTCCTGTACGCACACCTGCAGCGCGCGGTGAACCCGACGCCGTTCGGGCTGAACCACGGGATCGAGTTCCTGTTCATGGCCGTGGTGGGTGGTGTGTCGCACGTGTGGGGCGCGGTGCTCGGTGCGGCGATCCTGACCGTGCTGCAGGACTACCTGCAGACGCTGCTGCCGAAGCTGCTCGGCTCGGAAGGCAACTTCGAGATCATCGTGTTCGGCGTGCTGATGGTGCTGCTGCTGCAGTACGCGCGCCAGGGCGTGTGGCCGTTCGTCGCCAGGCTGTTCCCGCGCGGGCCGCGGGCGCATGTACCCGAGCACGCCGAGCCGTTGCCGCAACGGGCGAAGCCGATGGCCGGCGAGCCGTTGCTCGTCGTCGACAACGCGCGCAAGCAGTTCGGCGGGCTCGTGGCCGTCAACGACGTCAGCTTCGACGTGAAAGCCGGGCAGATCATCGGGCTGATCGGCCCGAACGGCGCCGGCAAGTCGACCACGTTCAACCTCGTGACCGGTGTGCTGAAGCCGACGGGCGGCACGATCACGTTCCGTGGCGAGCGCATCGACGGGCTCACATCGCGCCAGATCGTCCGCCGCGGCATTGGCCGGACGTTCCAGCACGTGAAGCTGTTGCCGGCGATGACGGTGCTCGAGAACGTCGCGATCGGTGCGCACCTTCGCGGCCATACCGGTGTGTGGCGTAGCGTCGCTCGGCTCAATGCCCTTGAGGAAGCGCAGTTGCTGGCCGAGGCCGCACAGCAGATCCGCCGCGTCGGGCTCGAAAAGCACATGTACGACGAAGCGGGCAGCCTCGCGCTGGGCCAGCAGCGGATTCTCGAAATCGCGCGCGCGCTGTGTTGCGACCCGACGCTGTTGCTGCTCGATGAGCCGGCCGCCGGGCTGCGTTATCAGGAGAAGCAGCAACTCGCTGACTTGCTGCGGCGGCTGAAGGCGGAGGGAATGAGCGTGTTGCTCGTGGAACACGACATGGATTTCGTGATGAATCTCACCGACCGGCTGGTGGTGATGGAATTCGGCACACGGATCGCGGAAGGGCTGCCACAGGATGTGCAGCAGGATCCTGCGGTGCTCGAAGCGTATCTGGGCGGGGTGGAGTGATGACGGACACGACGATACCGATTCTCGACGTGCGCGGGCTGGCGGTCCGGTACGGGAAGGTGGAGGCGCTACACGGCGCGGCGATCAAGGTTGGTGCAGGACAGATCGTCAGCGTGATCGGCCCGAACGGGGCCGGCAAATCGACGCTGTTGAACGCGATCATGGGCGCGCTACCGGTGACCGGGCATGCGTCGGGCGCGGTCGTGTATCGCGGTCACGATGTCGGTGCACTGCCGGTCGAGCAGCGCGTCGCACGCGGGATGTGCCTCGTGCCAGAGAAGCGTGAGCTGTTCAGCACGATGACGGTCGAAGACAACCTCATACTGGGCGCGTATCGGCGCAAACAGGCGGGCGAAGCGAACTTCCTCGACCAGCTCGATCACGTCTTCGCACTGTTTCCGAGGCTGAAGGAGCGGCGCAAGCAGGCGGCGGGCACGCTGTCCGGTGGCGAGCGGCAGATGCTCGCGGTTGGCCGCGCGCTGATGGGTAAGCCCGACCTGCTGATGCTCGACGAGCCGAGCCTCGGGCTGGCGCCGCTGATCGTTAAGGAGATCTTTCATATCATCAGCGCGTTGCGCGGTACGGGGGTGGCGACGCTGCTGATCGAACAGAATGCGCGTGCGGCGCTGCAGATCTCGGACTACGGCTACGTGCTGGAGACGGGCGAGTTTGCGCTGGAAGGGCCGGCGGCGGAACTCGCGCAGAATCCGCGTGTGATCGAAACCTACCTTGGGTTGGCGAAGAAAACGGCTTGATCGGACGTGCGGTTGGCGGAAAACGGGCGGCGTGTTTCACGTGAAACACGCCGTTTTTGTTTTTTGGGCGAGATGTGATGCCGGTACATCGGCGGTTCACAACCAGGGGACAAGTTCCGGAGGAACAATCAAAAGCCCTGTGCAGCGGCGATGGGTGGAGGTATCCACAGTGCAGAGGGCGATCCGGTTTGCCATTCGGAGTTGGCCACTCGTTTCACAGGCAGGCGATGTGCGTCGTCACAGTGGATAAGCGTCGAACGAGCCGACGAAAATTCTGTGAGGAAGAGGGTGGGTGTGGTTGCACAGGGTGTTTCGTCCGAGGTGTTGGGTGGGGCACAGGCCCCGATCGGGTTGTATGTTCCACGTGAAATTTCCGGACAAATGGCTCTCTGCACAGGCGCATCGATGTGCGGCGGCCGGGCCGGAAGCTTTGCAGAAGGGGCTTTGAACCACGGAGTCATCGGGCCGCCGCCAAAAAAACGACGAAATGCTCAGACCCTACCATTCGGATAGCCTTCGGGTGAAAAGCGAACCCGCTATAATTCGGCCCATACATTTCTCAGATAGGTTCGTGCGCTGTCCTGCGTACGGAATCCACCATGCTTTTTCCCACAGAATTTGACGTCATCGTCGTCGGTGGCGGCCATGCCGGCACCGAAGCCGCGCTGGCGTCCGCCCGCATGGGCGCAAAGACACTGCTGCTGACCCACAACATCGAAACACTTGGGCAGATGAGCTGCAATCCGTCGATCGGCGGCATTGGCAAGGGCCATCTGGTCAAGGAGGTCGACGCGCTGGGCGGCGCGATGGCGGCCGCGACGGACGAGAGCGGCATTCAGTTCCGGATCCTCAATTCGTCGAAGGGCCCGGCTGTGCGTGCGACGCGTGCGCAGGCCGATCGCATCCTGTACAAGGCTGCGATCCGCCACCGGCTCGAGAACCAGCCGAACCTCTGGCTGTTCCAGCAGGCCGTCGACGACCTGATGGTCGAAGGCGACCGCGTGGTGGGCGCCGTCACGCAGATCGGCATCCGCTTCCGCGCCCGCGCGGTCGTGCTGACCGCCGGTACGTTCCTCGACGGCAAGATCCACGTCGGCCTGAACAACTACACGGGCGGTCGCGCGGGCGATCCGGCGGCCGTGTCGCTGTCGTCGCACCTGAAGGAGCTGAAGCTGCCGCAGGGCCGCCTGAAGACCGGTACGCCGCCGCGTATCGATGGCCGTTCGATCGATTTCTCGCAGCTGACCGAACAGCCGGGCGATCTCGATCCGGTCCCTGTGTTCTCGTTCCTGGGCCGCGCGGAGCAGCATCCGCAGCAGCTGCCGTGCTGGGTCACGCACACGAATGAACGCACGCACGACATCATTCGTGGCGGTCTCGACCGTTCGCCTATGTATACAGGCGTGATCGAAGGCGTCGGACCGCGCTATTGCCCGTCGATCGAGGACAAGATTCACCGGTTCGCATCGAAGGAATCGCACCAGATCTTCCTGGAGCCGGAAGGGCTGACGACCAACGAGTTCTACCCGAACGGGATCTCGACGAGCCTGCCGTTCGACGTCCAGCTTGAGCTCGTGCACTCGATGCGCGGCCTCGAGAACGCGCATATCCTGCGCCCTGGCTACGCGATCGAGTACGACTACTTCGACCCACGCGCGCTGAAGGCGTCGCTCGAGACGAAGGCGATCAACGGGCTGTTCTTTGCGGGCCAGATCAATGGGACGACCGGCTATGAAGAGGCGGCCGCGCAGGGTCTGCTGGCCGGCCTCAATGCGGGCCGCTACGTGCAGGAGAAGGACGCATGGTGCCCGCGCCGCGACCAGGCCTACCTTGGCGTACTGGTCGATGATCTCGTGACGCGTGGCGTGGCCGAGCCGTACCGGATGTTCACAAGCCGTGCCGAGTATCGTCTCAGCCTGCGTGAAGACAATGCCGACATGCGCTTGACCGAGATCGGCCGCGAGCTTGGGCTCGTCGACGACGCGCGCTGGGACGCATTCAACCGGAAGCGCGACGCTGTTTCACGTGAAACCGAACGCCTGAAGTCGACGTGGGTCACGCCGAAGACGTTGCCGCCGGAAGAGGCGACCGCGCTCCTCGGCAAGGCGATCGATCACGAATACAGCCTCGCCGAGCTGCTGCGCCGTCCGGGTATCAGCTACGACGGCGTGTGCGGGCTGAAGGGCGGCGAATGTGGCCCCGCAGAGCCGCTGACCGACGATCCGGTGCTGCTCGAGCAGATCAAGGAGCAGGTCGAGATCGGCATCAAGTATCAGGGCTATATCGAGCGCCAGGCCTCCGAGATCGAGCGCAACGATGCGAACGAGAATACGCGCCTGCCGGACGGTATCGATTACCGCGAAGTCCGCGGCCTGTCGTTCGAGGTGAGCCAGAAGCTCAACGAGTTCCGGCCGGAGACGATCGGGCAGGCGTCGCGCATCTCGGGCGTCACGCCGGCGGCGATCTCGCTGCTGATGGTGCACCTGAAGCGCCGTGGCCTGGGCCGCCGTAATGGCACTGCCGAAGCGGCAACGGAGCAGGGGGACGGCGCCGTCCCGACGCAACAATGACGGCGCGTCGCGCGCCGGCGGTTAATCGGGACGTACTGGAACAGATGCTCGTCGAAGGTACGGCGGCGCTCGACCTCGCACTGACGGATGCACAACGCAACCAGCTGCTCGACTACGTCGCGCTGCTCGGCAAGTGGAACGCGGTCTACAACCTGACGGCGATTCGCGACCCGAAGCAGATGCTGATCCAGCACATCCTCGATTCGCTCTCCATCGTCTCGCATCTGCGTGGCCGCGCATCGGCCCGTGTGCTCGACGTCGGTTCGGGCGGCGGGCTGCCCGGTATCGTGCTGGCGATCGTCGAGCCGGACTGGCAGATCACGCTGAACGATATCGTGCAGAAGAAGTCTGCATTCCAGACTCAGATGCGCGCGGAGTTGAAGCTCGCGAACCTGTCGGTGGTCACCGGGCGGGTCGAATCGCTGCGGCCGGGTGTCGAAGTGCCGGAAAAATTCGACATGATCGTATCCCGCGCCTTCGCGGATCTGTCCGACTTCGTTAAACTTGCCCGACATCTGGTCGCGCCGGGCGGATCGATCTGGGCAATGAAGGGCGTCCATCCGGACGACGAGATTGCGCGATTGCCGGAAGGTAGCCGCGTGAAGCAGACGATACGGCTGGCGGTACCGATGCTCGATGCCGAACGGCATCTGATCGAAGTGGCCGTCGACGAAGCGAATTGAAGGGCAGGCGCGCAGTAGCGCGCCGTTTGTTTGAAGGTAAAGGGAACACACCAACGATGGCAAAGATCTTCTGCGTTGCGAACCAGAAGGGGGGCGTCGGCAAGACGACGACATCGGTCAATCTCGCCGCAAGCCTTGCAGCGCAGGAGCAACGAGTCCTGCTGATCGATCTCGACCCGCAGGGCAACGCGACGATGGGCAGCGGGATCGACAAGGCTGCTTGCGAATCGACCGTGTACGAGGTGCTGGTCGACGGCGTGTCGGTGACCGAAGCGCGCATCCGCCCGGACGGCGTCACCTACGATGTGCTGCCCGCGAACCGCGAGCTGTCCGGTGCCGAGATCGAACTGATCAACATCGACAACCGCGAGCGCCGGCTGAAGGCCGCGCTCGAGCACGTGGCCGACGAATACGACTTCGTGCTGATCGATTGCCCGCCGACGCTGTCGCTGCTGACACTGAACGGGCTGTGCGCGGCGCACGGCGTAGTCATCCCGATGCAGTGCGAATACTTCGCGCTGGAAGGGTTGTCCGACCTCGTCAACACGATCAAGCAGGTTCACGCGAACATGAACCGCGACCTGAAGATCATCGGCTTGCTGCGCGTGATGTTCGATCCGCGCATCACGTTGCAGCAGCAAGTCTCCGATCAACTGAAAGCGCACTTCGGCGACAAGGTGTTCGACGCGGTGATTCCGCGTAACGTGCGCTTGGCGGAAGCGCCGAGTTACGGGCTGCCGGGCGTCGTGTTCGACCGCAACTCGCGTGGTGCGCAAGCGTATCTCCAGTTCGGCGCCGAGATGATCGACCGCGTGCGCGCGTTCGAGGTGTCGTGATCCGGACATGAGCGAAGCGAGGAAGAAAGACATGAACGCGGTACCAAAGAAGAAGGGCTTGGGACGTGGCCTCGAAGCGCTGCTCGGCGGCAGTGCCGATATCACCGAAGCGGTGAAGATCGAAGGCGCACCGAACACGCTCGCGCTCGGCAAGCTGCAGGCCGGCAAGTACCAGCCGCGGACGCGGATGGACGAGGGCAGCCTGCAGGAGCTCGCGGCGAGCATTCGCGCGCAGGGCGTGATGCAGCCGATCCTGGTACGGCCCATTTCGTCAGACAAATACGAGATCATCGCAGGCGAGCGCCGTTTCCGTGCGGCGCGCCTGGCGGGCCTCGATGAAGTGCCGGTGCTCGTGAAGGACGTGTCGGATCAGGCCGCCGCGGCGATGGCGCTGATCGAGAACATCCAGCGCGAGGATCTGAACCCGCTTGAAGAGGCGCACGGTATCCAGCGCCTGCTCGACGAGTTCGGTTTCACGCACGAACAGGCGGCCGAATCGGTTGGCCGTTCGCGCAGCGCGGTGTCGAACCTGCTGCGCTTGCTGAACCTGGCCTCGCCGGTGCAGACGATGCTGCTGGCCGGTGATCTCGACATGGGGCATGCGCGCGCGCTGCTCGCCGTCGATGCTGCCACGCAGATCACGCTCGCCCATCAGGTCGTCAACAAGCGCATGTCGGTACGCGAGACAGAGAAGCTTGTCTCGCACACGACAAAGGAAGCGCCGTCCGTGAAGGCGCGCGCGAAGGACGACGGCGGCCGCGATACGCGCCGTCTCGAGGAGGAGTTGTCCGACCTGCTCGCGTCGACGGTGAAGATCAAACTTGGCCGCCGCGGGCGAGGGCAGGTGATGATCGACTTCGGCAACCTCGACGCGCTCGAGGGCATTCTCGCGCGACTGCGCGGCAACGTTGCAGCCGAAGAGTAACGGGTAGCCGATGGCGGAGACGGGCGCGCGGGCGCCGCGCAGTTGGCTCGGATGGCTTGCGCAGGAGCCCGTGCTATCGGTGCTCGCGCTGGGCCTGATCCTGCTGCAATGGGTGCGTCCGCAACCATTGTCCGTGTTGGCCGATCGCGTCGACTGGCAGACGGTCGCGACGCTTGCGGGCCTGTTGATGCTGACCAAGGCGCTCGAGCTGTCCGGCTGCCTGATGTGGCTCGCACACCGCATCGTGCATCACGTGCACTCCGAACGCGGCCTGGCGATGCTGCTGGTCGGATTCGCCGCGTTGCTGTCGATGTGGCTCACCAACGACGTCGCGCTGTTCGTCGTCGTGCCGTTGATGGTGTCGTTGCGTGCGCTGACACCGCTGCCGTTCCGGCGGCTCGTGATCGTCGTCGCGCTGGCCGTCAATGCGGGGTCCGTCGCGACGCCGCTCGGCAATCCCCAGAATCTTTTCCTGTGGCAATTGAGCGGCGTGTCGTTCGGCCGTTTCGTGGTCACGCTCGGGCCGCTCGCGATCGCGCTGATGGCGCTGCTGTTCGTGCTGACCGCGTGCGCATTTCGCGCGAAGCCGCTCGACCTGTCCGGCGACGTCGTTGCCATTCCCGTACAGCGCATGCACGCGCTGATCGCGGCGGTGCTGTTCGCGGCATTCGTGCTGCTCGCCGATGCACACCATCCGCTGCCGGGCCTGGTTGCCGTCGCGATCGTGCTGCTTGTCGTAAAACGTGATGCAGTCCTTAAGATCGACTGGCTGCTGCTCCTGATTTTCGTCCTGATGTTCGTCGTGCTGCGCAGCGCGGCTGCGCTGCCCGTCATCCATGACGCGATTGCGCATGCGCGCCTCGATTCATCGCTGCGCATCTTTGCGGCCGGTGCCGTGCTGTCGCAGGGCATCAGCAACGTGCCGGCCGCGATCCTGCTGTCGGAGTTCACGCGTGACTGGCGCGCGCTCGCGTTCGGCGTATCGGTCGGCGGATTCGGTTTCGCGATCGGCTCGCTGGCGAACCTGATCGCGGTGCGTCTCGCGAAGGAGCCGCGCATGTGGCTGCCGTTCCACCTGGTCTCGATTCCGTTCGCGCTCGCAAGCGCGGCACTCGGCGCATGGCTGCTCGTTCACGGTTGAGCGATGCGGATGTGCGTGGCACAGGCGTGCCATTCGTGTGGCGGGGAGGGTGCACAGCATTCGCGCTGGTGCGGGCTGTTGATAAGTGCGGCAATCCACAGTCGATCGACTGTGGTGGCGTGACAACTGATTGGATGGTTCGGCGCGTCAGCGTCGGTCCCAATTTCACGCAACCGGCGCGGCCGGGTGGTCACAGTGTTTCGTCTGCTTGGGGTGTCGAGCGGAGCCTGGGCCCCGAGCTGCGTCACAGCGTGGATCTTGGGCGGTGATCGCGCCGCTCCGCCAGCGCCCGCACCGGGCATCGTTTCCTCGCCATTCCCTCATCGCCGGATGTTTTCGAGCAAGAAATACCGGCGCAAAAAAGCGACCTTACAACTGTCATCGTACGTCGTCGAATCGCGTGTTTTTTCACATGATGAGGCGTCGTTTTACGCAGGTTTTTGTCGCGTCTAAAGCCTTGAATCACTTGCAACTATCGCTTACAATCGCCCGGATTTGTTAGCTAGGCACCCCTGAAAGCTTTCGGAAAGCTTGGGGCCGGGTTCAAGGATTTTGCGGAAGATTGCGATGGCGGGTCAGGCGCCGGACGACAGGCACGACGATCAGCGCACGCAACGCACCGCTTTAGCGGCCGGCGAGCGGCGCGAATTCGATGATGACTGGGATGTCGAGCAGCAAGATAACAACATCGTTCCGCTCACACGGGCAGAAGCCGAAAAGCTGTTCGGCCCGAACGTGAGCAAGCCCTCGCGCGTGACTCCCTACAAGGTGGTATTCGCGCAAGTGGTTCTGTCCCTGGTTGCAACGCTGGCGTGGTGGCTGTTTTCGAAGTCGCCGGGCGCCGCTGCGCAATCCGCGTTTCTGGGCGGGGCGATTGGCTGGGTGCCCAGTGCGGTGTTCGTGGCACGACTGAAGGCAGGTGGCTCGGCCACCGTGATGAGCTGGGTGATGGGCGAAGCCCTGAAGCTCGGCCTGACGATCGGGATGTTCGCAGCAGTGGCGTTCGGCTGGGCCGGCGTGCACTGGGTGCCGTTCCTCGTCACGTACCTCGTCGTGCTGAAGACGTATTGGATCGCGCTGGCCTGGCGGTAAGGAACAAGCAGCGTGCGGTTTCGACAACGAACCGCACCGGCCCGTTCCCGCAATAGGGTGTTGCGGAACTGGCAAAACGATTTTCGACAATTTGGGTGGCATTAACGATATGGCAGCTAGCGAAGGCACGCGTGGTCCGGATCCGTCCGAGTACATTGCGCACCACTTGCAGAATTTCTCCACCTCGCATCAGACGTCGATTTTCGACATCCACGTCTGGAATCTCGACACGCTGTTCTGGTCGATCGTTTGCGGCATCGTGACGATCCTCGTGCTGCGTCTGGCTGCCCGCAAGGCGACGTCGGGCGTGCCGGGCCGTTTCCAGTGCGCGATCGAGATGCTCGTCGAGATGGTCGAAGACCAATCGAAGGCCATCGTTCACGGCAATCGTACCTTCATCGCTCCGCTCGCGCTCACGGTGTTCGTGTGGGTCGCGCTGATGAACTCCCTCGACTTCCTCCCCGTCGACCTGCCGGGCCGCGTGATCGGCTGGCTCGGTCTGTCGGACGTGATTACCCACCATCGCATCGTCCCGACGGCCGACCTGAACGGCACGCTCGGCATCGCGCTCGGCGTGTTCGTCCTGATGATCTACTACAGCATCAAGATCAAGGGCGCGGGCGGCTTTGTGCATGAGCTGCTGTCGGCTCCGTTTGGCGCCCACCCGCTGCTGTGGATCCCGAACCTCGCGCTCAACATCGTCGAATATCTCGCGAAGACCGTCTCCCTCGGTATGCGGCTGTTCGGCAACATGTACGCGGGTGAGCTGTTGTTCCTGTTGATCGCCCTGCTCGGCAGCATGTGGAGCTTCGGTGGCGACGCAACGTTCCTCGGCTTCGTTGGCCATGTGATCGCGGGTAGCGTCTGGGCAATCTTCCACATCCTGATTGTTCTGTTGCAGGCATTCATTTTCATGATGCTGACGCTGGTGTATCTCGGCCAGGCGCACGACAAGCATTAAGCGCGGCGTGCAAGAAAGAGTTTCCGTTTTAGTTTTTTAAATCTCAGTTCCAAGTCTTTTCACAAAGGAGTGATCATGCAAGCTTACATCGCCAACATCCAGGGTCTGACCGCCATCGGTATCGGCATCATCATCGGCCTGGGTGCAATCGGCGCCTGTATCGGTATCGCGCTGATGGGTGGTAAGTACATCGAAGCCTGCGCACGTCAGCCGGAACTCATCAACCCGCTGCAAACGAAGATGTTCCTGCTGGCTGGTCTGATCGACGCGGCATTCCTGATCGGCGTGGGTGTTGCAATGCTGTTCGCGTTCGCGAACCCGCTCCTGTCGAAGCTCGCAGGCTAAGGTTCCTCGGAAATATGCGTCCGGCGCAAGCCGGCGCAGGGCGGAACGGAGACTTGGGGCGCTGATCGAATGCAACTCGATGAGCGCCTTACCGTTTCATTTTTCCGGAATAGCAGATAAGGAAACACCGTGAATCTCAACGCAACTCTGTTTGCGCAAATGGTCGTGTTCCTGGTCCTCGCGTGGTTCACGATGAAATTCGTGTGGCCGCCGTTGATCAACGCCCTCGACGAACGTTCGAAGAAGATCGCCGACGGCCTCGCCGCCGCCGAAAAGGGCAAGGCAGAACTCGACGCAGCGCACAAGCGCGTGGACCAGGAACTCGCGCAGGCCCGCAATGACGGCCAGCAGCGCATCGCCGACGCCGAAAAGCGTGCCCAGGCGGTCGCCGAGGAAATCAAGGCCAACGCCCAGGCTGAAGCCGCCCGCATCATCGCCCAGGCGAAGGCGGAAGCAGAACAGCAAATCGTGAAGGCGCGCGAAGCGCTGCGTGGCGAAGTCGCTACGCTGGCCGTGAAGGGCGCCGAGCAGATCCTGAAGCGCGAAGTCGATCAAACGGCCCACGCCCAACTGCTGAATCAACTGAAAGCCGAGCTCTGATCATGGCCGAACTTGCAACCATCGCCCGCCCTTACGCAGAAGCGCTGTTCCGCGTGGCCGAGGGCGGTGACATCGCCGCCTGGTCCACGCTCGTGCAAGAGCTGGCCCAGGTTGCGCGTCTGCCGGAAGTCCTGTCGGTCGCGTCGAGCCCGAAGGTGACGCGCACGCAAGTAGCCGAGTTGCTGCTTGCTGCGGTGAAGTCGCCGCTCGCGGCTGGCGCTGAAGCGAAGAACTTCGTGCAGATGCTGGTCGACAATCATCGCATCGCGCTGCTGCCGGAAATCGCCGAGCAGTTCGAGGCGCTCAAGAACGAACGTGAAGGTGCAGCCGACGCCGAGATCGTGAGCGCGTTCCCGCTGAACGGCGCGGATCTCGAGAGTCTCGTCTCGGGCCTCGAGCGCAAGTTCAAGCGCAAGCTGAAACCGACGGTCGAAGTCGATTCGTCGCTGATCGGCGGCGTGCGCGTGACGGTCGGCGACGAAGTGCTCGACACCTCGGTTCGCGCGCGCCTCGCATCGATGCAGGCTGCGTTGACCGCCTGAGCGCCACGCCGGCACGCAACAGAATTGACTATCAGGAGCGAATAATGCAACTCAATCCCTCTGAGATCAGCGAGCTGATCAAGAGCCGGATCCAGGGCCTTGAAGCGAGCGCAGACGTTCGCAACCAGGGCACCGTGATCTCCGTGACCGACGGTATCGTGCGTATCCACGGCCTGTCGGACGTGATGCAGGGCGAAATGCTCGAGTTTCCGGGCAACACGTTCGGCCTCGCGCTGAACCTCGAGCGCGACTCGGTCGGCGCGGTGATTCTCGGCGAATACGAACACATCTCGGAAGGCGACATCGTCAAGACGACGGGCCGCATTCTCGAAGTGCCGGTCGGTCCGGAACTCGTCGGCCGCGTGGTCGATGCGCTCGGCAACCCGATCGACGGCAAGGGCCCGGTCAACGCGAAGCTGACCGACGCGATCGAAAAGATCGCCCCGGGCGTGATCTGGCGCAAGTCGGTGTCGCAGCCGGTGCAGACGGGCATCAAGTCGATCGACGCAATGGTGCCGATCGGCCGTGGCCAGCGTGAGCTGATCATCGGCGACCGTCAGTGCGGCAAGACCGCGGTGGCGCTCGACGCGATCATCAACCAGAAGGGCAAGGACCTGATCTGTATCTACGTCGCGATCGGCCAGAAGGCTTCGTCGATCATGAACGTGGTTCGCAAGCTCGAAGAAACGGGCGCGATGGAATACACGATCGTCGTCGCCGCTTCGGCTTCGGATTCGGCAGCGATGCAGTACCTCGCACCGTACGCCGGCTGCACGATGGGCGAATACTTCCGCGACCGTGGCCAAGACGCGCTGATCATTTACGACGACTTGACCAAGCAAGCCTGGGCATACCGTCAGATCTCGCTGCTGCTGCGCCGCCCGCCCGGCCGTGAAGCATACCCGGGTGACGTGTTCTATCTCCACTCGCGTCTGCTCGAGCGCGCGGCTCGCGTGTCGGAAGAGTACGTCGAGAAGTTCACGAACGGCGAAGTGAAGGGCAAGAGCGGTTCGCTGACGGCACTGCCGGTCATCGAAACGCAGGCGGGCGACGTGACCGCGTTCGTTCCGACGAACGTGATCTCGATTACCGACGGCCAGATCTTCCTGGAAACCGACCTGTTCAACGCAGGCATCCGCCCGGCAATCAACGCCGGCGTGTCGGTGTCGCGCGTCGGTGGCGCCGCTCAGACGAAGGTCGTGAAGAAGCTGTCGGGCGGTATCCGTACCGACCTCGCGCAGTATCGTGAACTGGCGGCATTTGCCCAGTTCGCGTCGGACCTCGACGAAGCGACCCGCAAGCAGCTCGAGCGCGGCCGCCGCGTGACGGAACTGCTGAAGCAGCCGCAGTACCAGCCGCTGCAGGTGTGGGAACTGGCCGTGTCGCTGTACGCCGCAAACAACGGCTACCTCGACGACCTCGACGTCAAGCAAGTGCTGTCGTTCGAGAAGGGCCTGCGCGAAAGCCTGAAGACCAGCAACGCTGACCTCATCAAGCGCATCGAAGACACCAAGGATCTCTCGAAGGACGACGAAGGCGCACTGCGCTCGGCGATCGAATCCTTCAAGAAGTCCGGTGCCTATTGATCCGCGAGTGACACACTGAGGCCGCGCGGGTGCTGATGCGCCCGCGCCGCTTCGGTCAAGGAGCAAGCTATGGCTGGAATGAAGGAAATTCGCGGCAAGATCAAGAGCGTGCAGAACACGCGCAAGATCACGAAGGCGATGGAGATGGTGGCCGCATCGAAGATGCGCCGCGCGCAGGAACGCATGCGCGCCGCTCGCCCGTATGCGGACAAGGTCCGTGCCATCGCCGCGCACATGAGCCGCGCGAACCCGGAGTACCGCCACCCGTTCATGGTGGCGAACGACGGCGCGCAGACGGCCGGCATCATCCTCGTCACGACGGACAAGGGGCTGTGCGGCGGTCTGAACACCAACGTGCTGCGTGCGACGGTGCAGAAGTTCAAGGAGCTGGAAGAGAAGGGCCAGAAGGTCGAAGCCACCGCAATCGGTAGCAAGGGCCTCGGGTTCCTGAACCGCTTCGGCGCGAAGGTGATGTCGCAGGTCGTGCACCTCGGCGACACCCCGCACCTGGACAAGCTGATCGGCGCGGTGAAGACGCAGCTCGACCTGTACTCGGAAGGCAAGCTGTCGGCCGTTTATATCGCGTACACGCGCTTCGTCAACACGATGAAGCAGGAAGCCGTGATCGAGCAGCTGCTGCCGCTGTCGTCGGAGCACTTCGAAGCCGATGACGGTACGCCGGCCACGTCGTGGGACTACATCTACGAGCCGGACGCGCAGGCAGTCGTCGACGAACTGCTCGTGCGTTACGTCGAGGCGCTGGTGTACCAGGCCGTCGCGGAAAACATGGCGTCCGAGCAATCGGCGCGCATGGTCGCGATGAAGGCCGCGTCCGACAACGCGAAGACGGTGATCAGCGAACTGCAGCTCGTGTACAACAAGAGCCGTCAGGCCGCGATTACGAAAGAACTGTCGGAGATCGTCGGCGGCGCAGCTGCTGTTTAAGCGCGCGCCACGGACGACAACTGCGCCTTTGCGCGAGTAAAGAATCAGGTATTTAAAGGAAAAGCGATGAGTACTGCTGCTTTGGTAGAAGGCAAGATCGTACAGTGCATCGGCGCCGTTATCGACGTGGAATTCCCGCGCGACAGCATGCCGAAGATCTACGACGCGCTTATTCTCGATGGCTCGGAACTGACGCTCGAAGTCCAGCAGCAGCTGGGCGACGGCGTGGTCCGCACCATTTGTCTGGGTGCATCCGACGGCCTGCGCCGCGGCCTGACCGTGAAGAACACGGCAAAGCCGATCTCGGTGCCGGTCGGCAAGCCGACCCTCGGCCGGATCATGGACGTGCTCGGCCGTCCGATCGACGAAGCCGGCCCGATCGAAAGCGAACATACGCGTTCGATCCACCAGAAGGCTCCGGCGTTCGACGAACTGTCGCCGTCGACCGAACTGCTCGAAACGGGTATCAAGGTTATCGACCTGATCTGCCCGTTCGCAAAGGGCGGCAAGGTTGGCCTGTTCGGCGGTGCTGGCGTGGGCAAGACCGTCAACATGATGGAGCTCATCAACAACATCGCGAAGGAACACGGTGGTTACTCCGTGTTCGCGGGCGTGGGCGAGCGTACCCGTGAAGGGAACGACTTCTACCACGAAATGAAGGACTCGAACGTTCTCGACAAGGTCGCGCTGGTGTACGGCCAGATGAACGAGCCGCCGGGCAACCGTCTGCGCGTCGCGCTGACCGGCCTGACGATGGCCGAGCACTTCCGTGACGAAGGCCTCGACGTGCTGTTCTTCGTCGACAACATCTACCGTTTCACGCTGGCCGGTACCGAAGTGTCGGCACTGCTCGGCCGTATGCCGTCGGCAGTGGGCTATCAGCCGACGCTGGCTGAAGAAATGGGCAAGCTGCAAGAGCGCATCACGTCGACCAAGAAGGGCTCGATTACGTCGGTCCAGGCCGTGTACGTCCCTGCGGACGACTTGACCGACCCGTCGCCGGCTACGACCTTCGGCCACCTGGACGCAACCGTCGTTCTGTCGCGTGACATCGCTTCGCTGGGTATCTACCCGGCGGTCGACCCGCTCGACTCGACGTCGCGCCAGATCGACCCGAACGTGATCGGTGAAGAGCACTACACGATCACCCGTCGCGTTCAGCAAACGCTGCAGCGCTACAAGGAACTGCGCGACATCATCGCGATTCTGGGTATGGACGAACTGTCGCCGGAAGACAAGCTGTCGGTCGCGCGCGCTCGTAAGATCCAGCGTTTCCTGTCGCAGCCGTTCCACGTTGCTGAAGTGTTCACGGGCTCGCCGGGCAAGTACGTGCCGCTGAAGGAAACGATCCGCGGCTTCAAGATGATCGTCGACGGCGAGTGTGACCACCTGCCGGAACAGGCGTTCTACATGGTCGGCACGATCGACGAAGCCTTCGAAAAGGCCAAGAAGATCTCGTAAGGGTTCGAGTGAGTCGCACGGCGCGTGCTGGCTGGGTGTCGGTCTTCACTGACCGGTAACCGGGCCGGTCGCGCCGACCGCAACACGCTCAATCCGCCGTGCATGGGACGAGGGCAGGCGCCGCGAGGCGTTCGCACTCGTCGACAGGAGTCGATATGGCAACCATCAAAGTAGACGTCGTCAGCGCGGAAGAGCAGATCTTCTCGGGCGAGGCGAAATTCGTCGCGCTGCCGGGCGAAACGGGTGAGCTGGGTATTCTGCCGGGCCACACGCCGCTGATCACGCGGATTCGTCCGGGTGCGGTGCGCATCGAAGTCGAGGGCGGCAACGACGAATTCGTGTTCGTCGCGGGCGGCATTCTCGAAGTGCAGCCGGGCGCCGTGACGGTGCTCGCCGATACCGCGATCCGCGGCAAGGATCTCGACGCGGCGAAAGCCGAGGAAGCACGCAAGCGTGCCGAGGAAACGCTGCAGAACGCGAAGTCGGATCTCGACCTCGCGAAGGCGCAATCCGAGCTTGCGACCGCGATGGCGCAGCTCGAGGCGATCCAGCGTCTGGCGAAGATTCGCAGCCGGCACTGAGCCGCGCCGCGTATCCCGCGAAAGAAAGCAGCCTTCGGGCTGCTTTTTTTTCGCCTGTCGCGTTCGTCTGATTTTTGCGGGCCGGATCATTCCGTCCGGTCGTGCTATTTCATCCGTCGGCCGCGATTTGCTGTCAGAGTGTCGTCAGCCGCGCGCGTCATCATCTGCGTCGAGGCCGTCCGTCGCGATTGCGCGGCGGAGGCGGGCGCCGCAAGTGCGCAGGCCGACCAGACCAAAAGGACGGAGACATTCATGGCAGCAGACCTTGGCGTGGGGGCGCTGATCGCGCCCGAAAACGGATTGTCGTACGTACGCGGCACGACCGACGTTCCGCTCTCCGAAGCGACGATCAGCCGGTTCCTGCTCGACACGGCGGGCCGCTTTCCCGATCGTCCGGCCGTCGTGTTCCGCGAGCAGCAGGTGCGCTGGACCTGGCGCGAGTTCGCGAACGAGGTCGACGTGCTGGCGTCCGGCCTGGCCTCGCTCGGCATCGTGAAGGGCGATCGCGTCGGCATCTGGTCGCCGAACCGCAGCGAATGGCTGCTCACGCAGTTCGCGACGGCGCGGATCGGCGCCGTGCTCGTCAACATCAATCCGGCCTACCGGCTGTCGGAGCTCGAATACGCGCTGAACAAGGTCGGCTGCAAGGCCGTGATCGCCGCCGAGCGCTTCAAGACTTCCGCGTACGTCGAGATGCTGCAGACCATCGCGCCGGAGCTCGCGAGCGCGACGCCGGGCGATCTGCATGCGGCCCGCGTGCCGAGCCTGCGCACGGTCGTGTCGATGGGCGACGTCGCGCCGGCCGGCATGTTCCGCTTCGCGGACGTGATGGCGCGCGGCCGCCAGGCCGTCGGTCCCGCGCTGCTCGATGCGATCGGCGCGACGCTCGCGGCCAGCGAGCCGATCAACATCCAGTTCACGAGCGGCACGACCAGCAGCCCGAAGGGCGCGACGCTCACGCATCGCAACGTCGTCAACAACGGGCGCTCGATCGCGGCGGCGATGCGCTTCACCGAGCAGGACACGCTGTGCATCCCGGTGCCGCTGTATCACTGTTTCGGGATGGTGCTCGCGGTGCTCGCGTGCGTGTCGAAGGGCGCGGCGATGGTGTTCCCGGGCGAGGCGTTCGACCCGGTCGCGACGCTCGCGGCGGTGGCCGACGAGCGCTGCACCGCGCTGCATGGCGTGCCGACGATGTTCATCGCGGAGCTCGTTCACCCCGAGTTCGCGAAATTCGACCTGTCGACGTTGCGCACCGGGATCATGGCCGGTTCGCCGTGCCCGATCGAGACGATGAAGCGCGTCGTGTCGCAGATGCACCTGTCGGAGATCACGATTGCGTACGGGATGACGGAAACGAGCCCCGTGTCGTTCCAGAGCTCGACCGACGATCCGCTCGAAAAGCGCACGACGACGGTCGGCCGCATCCAGCCGCATCTGGAGGTGAAGATCGTCGACCCGAACGGCGAGATCGTGCCGGTCGGCGCAACCGGCGAGCTGTGCACGAAGGGCTATTCGGTCATGCTCGGCTACTGGGACGACGACGCGAAGACGCGCGAGGTGCTGGTGGACGGCTGGATGCATACGGGCGACCTTGCGACGCTCGATGCGGACGGCTACTGCAACATCGTCGGCCGGCTGAAGGACATGGTGATTCGCGGCGGCGAGAACGTCTATCCGCGCGAGATCGAGGAATTCCTGTTTCGGCATCCGAAGATCCAGAGCGCGCAGGTATTCGGCGTGCCCGATGCGAAGTACGGCGAGGAGCTGTGTGCGTGGATCGTGCTGCGCGCGGACGAGCAGATGACCGAGGACGACGTGCGTGCGTTCTGCAACGGGCAGATCGCGCACTACAAGATCCCGCGCTACATCCGCTTCGTCGACGAGCTGCCGATGACGGTGACGGGCAAGGTGCAGAAATTCGTGATGCGCGACCGGATGATCGAGGAGCTGAAGCTCGACGTGCAGAAGACCGCGTAGTGCGGCATGAAGGCGGGAAAAACGCGGCGGCCTGCGGGCCGTTGCGCTTTCGATGGACGAAAAAAAGCGGGCTTATTAGCCCGCTAAAAACCACACGCTACGGGGTTAGCGCGAGGAGACCAAAGATGAAACCGAGTCCGGCGGGGGGCCGGAAACGACTCCAACAGGGATGCCCCTCGGAAGGGCTTCGGTACGTGACCGACTGGCTCGCAGCGCTTCGCGTCCGCTCACACTTGGCACACGAGACCGCATCCGTGTTGAAACCGTTGAGGCCATTGTGGGCGAATTAATGACCCGTCGCGGTAACAAAGTGTTTCAGGTTGTAACGCCCGCCAGATAAGGCTTTCC
Source organism: Burkholderia sp. BCC0405 (assembly GCF_902833075.1). Lineage (NCBI taxonomy): Bacteria > Pseudomonadati > Pseudomonadota > Betaproteobacteria > Burkholderiales > Burkholderiaceae > Burkholderia > Burkholderia sp. BCC0405. The sequence goes on from NZ_CADFEO010000020.1 coordinate 89,813, forward strand.
GGGATTTTTTGCTGTTTTTGAGGGCCTGAAAAAGGTCATTTTTACTCATATTTTCCGCAGCGTTTTCAGCGCATGCGCACGATGCGTTTTTCATGCGTATCAGGCTCGACGAACTGCCGATTTGCACGTGAGAAAATGCGCCTTCCGGCCGATACCGCGCATGACGATTCATTCGTCGGAAAGATTTTGAAACGTGATCGGCACGCGTGGAAGTCGGCCGTTCGGCCAATTCGGTGGCTTCGGGCCGATTTTCCGGGCGCCGGCGCGCTGCGCCGAACTGTAACGGCGGCGCTTTGGCTGCCGCCGCGCAGCGGCTTTCGCGGCGGTAGCCGCGGGGTCGGTGCCTGCTACCTGTCGCCGTGCGCGTGCCCGCTTACTTCAGCCATTTGTCCGAAATCGCCTGGTATTCGCCGGTCGACAGCGCGAGATGCAGCCACTGATCGACGTACTGCTGGAACGCGACGTCGCCGCGCGGCACCATGTACGCCTTCTCGCCGAACTGGAACGGCTTGTCCGGATGCACCGAGCACAGGCCCGGATTCAGCTTTTGCTGCAGCAGCGTCTCGGACGCATCCGTCACCATCACGTCCGCCTTGCCGGCGAGGATCTGCTTGAAGATCGTTACGTTGTCCGGATAGACGGTGAGGTTCGCATGCGTGAAATGCTGCTTCGCGAACCGCTCGTTGGTGCCGCCCGGGTTCACGATCACGCGCGTCTCCGGCCGGTCGATCTGCGCGACGGTCTGGTATTTGCCGGCGTCCGCGCAGCGCACGATCGGCGTCTTGCCGTCCACCACGTACGGCTGCGTGAAGAACACGCGCTTCTGGCGCTCGAGCGTCGTCGACACGCCGCCCACCGCGATGTCGCATTTCGCGACGAAATCGCCGGTCAGGTTCGGCCAGCTCGTCTTCACGTAATCGGCCTTCACGCCGAGCGACTTCGCGAGCGATTCGGCCATGTCGATGTCGATGCCCTCGAAGCGGCCGTCCGCACGGTAGTACGAATACGGCTTGTAGTCGCCCGTCGTGCACACGCGCAGCGTGCCGCGCGCGAGCACGTCGTCGAGCCGCGAGCCGGCGCCCGGTGCGGCGGCGGTGCCTGCGCCAGTCTGCGCGTGCGCCGCGGCGCAGCAAAGCAATGCGGCGGCGGCGAGCGTGGCGAGTGTCTTCATCGGTCTCCTCCTTCGTTTCGTTCGATATGAGCGTCCGATCATAACGGAGCCATCGCGCGCGTCATATGGCCGCCATCGCGTCGGCAAGCGCGGCCCGACGGCGGCTGTCCGGTAAAATGCCGCTTTGCCCTCGCATCGTCGCTCCTACCGTGGCCCATAACCTGCTCAACGACACCTTCCTGCGTGCGCTTCTGCGCGAGCCGACCGACTACACGCCGATCTGGCTGATGCGCCAGGCCGGCCGCTACCTGCCCGAATACAACGCGACGCGCGCGCGCGCCGGCAGCTTCCTCGGCCTCGCGAAGCATCCCGACTACGCGACCGAAGTGACGCTGCAGCCGCTCGAGCGCTTCCCGCTCGACGCCGCGATCCTGTTCTCGGACATCCTGACGATTCCCGACGCGATGGGGCTCGGCCTCGACTTCCAGGTCGGCGAAGGGCCGAAGTTCGCGCATCCGGTGCGTACCGAGGCCGACGTCGCGAAGCTCGCGGTGCCGGACATCGAAGAGACGCTCGGCTACGTGACGGGCGCTGTGCGCGAGATCCGTCGCGCGCTCACCGACGGCCAGGGCCGCCAGCGCGTGCCGCTGATCGGTTTTTCGGGCAGCCCGTGGACGCTCGCGTGCTATATGGTCGAAGGCGGCGGGTCGGACGATTTCCGCACGGTGAAGTCGATGGCGTATTCGCGTCCCGACCTGATGCACCGGATCCTCGACGTGAACGCGCAGGCGGTGGCTGCGTACCTGAACGCGCAGATCGAAGCGGGCGCGCAGGCCGTGATGATCTTCGATACGTGGGGCGGCGCGCTGGCGGACGGCGCGTACCAGCGTTTCTCGCTGGACTACATCCGCCGCGTGGTCTCGCAGCTCAAGCGCGAGCACGACGGCGAGCGCGTGCCGGTGATCACGTTCACGAAGGGCGGCGGGCTGTGGCTCGAGGAGATCGCGGCGACCGGCGTCGACGCGGTCGGGCTCGACTGGACGGTCAACCTCGGCCACGCGCGCGAACGCGTTGCGGGCAAGGTCGCGCTGCAGGGCAACCTCGATCCGACGATCCTGTTTGCGCCGCCCGCCGCCGTACGCGAGCAGGCGCGCGCGGTGCTCGACAGCTATGGCAACCATCCGGGCCATGTATTCAACCTCGGGCACGGCATTTCGCAATTCACATCGCCCGATCACGTCGCCGAACTCGTCGACGAAGTGCATCGCCACAGCCGCTCGATCCGTAGCGGAGCCGCGGGCTGAGCGCAAGCGCTGTCATGCTGCACTGCGGCGTGACAGCGTTTCGCTATCGGAACTAAACAGGACGCAACCCCGCACCGGTTGCCGATTCAGTGCTTGTCAAGACTTGACTTATACACATTTTCCACGTTGCAGCGCGGTAGAGCCCTGTATCGGTCAATTTGTCTCGCTATGGTTCGGTAATTTGAATAGCAGCCTTATGGAATAAGGCTCAGCGGGGCACCGCAACAAGCGGCGAAAATCCGCGCAAAGCACGGCCCCGCGCGCGTTGCGGCCAGTGAGCGGCGAGTTCTCAACAAAGTTATCCACAGGCTGGGCAGGGTATACGGCGATTCCTAATGCGAATCCAAAACTTAGCGCCGAATCTGAAGTTTTACTTTAAGTTCGCTGCCCCGATGCGAGCGCGGATGTCGGCCGTCCATGCCCATGCGGCGCATGCCGCCGTCGGAGTGCCGTCATGAGCGGCACCTATCTGCGCGTCGCGCTCGACCATCCGCTCGCCACCCTGTTCGATTACCGCTGCGACGTGCAACCGCCGCCCGGGCCGGGCACGCTCGTGCAGGTGCCGTTCGGCAAGCGGCAGGCCGTCGGGCTCGTCTGTGAAGTGACGACTCACACCGAGGTGCCGCCGTCCCGGCTGCGCGCGATCGACGCGATCTGCGCCGACCTGCCGCCGTTGTCGCCGGACTGGCTCGCGCTCGTGTCGTTTGCCGCCGACTACTACCAGCGCGGGCGTGGCGAGGTCGCGTTGCCGGCGCTGCCGCAGGCGCTGCGCGATGCCGGGCGCTGGGGGCGGCTGCTCGCGCCCGAAGTGCGTTACCGGCCGACGGAAGCCGGCCGCGCGGCGCTGCCCGAGGCGCTGCCCGCCCGCGGGGCCGCGCTGCGGCGGCTCGCGCAGGCGCTGGTCGACACCGGCTCGCTGGCGCTGCCGGATGCGCGCGCGCTTCACCCGAAGGCGGCGGTCACGCTCGACGACTGGGCGACGCGCGGCTGGGTCGACGTCGAGGAGATCGGCTGGGCCAATGCGCCTGTGCCCAAAGCTGTGGATAACCTGTTGGCAGCCGGTGGACGAACTGTGCCGCCGGCGCTCACGGACCAGCAGGCCGAGGCGCTCGACGCGATTCGCGCCGCGCAGGGCTTCGCGCCGTTCCTGCTGCACGGCGTGACGGGCAGCGGCAAGACCGAAGTCTATCTGCATGCGCTCGCGTCGCTGCTCGACGCACGGCCGGATGCGCAGGCGCTCGTGCTCGTTCCCGAAATCAACCTGACGCCGCAATTCGAGGCCGCGTTTCGCGCGCGCTTCGCGGGCGCCCTCGCCGACGACGCGATCGTCACGCTGCACAGCGGGCTCGCCGAGGGCGAGCGTGCGCGCAACTGGCTCGCCGCGCATACGGGACGCGCGCGGATCGTGCTCGGCACGCGCCTCGCGGTGCTCGCGTCGATGCCGACGCTCGCGCTGATCGTCGTCGACGAGGAGCACGAGCCCGCGTACAAGCAGCAGGAAGGGTTGCGCTATTCGGCGCGCGATCTCGCCGTGTGGCGCGCGAAGCAGCTCGGCATCACGGTCGTGCTCGGCTCGGCGACGCCGTCGCTCGAAAGCTGGTGGCAGGCCGAGCAGGGCCGCTACACGCGGCTCACGCTGTCGCGCCGCGCGGTAGCCGACGCGACGCTGCCGACCGTGCGGCTGATCGACCTCGAAGAGGAGCGGCGGCGCGGGCGCGCGTCGCTGGGCGGGCTGTCGGGGCCGCTCGTCGCGGCGCTGAAGGCGCGGCTCGAGCGCGGCGAACAGAGCCTCGTGTTCCTGAACCGGCGCGGCTACGCTCCGCAGCTCGCGTGCGATGCCTGCGGCTGGGTGGCCGGCTGCCCGCGCTGCAGCGCGTACGTCGTGCTGCACAAGCCCGAGCACGCGCTGCGCTGCCATCACTGCGGCTGGGAAGCGCGCATTCCGAGATCGTGCCCCGAGTGCGGCAACGTCGACATCGCGCCGCTCGGGCGCGGCACGCAACGCATCGAGGAGGCGCTCGCCGAGGCCGTGCCGGGCGCGCGCGTGCTGCGGATCGACGCGGACAGCACACGCCGCAAGGGCAGCGCGCAGGCGCTCTTTTCCGACGTGCACGCGGGCGAGGTCGATATCCTCGTCGGCACGCAGATGATCGCGAAGGGGCACGACTTTCAGCGCGTGTCGCTCGTCGGTGTGCTCAATGCCGACACCGCGCTGTTCTCGCACGACTTCCGCGCGAGCGAACGGCTGTTCGCGCAGCTGATGCAGGTGAGCGGCCGCGCGGGGCGGGCCGGGCTGCCGGGCGAGGTGCTCGTGCAGACGCGTTACCCGCGTCACGCGCTGTACCACGCGCTCGGGCGGCAGGATTACGTCGGCTTCGCGAATTCGACGCTCGGCGAGCGCCGCGACGCGCACCTGCCGCCGTTCGTCTACCAGGCGCTGTTGCGCGCCGAAGGGCGAACGCTCGATGCGGCGCTCGCGTTCCTGCTGCAGGCCGCGGCCGCGTTGCCGGGGCTGCCGGGCGCCGATCGCGTGACCGTCTACGACGCGGTGCCGATGACGATCGTCAAGGTCGCGAACGTCCATCGTGCGCAGTTACTGCTCGAAAGCGCGTCGCGGGCGGCGCTGCAGCATGCGCTGCGCGCATGGCAGCCGGAGCTGCGCGCGCTGAAGGGCGTGCTGCGGTGGAGCGTCGAGGTCGATCCGCTGGATATCTGAGCGGCGCGCCGTGCGCTCGCCGTGCTGCGTGCCGCCCCATTGAAGCCGGGCCCGCCGGGGCCGTGCGCCCCCAAGCCGTCTTTTGCCGCACGGCTGCGCCTCGGCGCCACACCCGCCGTCACACCCAGTGCAACCCATTTTCGTCCGCCGCCTCGCGCGCGGAAGGTTGCGCACGCATGTCAAATCGGCCCGCTCAGGGAAAACACCGATCCTCCGACCACGGGCAACCCCTAGGTTGCAACGTTCTAAGTGGCTGATTATATTGACTAACCTAAGGGTGCAACCCATCTCTCAATGTGGTTGCACCTTTTTATTGCGTGCCGTAGGATTTCGCGCATCCTCTCACACCCTATTGCCGGGCTCGCACCGGCGCACGAACCCACCATGGCAAGCACGACTCTCGGCGTCAAAGTCGACGACCTTCTCCGCTCGCGCCTCAAGGATGCCGCCGCGCGTCTCGAGCGCACTCCCCACTGGCTGATCAAGCAGGCGATCTTCGCGTACCTCGAGCGGATCGAGCACGGCCAGTTGCCGCCCGAGTTGTCGGGCCACAGCGGCGTCACGGAGCTCGCCGACGGCCAGGCCGCGGACGGCGACGACGACAACTCGCCGCATCCGTTCCTCGAGTTCGCGCAGAACGTGCAGCCGCAATCGGTGCTGCGCGCGGCGATCACGGCGGCGTACCGCCGCCCCGAGCCGGAATGCGTGCCGTTCCTGCTCGGCCAGGCGCGCCTGCCCGCGAACCTGCAGGCGGACGTGCAGGCGCTCGCGACGAAGCTCGTCGAGGCGCTGCGCGAGAAGAGCTCGGGCGGCGGCGTCGAGGGGCTGATCCACGAGTTCTCGCTGTCGAGCCAGGAAGGCGTGGCGCTGATGTGCCTCGCCGAAGCGCTGCTGCGCATTCCCGATCGCGCGACGCGCGATGCGCTGATCCGCGACAAGATCAGCAAGGGCGACTGGCGCTCGCACGTCGGCCACGCGCCGTCGCTGTTCGTGAACGCGGCGACCTGGGGGCTGATGATCACCGGCAAGCTCGTGACGACCAACAGCGAAGCCGGGCTGTCGTCGGCGCTGACGCGCCTGATCGGCCGCGGCGGCGAGCCGCTGATCCGCAAGGGCGTCGACATGGCGATGCGCCTGATGGGCGAGCAGTTCGTCACCGGCGAGACGATCTCCGAAGCGCTGGCGAACAGCCGCAAGTACGAAGCGCGCGGCTTCCGCTACTCGTACGACATGCTCGGCGAAGCGGCGACGACCGAAGAGGACGCGCAGCGCTACTACGCGTCGTACGAACAGGCGATCCACGCGATCGGCAAGGCAGCCGGGGGCCGCGGCATCTACGAAGGCCCGGGCATCTCGATCAAGCTGTCGGCGCTGCATGCGCGCTACTCGCGTTCGCAGCAGGACCGCACGATGAGCGAGCTGCTGCCGCGCGTGCGCGCCCTCGCGCTGCTCGCACGCCGCTATGACATCGGCCTGAACATCGACGCCGAAGAGGCCGACCGGCTCGAGCTGTCGCTCGACCTGCTCGAGGCGCTGTGCTTCGATCCGGATCTCGCGGGCTGGAACGGCATCGGCTTCGTCGTGCAGGGCTACCAGAAGCGCTGCCCGTTCGTGATCGATTACCTGATCGATCTCGCGCGCCGCAGCCGTCACCGCCTGATGATCCGCCTCGTGAAGGGCGCGTACTGGGATTCCGAGATCAAGCGTGCGCAGGTCGATGGCCTCGAAGGCTATCCGGTCTACACGCGCAAGATCTACACCGACGTGTCGTACCTCGCGTGCGCGAAGAAGCTGCTCGCGGCGCCGGACGCCGTCTACCCGCAGTTCGCGACGCACAACGCTTACACGCTGGCCGCGATCTACCAGCTCGCGGGCCAGAACTACTACCCGGGCCAGTACGAATTCCAGTGCCTGCACGGGATGGGCGAGCCGCTGTACGAGGAAGTCACCGGCCGCGACAAGCTGAACCGTCCGTGCCGCGTGTACGCACCGGTCGGCACGCACGAGACGCTGCTCGCGTACCTGGTGCGCCGCCTGCTCGAGAACGGCGCGAACACGTCGTTCGTGAACCGCATCGCGGATAAAACCGTGTCGGTGAAGGAGCTGGTCGCCGATCCGGTCGACGAAGCGTCGAAGGTCGTGCCGCTCGGCGCGCCGCACGCGAAGATCCCGCTGCCGCGCAACCTGTACGGCGACGAGCGTCCCAACTCGATGGGCCTCGACCTGTCGAACGAACACCGTCTCGCGTCGCTGTCGTCCGCACTGCTCGCGAGCGCGCATTTCCCGTGGCGCGCGGCGCCGATGCTTGCCGACGACACGCTCGCCGATGCGCCGGCCCGCGACGTGCGCAACCCGGCCGACCAGCGCGACCTGGTCGGCACGGTCAGCGAAGCGACGGCCGAACACGTGAGCGCGGCACTCGCGCACGCGGTGGCCGCCGCGCCGATCTGGCAGGCGACGCCGGTCGATGCGCGTGCCGATTGCCTGGTGCGCGCGGCCGACCTGCTCGAAGCGCAGATGCACACGCTGATGGGCCTGATCGTGCGCGAAGCCGGCAAATCGCTGCCGAACGCGATCGCCGAGATCCGCGAAGCGGTCGACTTCCTGCGCTATTACGCGGCACAGATCCGCGGCGAATTCTCGAACGACACGCACCGTCCGCTGGGCCCCGTGGTCTGTATCAGCCCGTGGAACTTCCCGCTCGCGATCTTCATGGGCCAGGTCGCCGCGGCACTCGCCGCCGGCAACACGGTGCTCGCGAAGCCGGCCGAACAGACGCCGCTGATCGCCGCCCAGGCCGTGCGCCTGCTGCGCGAGGCCGGCGTGCCGGCCGGTGCGGTGCAACTGCTGCCGGGTACCGGCGAGACCGTCGGTGCGGCGCTGGTGGCCGATCCGCGTACGCGTGCGGTGATGTTCACCGGCTCGACCGAAGTCGCGCGCCTGATCAACAAGACGCTCGCCTCGCGCCTCGACCCGGACGGCAAGCCGATCCCGCTGATCGCGGAGACGGGCGGCCAGAACGCGATGATCGTCGACTCGTCGGCGCTCGCGGAGCAAGTCGTCGCGGACGTGATGCAGTCGTCGTTCGACTCGGCCGGTCAACGGTGTTCGGCGCTGCGCGTTCTGTGTCTGCAGGACGACGTCGCGGATCGCACGCTGACGATGCTCAAGGGCGCGATGCACGAGCTGGCGCTCGGCAATCCCGACCGCCTGTCGACCGACGTCGGCCCGGTGATCGACGCCGAAGCGAAGCAGACGATCGACGCGCACGTCGCGGCGATGAAGGACAAGGGGCACGCCGTCACGCAACTGCCGGCGCCCGAGGCCTGTGCGCACGGCACGTTCGTGCCGCCGACTTTGATTGAGATCGGCAGCATCGACGAGCTCAAGCGCGAGGTGTTCGGCCCCGTGCTGCACGTGGTGCGTTACCGCCGCAGTCAGCTCGACAAGCTGCTGGAGCAGATCCGCGCGACCGGCTACGGCCTGACGCTCGGCATCCACACGCGGATCGACGAAACGATCGCGCACGTGATTTCGAATGCGCACGTCGGCAACATCTACGTGAACCGCAACGTGATCGGCGCGGTGGTCGGCGTCCAGCCGTTCGGCGGCGAAGGGCTGTCGGGCACGGGCCCGAAGGCTGGCGGCGCGCTGTACCTGCAGCGCCTGCTCGCGACGCGTCCGTCGGGCCTGCCGCGTTCGCTCGCGCAGATGCTGATCGCGGACGGCGCGGTGGAAGGCGACGCGCGCGGCAACCCGGCGGCGGCGCTCACGACGCTGCGCGACTGGCTGATCGAGCAGCGCGAGCCGGCGCTGGCCGCGCGCTGCGACGGCTATCTGGCCCAGGTGCCGGCCGGTGCGACCGCGGTGCTGACCGGTCCGACAGGCGAGCGAAACACGTATACACTCGGCCCGCGCGGCACGGTGCTGTGTGTCGCGGCGACGCCGGGCGGTGCGCGCGCGCAGTTCGCGGCAGTGCTCGCAACCGGCAACCGCGCGCTGTTCGCGGGCGCGGCCGGCGAGGCGCTGGTCGCCGCGCTGCCGGCGTCGCTGAAGGCGCACGCGACCGTGCGCAAGCAGGCCGACGCGCCGTTCGACGCGGTGCTGTTCGAAGGCGACAGCGACGAACTGCAGACGCTCGTGAAGGACGTCGCGCAGCGGCCGGGCCCGATCGTGTCGGTGCAGGGCGTGTCGGTGGGCGCGTTCGAGAACGGCGATGCGGAAGATTACGCGCTGGAACGGCTGCTGACGGAGCGCTCGGTGAGCGTGAACACGGCCGCGGCGGGCGGCAATGCGAATTTGATGACGATCGGCTGATCATCCTTGCCGTTCGGATCAAACAAAAGAAGCGGCAAGGCGATCCCGAAGCCGCTTCATTTACCCTGGTACCAAGGAGATGCTATGCAACACACGATGAAAAAGCTGGCAGGCGCGACGTTCGTCGCGGTCATGTCGCTGGCGGGGACGGCCCATGCGGATGACGTGAAGATCGGTTACGCAGGGCCGATGACGGGCGCGCAGGCGCACTACGGCAAGGATATGCAGAACGGGATCGTGCTCGCGATCGAGGATTTCAACGCGACGAACCCGAAGATCGGCGGCAAGCCGGTGAAGTTCACACTCGACACGCAAGACGACCAGGCCGACCCGCGCACCGGCACGACGGTTGCGCAGAAGCTCGTCGACGACGGCATCAAGGGCATGCTCGGCCACTTCAACTCGGGCACGACGATCCCGGCTTCGCGCATCTACGCGAACGCGGGCATTCCGCAGATCGCGATGGCGACCGCACCGGAATACACGCAGCAGGGCTACAAGACGACCTTCCGCATGATGACGTCCGACACGCAGCAGGGCTCGGTGGCCGGCACGTTCGCGTCGAAGGATCTCGGCATGAAGAAGATCGCGATCGTCGACGACCGCACGGCCTACGGCCAGGGTCTCGCCGACCAGTTCGAGAAGGCCGCGAAGGCCGGCGGCGCGTCGATCGTCGACCGTGAATTCACGAACGACAAGGCTGTCGACTTCAAGGCGATCCTGACCAAGCTGAAGGCTGCGAAGCCGGATCTCGTCTACTACGGCGGCGCGGATTCGCAGGCGGCGCCGATGGTCAAGCAGATGAAGACGCTCGGCATCACCGCTCCGCTGATGAGCGGCGAAATGGTGAAGACGCCGACGTTCCTGAAGATCGCGGGCAACGCGGCCGACGGCACGATCGCTTCGCTGGCAGGCCTCCCGCTGGAAGAAATGCCGGGCGGCAAGACGTACGCGGACAAGTACAAGAAGCGCTTCGGCGAAGACGTGCAGACGTACTCGCCGTATGCGTACGACGGTGCGATGGCGCTGTTCAACGCGATGAAGAAGGCCGATTCGACCGATCCGGCGAAGTACCTGCCGCTGCTCGCGAAGACCGACATGGCCGGTGTGACGTCGACGCACGTCGCGTATGACGCGAAGGGCGACCTGAAGAACGGCGGCATCACGATGTACAAGGTCGAGAAGGGCGAGTGGAAGCCGCTGAAGAGCATTGGCGGCAAGTAAGCAGGGCATGACGTGACATGACGCGCGGGCGGCGGCGCTTGTCGCTGCCCTGCCGATCATGCGAAAAAGCCACCGGGCCGTCGGGCTCCGGTGGCTTTTTCTTTGGTGGTACACGGCCGGCACGTCATATGGATCTTGCCGGCGATGGTGCAGCAGGCTTGCCATATGTGTACGTCAACGCCGCATCGCCGTGACCGGCGGCGGTATGACGTTACTTGCCATCGCAGCACTTGTTAGGGCAATCGGGCAGGAAGGAAATTTCCACACGCCGCCCATTGTCCACGTCGCCATGCGAGTAGACGCGGGCGCTCGTCTTGATGGTCCCGCGTAAAAAACCTAGTTGCTCCAACAGCGCATACGCGGTTTGCATTCTTGATTGCGCAAGGGCCAGTGCGCTCCGTTCACTTTCCTCGGCATGGCCACTAATCAGTGTTGTTTCTTTGGTGAAGTGATTGGCGTAATGGATTTTTTGGTCAGCGGCCCATTTTGCAATGCGGGCGATTTCTGAATTCGATATGTGCGAGCTATCTCTCGAGAAGTAGATGTCAAAATTCTCGCTGGCGATGCATGCAAATGCCGGATTGGAGGTGAGAAGGCTTAGGCCGAGAATGAACTTAAGCATTGTAAATTACGTATCCCGCAACACTGTCGGCATTGTTTATTGCTTGATTCGGATGGCATCCCATTTTCAATAAATGGAATGGCTATCTGGAGACACTATTCCAGATAAGAAACGTCGATCAATCGGACGAATATGATTCAGTACCGCTAACTTCTATTGCTAGTTCAATTCCGCGTATTGCATCGGCCGCGCGTTCGGGAATGCATGGGTCAGCTTATGGGGCCGTGCGATTTCCTGGAGGGCGTTACGCATTCGTTACGTGGCAGTCCGAGGGAGACGCGGACAGGGAATGGTGCAGTATCCCGCTTTGATGAAAGATTGGGGGCACGAGGGGAATATGAGTACGCGAGTTGCAAGTGCGTTGGCGCAATCGTGGGTACTCAGTCCCTGCGACGCACGCGCAGCAGGAACTTCTGCAGCTTGCCCGTCGGCGTGCGCGGCAGCGCCTGCGCGAACGTGAATTCGCGCGGGATCTTGTACGCGGCCAGCCGCTCGCCGCAGAACGCGCGCAGCGCGTCCGCGTCGGGCACGGCGCCCGTGCGCAGCACCACGTGCGCCACGACCGTCTCGCCCCAGTCAGGATGAGGCGCGCCGACGACGGCTGCCTCGGCGATGTCCGGGTGCGCGCCGAGCACGTCCTCCACTTCCTTCGAATAGACGTTCTCGCCGCCCGTCACGATCATGTCCTTCAGCCGGTCGACGATGAACAGGTAGCCATCCTGATCGATCCGCGCGATGTCGCCGGTGCGATACCAGCCGTCCGGCGCGAACGCGGCGCGCGTCGCGGCTGCATCGTCGAGATAGCCGAGCATCATGCTGTCGGTCTTCAGCCAGATCTCGCCGGTCTCGCCCGGCTGCGCGTCGATCCCGTCCATCCGCACGACGCGCAGGTCGACGCCCGGGCCGCCCTGGCGGCCGATCGAACCGGCCTTCGCGATCTGCTCGTCCGGATACAGCGTCGTGCCGGCCGGTCCCGCTTCCGTCATGCCGTACACCTGGAAGAATGCGTCGCTGCGATACGCACGCGCGAGACGTTCGGCCTGCGCGGGGCCGATCGGGCCGCCCCCATACAGCCAGGCGCGCACGCTCGACAGGTCGAACGCCGCGAAGCCGTCGACCGTGTCGAGCGGCAGCAGGTACGACACCGGCGCGCCGAAATACAGCGTCACGCGCTCGCGCTCGACGGCCTGCAGGAAGCGCAGCGGATGGTATTCGCGCAGCAGCACGACGGTGCCGCCCGCGACCAGCGTGCCGCCGAACCAGTTGTTGAGCGGCGACGCATGCCAGATCGGCATCGCCATCAGCGTGCGCTCGTGGCGGCCGATGCCGGTCGCGAGGGCCGCCTGCATCGCCGCGAGCGTCACGGTGCGGTGGCTGTGCACGCAGCCTTTCGGGTGGCCGGTCGTGCCGGACGTGTAGAGGATCTGCGCGAGGTCGCCGTCGGCCGGCTCGATGCCCGCGAGGCCGTCCATCGTCGCGCACAGCGTGTCGAAGCACGGCACGCCGTCGAGCTCGCCTTCGGTCACGAGCCGTCGCGCGGGATGCACGATGCGTTCGGCCACCGGCGCGAGCGCCACGTCGAACAGCAGCGCCTTGCTGCGGCTGTGTTCGAGCACGTAGTCGACTTCCGGCGCCTGCAGCTTGTGGTTGATCGGCACGAACGTCGCGCCGAGCCGCCACGCGCCGAACATCAGGTCGACGAAGGCCGGCGTGTTGAAGCACATCGCGGCGACGCGGTCGCCGGCCGCGACCCCCAGCGCGCTCAGCACGGCTGCCGCGCGGTGCGAGCGCTCGCGTGCGGCAGCATAGGTGATCGTCGCGGATTCGCTGACGAGGAACGGCTTGCCGGGCGTTGCACGGGCGGCGCGGTCAAGGGCGGCGACGAGGTTCATCGGGGCTCCGGGCGGGCGATCGAGGGCGAACTGGGCCGTACTGAGTGATCCGAAACGACGTCAGGCCGGATACGCGCGCTGCAGCAGCGCGTCGACGTCGATCGCGTGCGGATCGAAGCCGCCCGCGATGCGGCCCCAGTCGGGCGCGGCGAGCCGCGTCGCGACGAACGCGTCGGCGACGGCCGCCGGTGCATCGCGGCGCAGCAGGCACGCCTGCGCGACCACCGCGAGCCGTTGCGCGAACACGCGGCCCGATGCCTCGAGCGTGTCGGCCGGCGCCGCGAGCATCGCGCGCAGCGCATCGAGCGCCGCGCGGATGCGCGGTTCGCCCGCGCCGAGGTCGGCGAGTTCGGCGAACAGCGCGGCGGCCGCGTCGGGCTCGCGCGATATCGCGCGCAGCACGTCGAGGCACATCACGTTGCCCGAACCTTCCCAGATCGAGTTGACGGGCGCCTCGCGGAACAGCCGCGCGATCGGGCCGTCGTCGACGTAGCCGTTGCCGCCGAACACTTCCATCACCTCGCCGGTCAGCTCGACCGCGCGCTTGCATACCCAGAATTTCGCGGCGGGCGTGACGATGCGCTTCCATGCGCGTTCGCGCGGCGAGTCGTCGCGCTCGAACGCGTCGGCGAGACGCATCGAGAGGGACAGCGCCGCTTCGCTTTCGAGCGCGAGATCGGCCAGCACAGTGCGCATCAGCGGCTGCTCGGCAAGTGCGCGGCCGAACGCATGACGCTGGCGCGTGTACGCGATCGCCTGCACGACGCCCTGGCGCAGCATCGCCGCGCTGCCGAGCACGCAGTTCAGCCGCGTGTAGGTGGCCATCTCGATGATGGTCGGAATGCCGCGGCCTTCGTCGCCGAGCATGATGCCCCACGCGTCGTTCAGCTCGACCTCGCTGCTCGAGTTGCTGCGGTTGCCGACCTTGTCCTTCAGCCGCTGGATCTCGACCGCGTTCTTCGTGCCGTCCGGCCGCCAGCGTGGCACGTAGAAGCACGACGGGCCGCCGGCTTCGGTGCGCGCGACGACGAGGTGCGCGTCGCACATCGGCGCGGAGAAAAACCACTTGTGGCCGCGCAGCAGGTATTCGCCGCCGCGTCCGCCCGCGCCGACGGCGGTCGCGAGTGTCGTGTTCGCGCGCACGTCCGAGCCGCCCTGTTTCTCGGTCATGCCCATGCCGAACCAGATCGAGCGCTTGTCGGCGACCGGCACGTCGCGCGGATCGTAGTCGTCGCTGTAGAGCTTGTCGTGCAGCAGCGCCCACAGCGCAGGCTCCTTCTGCAGCACCGGGATCGCGGCCTGCGTCATCGTCGCCGGACACAGCGTGCCGGCCTCGATCTGGCCGTGCAGGTAGAAGCCGGCCGCGGTCGCGGCCCAGCGGCCGCGGCGCGACTCGCGGAATGCGAGCGACACGAAGCCTTCGTGGCGGTATTGGCCGAGCAGGGCGTGCCAGGCCGGGTGGAAGTCGACGCGGTCGATACGCCGGCCGCGCCGGTCGAAGGTGTTCAGCTCCGGCGTGTGGCGGTTCGCTTCGTCGGCGAGCCGTGCGGTGTCGGCGCTGCCGAGCCGCGCGCCGTACGCGTCGAGCTGCGGTACGGCCCAGTCGGCGCCCGCGCGGGTGAGCGCGTCGCGCAGCGCGATGTCCGTCGCGAAGAGGTTATAGTCGACCAGTTCGTCGAACTGGTTCGTGACGGCGTGAGTCGATTCGGTCATCGAGGTTGTCTCCGGTCTCATGCTTCGCGGGCGGCCGGCGCCATGCCGCACGGATGGCGCTTCGGCGCCGGTTCCGGCCCCCGGTAAAACGCATACCCTGCTGATTTTCAGAGTAGCAAATATGCCGCCGCGACATGTTCAGGTTCCGGCGCCGCCCGGCCAGCCGGCGGCGCAACCCGCGCCCGCATTGCGCCGCCGGCCGCGCCAGTCGCGCGCGCAGGCGAGTTCCGACGCGCTGCAGCAGGCGTTCGTTCAGCTTTTGCTCGAACGCGGCTACGCGAAGGCGACAATCCGCGAAATCGCGGCTGTCGCGGGCGTCAGCATCGGCACCTTCTACGAGTATTTCGGCGACAAGCAGAGCCTCGCGGCGCTCTGCATCCACCGGCACGTGCAGGCGTTGGCCGACCGGCTGCGCGACGCCGTGGCGCGGCTGCGCGGCGCGCCGCGGGCCGAAATCGCCGCCGCGCTCGTCGACCTGCAGGTCGATGCGATCGGCGCCGACGCGGCGCTGTGGGGCGTGCTCTTCGCGCTGGAGCGGCAGGTGTCGCCGCTCACCGCGTACCGCCGGCATTACGACGCGTACGTCGCGCTGTGGCGCGACGCGCTCGCGCACGCGGCCGATCCGCCGCCGGCCGCACGGCTCGACGGGCTCGCGCGGATGGCGCACGCGATCTGCTACGGCGGTCTCTCGCAGGCGCTGCTGACGCTCGGGCCCGCGTTCGACATCGCCGCGCTGCGCGACGAACTGCGGGCCGTGCTGCTCGCCTACCTGGCCGCGGCCGGCCGGTAGCATTTCCGAGGGCCTGTTCACGCTAGTAACGGGCTTGCGAACGAGCCTTGCCGGCTATCCCCCAAGGGGACTTCCTTCGGGCGCGTGCAAGAAGCAAGGAGCGCCGTTTGGTCGAGCCAGACAAGCGACGCGCGACGCCGCAATGCGGCCGGCAACGCACGTTCCCTTATTTGGAAAAAATCATTCGTGGGGCCAGCGCAAGCCCGTCATTAGCGTGAACAGGCCCTGGAGGAAATGCCTGATTCGCATGTCGCTCTGGCGGCCTAGCCTTGCCGCTGCGCGCATCTCTTCGCGAGCCATGAGAAAAATGCATGGCCGCCATGACGAACTTTCGATTGTCCGCCGATATTGGCTCGGGCTAAATCTTGCGGCAGATGCAGGCCGTGCGCGGCCTGCCCGAAGGACATCAGAAGGAGGAGTCATGCGAAGCGCGACCGCGCCCCGTTCGAAACTGCCCGACGTCGGGACGACGATCTTCACGGTGATCGGCCAACTGGCTGCTCGGCACGATGCGTTGAACCTGTCGCAGGGTGCGCCGAATTTCGCGCCCGATCCGGCGCTCGTCGAAGGCGTTGCGCGCGCGATGCGCGACGGGCACAACCAGTACGCGCCGATGGCCGGCGTCACGGCGCTGCGCGAGCGGCTCGCCGAGAAGACCGAGGCGCTGTACGGCACGCGCTACGACCCGGCCACGGAAATCACGGTGATCGCCAGCGCGAGCGAAGGGCTCTACGCGGCGATCAGCGCGCTCGTGCACCCGGGCGACGAGGTGATCTACTTCGAGCCGTCGTTCGACAGCTATGCGCCGATCGTGCGGCTGCAGGGTGCGACGCCGGTGGCGATCAAGCTGTCGCCGGAGCATTTCCGCGTGAACTGGGACGAAGTCGCCGCGGCGATCAACCCGCGCACGCGGATGATCATCGTCAACACGCCGCACAACCCGACCGCGACCGTGTTCTCGGCCGACGATCTCGAACGGCTCGCGCAGCTCACGCACGATACCGGCATCGTGATCCTGTCCGACGAGGTTTACGAGCACGTCGTGTTCGACGGCGCGCAGCACCAGAGCATGGCGCGCCATCGCGAGCTGGCCGAGCGCAGCGTGATCGTGTCGTCGTTCGGCAAGTCGTTCCACGTGACGGGCTGGCGGGTCGGTTATTGCCTCGCGCCGGCCGAGCTGATGGACGAGATCCGCAAGGTGCACCAGTTCATGGTGTTCGCGGCCGACACGCCGATGCAGGTCGCGTTCGCGGAGATCCTCGCACGCCCGGACAGCTATCTCGGCCTGTCGGCGTTCTACCAGGCCAAGCGCGACTTGCTCGCGCGCGAACTGGCCGATTCGCGTTTCGAGCTGCTGCCGAGCGAAGGCTCGTTCTTCATGCTGGCGCGCTTCCGGCACTTCTCGGACGAGCGCGACAGCGATTTCGTGCTGCGCCTGATTCGCGACGCGCGCGTCGCGACGATTCCGCTGTCGGCGTTCTACACCGACGGCACCGACGCTGGCGTGATCCGGCTCAGTTTTTCGAAGGACGACGCGACGCTGGTCGAAGGCGCGCGGCGGCTGCGTTCGCTGTAACCGTACGGAAACCGGCGACGAGGACGTCGCATCGACCAGACCAGGAGATCACGATGAAGCACACGGCCACCCTGAAACTCGCATTCGCACTCGCGTGCGCAATCGGCTCCGGCGCGGCGCTCGCCGACGCGCAGACGCTGCGCTTCGGCCTCGAGGCGCAATACCCGCCGTTCGAATCGAAAGCGCCGAACGGCGACCTGCAGGGCTTCGACATCGACGTCGGCAATGCCGTCTGCCAGACGGCGAAGCTGTCGTGCAAATGGGTCGAGACGTCGTTCGACGGCCTGATTCCCGCGCTGAAGGGCCGCAAGTTCGACGCGATCAATTCGGCCATGAACGCGACCGAGCAGCGGCGCCAGGCGATCGACTTCACGACGATCATCTATCGCGTGCCGACCCAGCTGATCGCGCGCACCGGCAGCGGCCTGCTGCCGACGCCGGAATCACTGAAGGGCAAGCGCGTCGGCGTGCTGCAGGCATCGATCCAGGAAACCTTCGCGAAGGCGCACTGGGAGCCGGCCGGCGTCGCGGTGGTCGCGTACCAGGACCAGAACCAGGCGTATGCGGATCTCGTGGCGGGCCGCCTCGACGCGACGCTCGTGCTCGCACCGTCCGGCCAGCGCGGTTTCCTGTCGCGTCCGGACGGCAAGGGCTTCTCGTTCGTCGGCCAGCCGGTGCACGACGACAAGATCCTCGGCAGCGGCATCGCCTTCGGGCTGCGCAAGGGCGACGATTCGCTGAAGGCGAAGCTCGATGCGGCGATCGACAAGCTGAAGGCGGACGGCACGGTGAAGTCGCTGGGCCTGAAGTATTTCGGCGATATCGACATCTCGACGAAGTAAGCGGAGCTGGGCGCGATGCCGAATCCGAACCCGGCCGCCGTGGGCGGCGAACAGGACGGCGCGTCGCTGTCGGGTGACGCGCTCGATGCCATGCTCGTCGCCGAACTGGGCGATGCGCTCGTCACGCGTTCGGCCGACATCGATCCGCGTTACTTCACCGCGTACAACGAGCCGGCCGGCGTGCGGCCGCGCGCGCTGGTGCGCCCGCGCAGCGTCGACGACGTGTCGCGCACGCTCGCGCTGTGCACGCGGCTCGGCCAGCCGGTCGTGCCGCAGGGCGGGCTGACCGGGCTCGCGCGCGGCGCGGTCGCGCTCGGCGGCGAGGTCGTGCTGTCGATGGAGCGTTTCGCGGGCATCGAGGCGCTCGACGCGGCGGCCGGCACGATCACCGTACGCGCCGGGACGCCGCTGCAGACGGTGCAGGAAGCCGCGGAGGCGGCGGGTTTCACGTTCGGCGTCGATCTGGGCGCACGCGGCTCATGCCAGATCGGCGGCATGCTCGCGACCAACGCGGGCGGCACGCGCGCGATCCGCTACGGGATGATGCGCGAGCAGGTGCTCGGGCTCGAGGCCGTGCTCGCGGACGGCACGGTCGTGTCGTCGATGAACCGGATGCTGAAGAACAACGCGGGCTACGACCTGAAGCAGCTGTTCATCGGCAGCGAGGGAACGCTCGGCGTCGTCACGCGCGCGGTGCTGCGGCTGCATCCGTTGCTCGCCGCGCCGGCCACGGCGCTTTGCCGCGTGCGGGACTACGACGCGGTGGTCGCGCTGTGGAACCGCGTGCGCACGCTGCCTGAGGTCGTCAGCTTTGAGGCGATGTGGCCCGCGTTCTACGACTACGTCGCGCGTCATACGCCGGGTGTATCGGCACCGTTTGTCGGCGACGCCGGCTTCGCGATCCTGATCGAATGTGCGACGAGCGCACCGGGCGGCGACGCGAACCAGGCGCTGGAAGCCGGTCTCGCGGCGGGGTTCGACGCAGGGCTCGTGGAGGATGCGGTGATCGCGACGTCGGAGCGGCAGGCGCGCGACCTGTGGACGCTGCGCGAAGGGCTTGCGATCGATGCGCTGCCGCATCTCGTCAACTTCGACGTGAGTCTGCCGACGGGCGAACTCGGCGCGTTCGCCGAGCGCTGCGAGGCGGCGTTGCGCTCGCGCTGGCCGGACGTCACGTGCCTGTTCTTCGGCCATGTCGGCGACGGCAACGTGCATATCGGCGTGTCGCTGGCCGGGATGACCGACGTGGACCTCGATGCGCTGGATCGCTGCGTGTACGCGGTGGTGCGCGACATGGGCGGCTCGGTGTCGGCCGAGCACGGGATCGGTGTGCTCAAGCGTCCCTATCTCGCGCACACGCGCAGCGACGCGGAAATCGGATTGATGCGACGCCTGAAGGCCGCGCTGGATCCGCTCGGCATCCTGAATCCCGGCAAGGTGCTTTGATCGGGGCGATGCCCGTTGCCGGCGGGGGCGGCCGGCGCGACGCGTCAGCCGTCCACCCAGCGCAGCGCGCCGATCTTCAGGTGTTCGACGACGCTGCGCGCCCATTCGAGTTCGGCATTGAGCAGCACGAGCGCGTGCTCGTTCTGCAGCAGGAACAGGCGCGGCACCTGATCGGCCTGCGCGGTGGCGCGCAGCGTTTCGAGGCGCTCGCGCTCGGCGTCGAGCCGGGCGATCCGAAGCTCGAGCTGGTGGCGAGCATCTTCGGCGTCGAGTAGCGGCAGGAACGCGAGACCGGCGCCGAATGCCGGAAATTCACGCGCGGGCTCCGCGAGCAGCGCATGCAGCCACGCCCGCCCGGCCGTGTGCCCTGTCTCGGTCAGCGCATACAGCGTGCGCTCCGGAAACGCGCCGTCGCGCTCGGTGTCGTGCACGACGATCATCCCGTCGCGCAGCAGCCGGTCGATCGTCTGATAGAGGCTCGTGCGCTGGCGCACGTTGACGACTTCGTCGTACCCGCGCGCTTTCAGTTGCTGCAGCATCCCGTATGGATGCATCGGCGTTTCGGTCAGCGTCGCGAGGACGGCCAGCGCGAGCGGGGACGGACGACTGGTGGACATGAATAGTTATTCAATATCTAGTGTGAATATGACTATTCTCAACCAGACTATCATATTTCACAAGGGTTTCAGCCGAGGTGCGAGCGTTTCGCGGCCGGGGCGACGGTTTCCATCGTCGCGAGACCGTGCACGATGCCGCAATCCTCGACCGAATGCTCGCCGACGCACTGGCGGCGCAATTCGATGAGCTGGTTGCGCAGATGCGTGAGCTCCGCGAGGCGCGCGTCGACGTGCCCGATGTGGTCGTCGAGCAGCGAATTGACCGAATCGCACGGATCGGCAGGCATGTCGGTGAGCTGCAGCAGCGCGCGGATTTCGTCGTGCGCCATGTCGAGCGCGCGGCAGTTGCGGATGAAGCGCAGCCGTTCGACATGCACGTCGGTGTAGTTGCGGTAGTTCGAGTCGGTGCGCTCCGCGTCCGGCATCAGTCCCTCTTTCTCGTAGAACCGGATCGTCTCGGGCGTGCAGCGGGCCGCTTTGGCCAGTTCGCCAATCTTCATGCCTTTCTCCCGTGTAAGGGTTGACCTTGTAGTGGCTTCAGGGTGTTAACTCTACACCGTCAAGCCATAAAGGAGGTTGTCATGACCGACGCCCAGCGTACCCACGACTCACGACACCGTCATGCCGACGACGCCGATACGTGCTGCGCCGACCCGCGCGACACGCAGCTGGCGACCGTTGCCGACGCGGTGCCGGCGGCCGGCGAGCACGCGCACGGCAAGGCCGCCTCGCGCGGCCACGACCACGATCACGGCCATGCACACGACGAACCGCATGTGCAGGGTGCATCGTGCTCGCACGGGCATGCCGAGCATGGCGATGCTGGCCACGATCACGATCATGCGCACGACCATGCCGGGCACGACCACGACCACGACCACGACCACGACCACGACCACGCGGCCGGCGACTGCTGCGCGCCAGCCGCGCTGACGCTCGCGCCGCTGCCGGTCGCGCAGGCGACCGCGTCGGGCCACGTGCGCTCCGCGTTCCGGATCATGCAGATGGACTGTCCGACCGAGGAAACGCTGATCCGCAAGAAGCTCGGCGGGATGAGCGAGGTGTCGGCGCTCGAATTCAACCTGATGCAGCGGATGCTGACCGTCGAGCACGTGCCGGGCGCGCAGCCGGCGATCGAAAGCGCAATCCGCACGCTCGGGATGACGCCCGAGGCGGCAACGGCCGGCGCATCGGCGCAGCGCGTCGCCGACGCACCCGCGAAGCCGTGGTGGCCGCTGGCGCTGGCCGGCGTCGCCGCGATCGCGTCCGAAGGCGCGACCTGGGCCGGCCTGCCCGTGTGGCTGTCGGCGGCGCTCGCGCTCGCGGCGGTGCTCGCGTGCGGGCTCACCACGTACAAGAAGGGCTGGATCGCGATCCGCAACGGCAACCTGAATATCAACGCGCTGATGAGCATTGCGGTGACGGGGGCGATGGCGATCGGCCAGTGGCCGGAAGCCGCGATGGTGATGGTGCTGTTCACGATCGCCGAGCTGATCGAAGCGAAGTCGCTCGACCGGGCGCGCAATGCGATCCAGGGCCTGATGCGGCTCGCGCCGGACACCGCGACCGTGCGGGACGCCGACGGGTCGTGGCGCACGATCGAGGCCGCGCGGGTGGCGCTCGGCGCGGTCGTGCGCGTGAAACCGGGCGAGCGGATCGGGCTGGACGGCGAAGTCGTCGCGGGCCGCTCGACGGTGAACCAGGCGCCGATCACCGGCGAGAGCCTGCCCGTCGAAAAGACGACCGGCGACGCCGTGTACGCGGGCACGATCAACGAATCGGGTTCGTTCGAATATCGCGTGACGGCCGTCGCGGCCCACTCGACGCTCGCGCGGATCATCCATGCGGTCGAGGAAGCCCAGGGCGCGAAGGCGCCGACGCAGCGCTTCGTCGACCAGTTCGCACGCGTCTACACGCCGATCGTGTTCGCGGTCGCGCTGCTGGTCGCGGTGGTGCCGCCGCTCGTCATGGGCGGTTCGTGGCAAGACTGGATCTACCGTGCACTGGTGCTGCTCGTGATCGCGTGCCCGTGCGCACTGGTGATCTCGACGCCGGTGACGATCGTGTCGGGGCTCGCGGCCGCGGCGCGGCGCGGGATTCTCGTGAAGGGCGGCGTGTACCTGGAAGAAGGGCGCAAGCTCGCGTGGCTCGCACTCGACAAGACCGGCACGATCACGCACGGCAAGCCGGTGCAGACCGACTTCGACCTGCATGCGGACGATGCTGATGCGGCACGTGTCCAGCATCTCGGCGCGAGCCTCGCGGCGCGCTCCGATCACCCGGTGTCGCAGGCGATCGCCACTGCTGCCCGCGACGCCGGCGCGACCGCCTTCGCCGATGTGCAGGACTTCGAAGCGATCGTCGGGCGCGGCGTGCGCGGCGCGATCGACGGCACGCGCTACTGGCTCGGCAACCACCGGCTCGTCGAGGAACTCGAGCGCTGCTCGACGGCCCTCGAGGCGAAGCTCGATGCGCTCGAGCGGCAGGGCAAGAGCGTCGTGGTGCTGGTCGACGAAGCGCGCGTGCTCGGCATCTTCGCCGTGGCCGACACGATCAAGGACACGAGCCGCGAAGCGATCGCCGATCTGCATGCGCTCGGCATCCGCACCGCGATGCTGACCGGCGACAACCCGCATACCGCGCAGGCGATCGCGCAGCAGGCCGGCATCGACGACGCGCGCGGCAACCAGTTGCCGGAAGACAAGCTCGCGGCGGTCGAGGAACTGTCGGCGAGTGGCGCGGGCGCGGTCGGGATGGTCGGCGACGGGATCAACGACGCGCCGGCGCTCGCGCGTGCCGACATCGGTTTCGCGATGGGCGCGATGGGTACCGACACGGCGATCGAGACGGCCGACGTCGCGCTGATGGACGACGACCTGCGCAAGATCCCCGCGTTCGTGCGGCTGTCGCGTGCGACGCATCGTGTCCTGGTGCAGAACATCGGCTTCGCGCTCGGCGTGAAGATCGTGTTCCTCGGCCTCACGGTCGCGGGGCTCGGCACGATGTGGATGGCGGTCTTCGCCGACGCGGGCGCAAGCCTGATCGTCGTGGCCAATGGCTTGCGGCTGCTGTCGTCCTCCGGGGCGTTCGGCGGCGCGCAGGCCAAGCGTTGAGGAGCACGCGATGAGCTTTCTGAAACGAATCCTGGGCGGCCATGGCGGTGGGCATGGCAACAGCGGAAGCGGAGGCGGGCATCACGGCGGGCAGCGCCGGGACGGGCATGGCGGCCACGATGCGCGCGGCCGCGATCGTTACGGTTGGGGCTGGCAGGCGCCGGCCGACGGGCAGGGCGGCAACGTGCCGCTGAGCCAGCTTGCGTGCGCGGGCTGCGGCGCGCTCAATGCGGCGGATGCGCGTTTCTGTGCGCAGTGCGGCGCGTCGCAACGCGCCAAGGCTTGCAGCCGCTGCCACGCGGCGCTGGCTGCCGACGCGCGTTTCTGCCCGGGCTGCGGGACGCAGGCCGGATAACGCGCGATCTCCGGTGTGATTGCCCGCATCGGAACCGTCGCCGAGAGCATGGTGCCTGCAACGGGCGTCGTCCTGGAACAGCGCGCCGGCTCGCCCCGGCACCCCGGCCCTTCGATCAGCGCAGCGGCAGGTAGATCTCGGTGCGCAGGTCGGCCGGCGCCGCATCCATCGGCGTATTGAGGTACAGCTCGAACGGCGGCGCGTCGGCGGCTTCGCGGCCCGAGTGACGCAGCCAGTCGCCGTAGAGCCACTGGTAGGCCGTCTTCAGGTCCGCATACGGCCCCGTATGCAACAGCACCGCATATTCGCCGCCCGCCACGGTCACGCGCTCCACCGGCGGCGCGGGTTCGATGTCCGGCGCGCTGTCGGCCGGCATGAAGCAGGCCTTCGCGCGCAACTGCGCTTCGGGCGTCGTGTCCGGATCGTCGTAATAAATGCCGATCATCTTCGCGCCGGGACCGATCAACCCGTGCTGCCCGGCCCACGCGCCGATCTGCATGAACGCTTCGCTGACCTTCAAGTACGAACCGGTGTGCGCTACCGCGTAGCCGTGTAATTCGGGTAGCTGCCGGATGTCGACTTCATGCTTGAACATATCTTCTTCTCCTCGCTGTAGCGGATAGATGGGCCGGTGGCTGCCCGTGCGCCGGTGCTGCACGGGCGGCACGCCGTATGCGTCGCGAAACGCCCGCGTGAACGCGGGTGTCGAACCGTAGCCCGCGCGCCACGCGATTTCGTCGATCGGCCGCGTCGTGCAGACGAGATCCTCGGACGCGCGCACGATCCGCATCCGCCGCATCGTCGGCACGATCGACTCGCCAAACCGCGCGCGATGGACGCGCTGCCAGTGATACGGCGACAGGCACGCGACTTCGGCAAGCCGGTTCAGGTCGGGCGGGCCGTCGAGGTGCGCGCGAATGCACGCGTGGACGCGCCACGCTGGCCGCGTAACGAACCCAGGCGGGCTGGCCCGGTTTCGTTTCGACGGCCATCGGCGTGTCCGGGCGGGAACCGACGTCACGGTAGCGCGGACCGAATCGACCAATCTTGCGGAAATGCGCATGAGGCCGACAAAGCCGGCCCCATTTTATGGCGAAATGGGGTCTTGCCCCCCCGTGATCTATGACTAAAGTTAAAGACGGTGAAATCGGATGATCGCGTCATTTTTCTCGGGTAAGTTGCTCTGTCGGGGCAGCACGTTTTCGAAGTACGCAGGTAGTTCGTCGATGTTCAATCGCAACACCACGTTTTCGGGAGAAGAAGAAATGGATGCTTCCAGCTTCATCACGTCGCTGCAGGCCACGCTAGGGGGGTATCTGCCAAAGATCGCCGGCGCGATTGGCATCCTGGTGATCGGCTGGCTGATCGCCGTCGTGGTGCGGGCCGGCGCGATGCGCCTGCTCGGCGCGCTGAAGGTCGATCAGCGGATCAACGAAAGCACCGGCCAGGGCGCCTGCGTCGAGCGCATCATCGCAGGCGGCCTGTTCTGGCTCGTGCTGCTCGTCACCGCGGTGGGCATCTTCAACGTGCTCAACCTGTACGCGGTCTCCAACCCGTTCTCGCTGCTCGTCACGCACATCGTCAACTACCTGCCGAACCTGATCGGCGGCGGGGCGCTGACGCTGATCGCGTGGCTCATCGCGTCGCTGCTGCGCAGCCTCGCGAACCGCGCGCTGAAGGCGAGCAAGATCGACGACAAGCTGTCCGAAGGCGCCGGCATGCGGCCGATGAGCGGCTATCTCGGCGACGTGCTGTTCTGGCTCGTGATCCTGATGTTCCTGCCGGCGATCCTCGCGTCGTTCGCGTTGTCGGGGCTGCTGTCGCCGGTGCAGGGGATGGTCGACAAGCTGCTCGCGATCGTGCCGAACCTGTTCGCGGCCGCGGTGATCGGCCTGGTCGGCTGGATCGTCGCGCGCGTGCTGCGCGGCCTCGTGACGAACCTGCTCGTCGCCGCGGGCGCCGACCGCCTCACGCAGCGTCTCGACAGCCCGACGCCCGTGCGCGTGTCGAGCCTGATCGGCACGATCGTCTATGTGTTCGTGTTCGTGCCGACGCTGATCTCCGCGCTCGACGCGCTGAAGATCGACGCGATCTCGGTGCCGGCCACCAACATGCTGAACCAGTTCCTCGGCGCGGTGCCGGACATCGTCGCGGCGATCGTGATCGTGCTCGTGACGTTCTACTTCGCGCGCTTCGTCGCGTCGCTCGCGCAGAAGCTGCTGGAAGCCGCGGGCGCCGACGGGCTGCCGGCCGTGCTCGGCGTCGAGCGCGTGTTCTCGGGGATCCTGCAGCCGTCGGTGCTGGTCGCGCGGCTGATCGTGTTCTTCGCGATGCTGTTCGCGTCGGTCGAAGCGGCGAACCGGCTCGGGTTCTCGCAGGTGCGCGACGTCGTCACGCTGTTCATCGAATTCGGCGGCCACGTGCTGATGGGCGGCGTGATCCTCGTGATCGGCGTGTGGCTCGCGGGCCTCGCGCGCCGCGTGATCGAGCAGGCCGACCGCGAGCACAGCGTGCTGTTCGCGCGCATCGCGCAATTCGCGATCCTCGGCCTCGTGTTCGCGATGGGGCTGCGCGCGATGGGCATCGCGAACGAGATCGTCCAGCTTGCGTTCGGCCTCGTGCTCGGCGCGATCGCGGTGGCGGTGGCGCTGTCGTTCGGTCTTGGCGGGCGCGAAGCGGCCGGCAAGCTGCTCGATCGCTGGTTCAACCAGCGCAGCGGCGGGCAGTAAGCCTGTCGCGTGCCGTCCGGCCGCTTCGCGCGGCCGGCGGCGGTGGCCCGCAGGGCGCGGTCGGGCGTGCGCGCCCGGCACATCGGCGCGCGTCGCATGGCCGGCCGGGCCGGCATTTCCGTCAGCGAAATGTCAGCCGCGATCTTTGCCGAATTTCGATAACACGTCGTTTAATGACTCTCTAGCATCGATTCTCAGTCGCGCAGGCCGCCAGGCCCGGCGCATTTGAGGAGAGAGTCCGATGAAAGCAGAGTCGAATGGCCGGCCCGCCGCCGGCGCCAAGTCGTCCGGCCAGCCCGCGCTGCAGCAGACGCTCGGGACCTGGCAACTGTGGGGCATCGCGGTCGGCCTCGTGATTTCCGGCGAATACTTCGGCTGGAGCTACGGCTGGGCGAGCGCCGGCACGCTGGGCTTCGTCGTCACCGCGCTGTTCGTCGCGGCGATGTACACGACCTTCATCTTCAGCTTCACCGAGCTGACGACGTCGATCCCGCACGCGGGCGGCCCGTTCGCGTACGCGCGCCGCGCGTTCGGCCCGACGGGCGGCTATCTCGCCGGCGCGGCGACGCTCGTCGAGTTCGTGTTCGCGCCGCCCGCGATCGCGCTCGCGATCGGCGCGTACCTGCACGTGCAGTTCCCGGGGCTCGAACCGAAGCATGCGGCGATGGGCGCGTATCTCGTGTTCATGGCGCTGAACATCGTCGGCGTGCAGATCGCCGCGACCTTCGAGCTGGTCGTCACGCTGCTCGCCATTTTCGAGTTGCTGGTGTTCATGGGCGTCGTGTCGCCGGGCTTCGCGTGGAGCAACTTCATGAAGGGCGGCTGGTCGGGCGTCGATCATTTCAGCGTGGGCGCGTTCCACGGGATGTTCGCGGCGATCCCGTTCGCGATCTGGTTCTTCCTCGCGATCGAAGGCGTCGCGATGGCGGCCGAGGAGGCGAAGAACCCGAAGCGCTCGATTCCGATCGCGTATGTCGCCGGGATCCTGACCCTCGTTGCACTCGCGATCGGCGTGATGGTGTTCGCCGGCGGCGCGGGCGACTGGACCAAGCTCGCGAACATCAACGACCCGCTGCCGCAGGCGATGAAGTACATCGTCGGCGCGAACAGCGGCTGGATGCACATGCTCGTGTGGCTCGGGCTGTTCGGGCTGGTCGCGTCGTTCCACGGGATCATCCTCGGCTATTCGCGCCAGATCTTCGCGCTGGCCCGCGAAGGCTACCTGCCGGAGTGGCTCGGGAAGGTGCATCCGCGCTTCAAGACCCCGCATCGCGCGATCCTCGCGGGCGGCGTGGTCGGCATCGCGGCGATCTACAGCGACGAGCTGATCCAGTTCGGCGGCCAGACGCTGACCGCGAACATCGTGACGATGTCGGTGTTCGGCGCGATCGTGATGTATATCGTGAGCATGGCGTCGCTGTTCAAGCTGCGCCGCTCGCAGCCGAAGATGGCGCGGCCGTTCCGCGCACCGCTGTACCCGATCTTCCCGGCATTCGCGATTCTTGCGGCGCTCGTCTGTCTCGGTACGATGGTGGTCTTCAACGGGCTGGTCGCGCTGGTGTTCGTCGGCTTCCTCGCGGTGGGCTACGCGTACTTCCTCGCGACCCGTTCCCAGCGCGCGAGCGCGCCGGGCGACGTGCTGCTGGAGGAATGAGCATGGCGAAGGTGAACGGCCGTTCCTGACGGCATCCGGCGCGCCCCGTCGAACGGGCGCGCCGTCGGCTTTTGGCAAGGAGACTCGCAGATGTCCTATACGGAGACGATCGGCCCGCGCACGTACCGCTTCGCGGACCTGAAGACGCTGCTCGCGAAGGCGAGCCCGCTGCGTTCCGGCGACCAGCTCGCCGGTGTCGCGGCGGCGAGCGAGGAGGAGCGCGTCGCCGCGAAAATCGCACTCGCGGGCGTGCCGCTGAAGGCGTTCCTGAACGAAGCGGTGATCCCGTATGAAGACGACGAGGTCACGCGCCTCATCGTCGACGATCACGACGCTGCCGCGTTCGCGGAAATCTCGCACCTTACCGTCGGCGATTTCCGCAACTGGCTGCTGTCGCCCGTGGCCGACGGCGCGGCGCTCGAACGGATCGCACCGGGCCTCACGCCCGAGATGGTCGCGGCCGTGTCGAAGCTGATGCGCAACCAGGATCTGATCGCGGCGGCGAGGAAGCGCCGCGTGGTCACGCGCTTTCGCAACACGGTAGGGTTGCCGGGCCGGATGTCGGTGCGGCTGCAGCCGAATCACCCGACCGACGACGTGAAGGGCATCGCCGCATCGATGCTCGACGGGCTGATGTACGGCTGCGGCGACGCGATGATCGGCATCAACCCGGCCACCGACAGCCTCGCGGCGATCGTGAAGCTGCTCGCGATGATCGACGGGTTCCGCGAGCGCTATGGCGTGCCGACGCAGTCGTGCGTGCTCACGCACGTGACCAACACGATCGCGGCAATCGAGAAGGGCGCGCCGGTCGATCTCGTGTTTCAGTCGATCGCGGGTACCGAGAAGGCGAACGCGAGCTTCGGCATCTCGCTCGCGCTGCTCGGCGACGCGCGCGAGGCCGCGTTGTCGCTCGAGCGCGGCACGGTCGGCAACAACCTGATGTACTTCGAGACGGGGCAGGGCAGTGCGCTCTCGGCGAACGCGCACTTCGGCGTCGACCAGCAGACCTGCGAAGTGCGCGCGTATGCGGTGGCGCGCAAGTTCGAGCCGTTCCTCGTGAACACGGTGGTCGGCTTCATCGGCCCTGAATACCTGTACGACGGCAAGCAGATCATCCGCGCGGGCCTCGAGGATCACTTCTGCGGGAAGCTGCTCGGCGTACCGATGGGCTGCGACATCTGCTACACGAACCACGCGGAAGCCGACCAGGACGACATGGACACGCTGCTGACGCTGCTGGGTGCGGCCGGCATCAACTTCATCATGGGGATTCCGGGCGCGGACGACGTGATGCTGAATTACCAGAGCACGTCGTTCCACGACCAGCTGTACGTGCGCGAGGTGCTCGGCCTGCGCCGCGCGCCGGAATTCGAGGAGTGGCTGGAAACGATGGAGATCGCCGACGCACACGGTGCATTGCGCGCCGCGACGTCGCGTGTGCCGCTGCTCGCGGGCGCGAACGACTGGATGGGGATTTCGGCATGAGCGACGCCGTCGAGAAGAACCCGTGGGCGCAGTTGAAGGCGTTCACGAACGCACGGATCGCGCTCGGTCGCGCGGGCAACAGCCTGCCGACCGCGCCGCTGCTCGCGTTCAACCTGTCGCATGCGCAGGCGCGCGACGCGGTGCACCAGCCGCTCGATGCGGACGCGCTGCGGCGCGAGATCGAGACATGCGGGTTACCGACGCTCGGCGTGCAGAGCGCCGCGCCGGACCGCGACCACTATCTGCGCCGGCCCGACCTCGGCCGCAAGCTGTCGGATCACAGTCGCGGGCAGCTGGCCGGCTATGGCGCGGCGCTCGACGACGCACCCGACGTCGTGTTCGTGGTCGGCGACGGGCTGTCGGCGTTCGCGGCCGCGAAGCAGGCGTTGCCGTTGCTGCAGGCGGTGCGGCCGCGGCTCGATGCGGACGGCTGGCGGATCGGCCCGGTGGTGGTCGCGACCCAGGCGCGCGTCGCGCTCGGCGACGAGATCGGCGAGCTGCTGCGCGCGCAGGTCGTCGCGATGCTGATCGGCGAACGGCCGGGGCTCAGCTCGCCGGACAGCCTCGGCGTGTACCTGACGTGGGCGCCGAAGGTCGGTTGCCACGACGCGCTGCGCAACTGCATCTCGAACGTGCGGCCCGAAGGGCTGCCTTACGCGGCGGCCGCGCACAAGCTGCATTACCTGATGACGCACGCGCGCAGGCTCGGGCTGACGGGCGTCGGGCTGAAGGATGACAGCGATGCGTTGCTGCCGCAGGCGCAGGCGGAGCGGATCGGGGCGGACTGATACGGGCCGTGCGGGCCGCTGGTGCGCGGCGGTATTCGCGCAGTTCGAGCGGCTTGCGGGCGGCTACCTGAACAGCCGCTCGCACAGGAAATCGACGAACACGCGCAGCTTCGGCGACAACTGCCGGCTCGAGGGCCACACGATCGAGAACTGCCCCGGCGCGATCCGGTAGTCGTCGAGCACGGTGACGAGCGCGCCGCGTTCGAGCGCGTCGTGCGCGAGGAAGTCGGGCATGTAGCCGATGCCGAGCCCCGCGAGCACGGTGCCGCGCAGCGCTTCCATGTTGTTGCAGGTCAGCGCGGTGCGCAGTTTCAGCGGCGTGCCGTCGTCGGCCGCGAGCGCCCAGTCCTGCAGCTTGCCGGTGGTCGGGAAGCAGTAACGCACGCACTCGTGCGTTTCGAGATCGCGCGGCGTGCGCGGCGTGCCGGCCTGGGCGAGATACGCGGGCGTCGCGCACAGCACGAACGCGAACGGGCCGAGCCGCCGCGACATCAGGCTTGAATCGGACAGCGGGCCGCTGCGGATCACCGCGTCGAAGCCGCCTTCGACGACATCCACCATCCGGTCGTTGAAATCGAGATCGAGTTCGACGTCCGGGTAGCGCTGACGGAATTCGGGCAGCACCGGCAGCAGGAACCGGTAGCCGATCACCGGCAGGCTCACGCGCAGCTTGCCGCGCGGGCGCTGCGCCGACGCCGTGACAGTCGCTTCCGCATCGCGGAAATCCTCGAGGATCCGCTGGCAGCGTTCGTAGAAATGCCGCCCTTCTTCGGTGAGCGTGACGCGCCGCGTCGTGCGGTTGAACAGGCGCACGCCGAGCGACTGTTCGAGTTTCGCGATCGTCTTGCCGACCGCCGACGCCGAGATGCCGAGCGCGCGGCCGGCGGCGACGAAGCTCAGCGCTTCCGAGGTGCGGACGAAGGCGACGATGCCGGTCAGGTTGTCCATCGAATCGAAGGGCGTGCGCCAACGCGCGTAGTCGAGTGAATTGCGGAATTCTAGTCCGTTATATGCGGAACTTTGCGTGGTTTTTTGCGGATTGAATCGGATTTATCTTCTGTCGCTCTGGCGGCGCATCCGCGCCGGCTTTTCGAGGAGCGATGATGGATCACCCTTTTTCAGCCGCTTCAGACCTGTCGGCGCGCCGGCGCGCGTGGGTGCTGGCCGCCGTCTGCATGGCTGCCGTCGCGCTGCCGCTGTCGTTTTCGGGCGGCGCGGTCGCGACGCCGGCGATCGGTCGCGACCTGCACGGCGGCACGGTCGCGATGAACTGGATCACCAACGCGTTCATGCTCGCGTTCGGCAGCTTCCTGATGGCGGCCGGCGCGCTGGCCGACCAGTTTGGCCGCAAGCGGCTGTTCGCGATCGGCGTCGGCGGTTTCACGCTGATGTCGGTTGCGCTCGCGTTCGCGCCGTCGATGCTCGCGGTCGACCTGCTGCGCGCCGCGCAGGGGCTCGCGGCAGCCGCGGCGCTCGCGGGCGGCACGGCCGCGCTTGCGCAGGAGTTCGACGGCGCGGCGCGCACGCGCGCATTCAGCCTGCTCGGCACGACCTTCGGCATCGGGCTCGCGTTCGGGCCGGTGCTCGCCGGCGCGCTGATCGGGCATGTCGGCTGGCGCGCGATCTTCGTCACGAGCGCGGTGGCCGGCGGGCTGTCGCTCGTATTCGGGCTGCCGCGCATGCACGAGTCGCGCGACCCGCATGCGACGGGGCTCGACTGGCCCGGCACGACGGCGTTCACCACCACGCTGACGCTGTTCACGTTCGGCGTGATCGAGGCGCCGGCGCGCGGCTGGTCGAGCCCGCCGGTGATCGCGCTGCTGGCCGGCGCGGCGCTCGGCGCCTGCGCGTTCGTCGTGATCGAGACGCGGGTCGCGCGGCCGATGCTCGACCTGTCGCTGTTCCGGATCGCGCGCTTCGTCGGCGTGCAGGTGCTGCCGGTGTCGACCTGCTGCTGCTATATCGTGCTGCTCGTCGTGTTGCCGTTGCGCTTCATCGGCATCGACGGTTTCAGCGAGATCGACGCCGGCTGGCTGATGCTCGCGATTTCCGCGCCGATGCTGGTCGTGCCGTTCGTCGCCGCGACGCTCACGCGCTGGCTGTCGGCCGGCGTGATCTCGGGGCTCGGGCTCCTGATCGCGGCGGCCGGGCTCGTGTGGCTGGGCATCGCGCTGCGCGGCGGCGCGGGGCCTGCGGCGATCGCGCCGATGCTCGCGATCGGCGTCGGCGCCGGGATGCCGTGGGGGCTGATGGACGGGCTGTCGGTGAGCGTCGTGCCGAAGGAGCGCGCGGGGATGGCGACGGGGATCTTCAGCACGACGCGCGTGGCCGGCGAGGGGATCGCGCTTGCAGTCGTGGGTGCGGTGCTGGCCGCGCTCGCGCGGGCGGGGTTGGCGCAGGCGGCGGGTGCTGCGGGCACACCCGACGCGACGCTGCGTGCGGCTGCGCGGCTCGCGACCGGCGATCTCGCGGGTGCGGCGGCGGCGCTGCCGGGTGTCGGGCATGCGGCGCTGCTCGCGAGTTACACGCATGCGTTCGATCGGTTGCTGACCGGGCTGGCGGTCGTTACGGTGCTGTGCGCGGGGGTGGTGTTTGCGTTTCTCGGCGCGCGGCCGGCGGCAGCTGAAACGGGTGACGACACCGACGAGCACGCGCATACCGACGTGCCGGTGCGCAGCCGGATCGAAGCGGCGTGTGCGCAGACGCACGGGCGTTGAGCCGCGCGTCGTCGCGCACGGGTGCTCCGGCCACGGCGGCCGGCGTGCCGCCTTGTTTCGTCATCGCCGCATTCGCACGCTGACGATCCGTCACGCGCATCACGCCGGCACCAGTAGCGGCAGCGTCACATCCGCCCGTGCCTGCGCCCGTTCCACGTCAACCACCACATAGCGCCGCGCAGCGGGCCACACGTGCGCGCGGTGTTCCGCCGCCTCGTCGATCGTCGCGCGGCCCTGCACGAGCCAGGTCGTCTGGCGCACGAAGTCGACGAACAGCAGCGCGATGGCCGGATTCACGAGCAGGTTGCCGATCGTGTTGAACAGGTTGTTGCCCGCGAAGTCGGGCAGCACGAGCGTGCGGCGGTCGGGCATGTCGACGAGCGGCTCGAACGAGCCGTCCGCGCGTGGCTGGCGGCCGCGGTACGAGCAGTCGCTGTTGCCGTCCGCGTCGGCGGTCGCGACGATCAGGAACGCCTGCTCGCGGATGAACGCGATGGCGTCGTCGGTCAGGGGGCCGCGGTCGTTCATGGTGGGGTCCGGCGCACACGCCGTTGCATGGGATTGCGCATCGCGCACGCAAGCGACATGCCACGCGGCGTGGCCTGTCTCCGCGTGCAGGTGCGCGTGCGCAGTGTGGAAATTTCGAACACCACCCCGGCGCGCGGCGCAGTCGCGCTGTTCAGAATCGGCACAGCCGCCGTGCTGCATCGGTGAACACGGCACGGTGCGCACGCGGGCCGGCCGGGGTCGCCATGTTTCCGTCCGGTTTGGCACGCATGTTGCGTAAACGAGGGCAGCGCAATTCCAACCGGCGCTGTACTCAAACAAGCACGATGAACAGGAGACATGTATGAACCCGTTTGACCTGAAGCAACTGGGCCTCGACGTCGAATACCCGTACCGTCAGCAATACGACAACTACATCGGCGGCAAGTGGGTTCCGCCGGTGAAAGGCGAGTACTTCGAGAACGTGTCGCCGATCAACGGCCAGCCGTTCTGCCGCATCCCGCGCTCGGGTGCCGACGACATCGAGCTGGCGCTGGATGCCGCGCATGCCGCGCGCCGCAAGTGGGGCAAGACGTCCGTCGCCGAGCGCGCGAACCTGCTGCTCGCCGCCGCCGACCGGATGGAAAAGAACCTGAAGCTGCTGGCCGTGGCCGAGACGATCGACAACGGCAAGCCGCTGCGCGAGACGATGGCGGCCGACCTGCCGCTCGCGATCGACCACTTCCGCTACTTTGCGGGCTGCATCCGCGCGCAGGAAGGCGGCATCTCCGAAATCGACGACAACACCGTCGCGTATCACTTCCACGAACCGCTCGGCGTGGTCGGCCAGATCATTCCGTGGAACTTCCCGTTGCTGATGGCCGCGTGGAAGCTCGCGCCGGCGCTCGCGGCCGGCTGCTGCGTGGTGATGAAGCCGGCCGAGCAGACGCCCGCGTCGGTGCTGGTGCTGATGGAGCTGATCGGCGACCTGTTCCCGGCCGGCACGATCAACATCGTGAACGGCTTCGGCAAGGAAGCGGGCGAAGCGCTCGCGACCAGCAAGCGCATCGCGAAGATCGCGTTCACGGGCTCGACGCCGGTCGGCAAGCACATCCTGCGCGCGGCGGCCGACAGCCTGATCCCGTCGACGGTCGAACTGGGCGGCAAGAGCCCGAACATCTTCTTCGCCGACGTGCTCGACCAGGACGACGCGTTCCTCGACAAGGCGCTCGAAGGGCTCGCGATGTTCGCGCTGAACCAGGGCGAAGTGTGCACGTGCCCGTCGCGGATCCTGATCCAGGAATCGATCTACGAGAAGTTCATCGAGAAGGCCGTCGCGCGCGTCGAGCGCATCAAGGCCGGCCACCCGCTCGACCTGCAGACGATGATCGGCGCGCAGGCATCGCAGCAGCAGCTCGACAAGATCCTGTCGTACATCGACATCGGCCGCGGCGAAGGTGCGCAATGCCTGACGGGCGGCGAGCGCACGGCGCCGGCGGCGGAACTCGGCACGGGCTACTACGTGAAGCCGACGATGCTGTTCGGCAACAACAAGATGCGCGTGTTCCAGGAAGAGATCTTCGGGCCGGTCGCGTCGGTGATGACGTTCAAGGACGAGCAGGACGCGATCGAGCTCGCGAACGACACGTTCTACGGGCTCGGCGCGGGCGTGTGGACGCGTAACGGCACGCGTGCGTACCGGATGGGCCGCGAGGTCGAGGCCGGCCGCGTGTGGACCAACTGCTACCACCTGTACCCCGCGCACGCGGCGTTCGGCGGCTACAAGCAGTCGGGGATCGGCCGCGAGACGCACAAGATGGCGCTGTCGAACTATCAGCAGACGAAGTGCCTGCTGGTGAGCTACCAGGCCGAGGCGCTCGGGTTCTTCTGATCCGCGCGCGGGCGTCCTGGCCGGCCGGCAGCGGGTTGCCGGCCGGTCGGGGTGCCGAGTTTCGGCGTCAGCGGCGAAGCGTCGGATGCCGGATGGTCGTCGAACGCGTGTCGCGCCGGGCGACGGTGGCTGGCTGACGACCGGTGCGCGGATGCGTGCCGCATGGCCGACCGGCGATCCGGAGATTTGCCGTTTCCGCCCATTCGCAGTCGCAACCCGACACCGGCCGCGCATTGCCGCGGCCTTCGACGGAAACGAACCCGATGGCCGTTTGCTCGCGGCGGCACGTTGAGCCGGCGCCGGACGTAGAACCCCATGTCAGAACCGCCCCGATCCCGTCCGCGCCATCCCGTGTTCCACGCGGGTGAACTCGATGCGCACCACCGCTTCGGCGTCGCCGACGAAGCCGAGCGGATGAGCGACGTCGTGACGACCCGGCTGACCATCGGTGTGCGGCAGTTCATCGAGACGCAGCCGTTCATGTTCGTCGGCACGGCCTGCGGCGGGCCGGCGGGCGTGACCTGCGACATCGTGCAGAGCCGGCGCGACGCGAACGGCGACCTGCTGCCGGTCGTGCGCGTGATCGATACGAAGACGCTGCGCTTCGTGCTGCCGGTGTACGGTGAGGGCGACGACGGCCGGGGCGACATTGCGCGGTGCGATGGCAGCGGCGTCGGGTTGCTGTTCGTCGACTTCATGCGCGGTATCCGTTACCGGATCAACGGGCGCGCGACGCTGCGCACGGACCTGTCCGATGCGGACGCGGCGCCGTGGCCGGCCGGCAGCGCGATCGTCGAGTTGGCGGTCGCGCAGGCGTACGGCAATTGCGGCACGCGGGTCGTGCGGCTGCGGCCCGCGAGCGGTGGCTAGCCGGCCGTCGCGTGTCGCCGGCGGGGCGGAGCGCACCGGGTGCGCCGGCGTGGCGCGTGCCGCACTGGCGGGGTGCGTACGGCAGGGCGTTTGGGTACGCCTGCATGGCGCGCGCAGGCCGCGCAGCGTCGAATGACGGGCTTTGCGCAGGTCGTGCATCGTTCGGCACGGGACTTGCGTGACAGGCGGGGTTCCGGGCAGGTGAGGGAGGACACGATGGATCAACACGTGGCGTGCAGCGAAGAACCGACGGCCGAAGACACGCGGCGCAACGCGCAGGGCGACGATGCGCTGGCCGGGCAGGCGGTCGTCAGCGTGGCGCACGACGCCGACGAGCAGGCGCGCAACCTGATCGGCTGGCGGCAGACCTACGACCAGCTCGCGGCTGGCCGCTTCGTCGGCACGCTGACCGAGTTGCCGCTCGACACGATGAAGCTGTTTCGCGAATCGACGAGCCACCTGCTGCGCCAGGCGTGCGAGGTGCGCGGCGATGCGTACTGGTTCGGCATCCCGCTCGTGTGCGACGGCACCGCGCGCGTCGATGCGTGCCGCATCGGGCCGGGTGCGCTTGCGTTCCGGCCCGGCAATGTCGAATTCGAACTGGTGACGCCCGCGCAGTTCTCGATCTACGGGGTCGTCGTGCGCGGCGACGTGCTGCGCCGCTATGCGGAGGAGGTCGAGCGCCGCGCGCTCGACGAGCGGCTGTTCACGCAGCGCGTGATGCAGGTCGGCGATGCGCGGCTCGCGCGCCTGTGCGCGCTGCTCGGCCGCCGGCTCGATGGTGCGGTGGCGATGGCCGGCCCGCTGGCCGATGCGCAGCGCGACGACCTGCAGGCCGAGGTGCTGGCCGCGCTGTTCGATGCGTGCGCGCAACCGGCCGACGACGACGCCGGCCGCGCGCCATCGATGCGGCGCTGGATCGTCGAACAGGCACGCGAGTACGTGCTCGCGCACCGTACGCGCCCGGTCGGCGTGCCCGAGCTGTGCGAGCAGTTGCACGTGAGCCGGCGCACGCTGCAGTACTGCTTCCAGGACGTGCTCGGCATGGCGCCGGCCACCTACCTGCGCACGCTGCGGCTGAACGGTGCGCGGCGTGACCTGTGCGGCCGCGCGGCCGGTTCGGTGCAGGACGTGGCGGAGGCATGGGGCTTCTGGCACCTCAGCCAGTTCGCGACCGATTACCGGCGGCTGTTCGGCAAGCGGCCGTCTGAGACGCTGCGCGATCGCGCGGGGATGGTGGCGGTGGGGTGAGTGTGGGGCGGTAGTCGAAGCGGTTCCGGTTTCGACGCAGACTTTGGCACTGGCACTGGCACTGGCACTGGCACTGGCACTGGCACTGGCACTGGCTCTGGCTCTGGCTCTGGCTCAGGCTCAGGCTCAGGCTCAGGCTCAGGCTCAGGCTCAGGCTCAGGCTCAGGCTCAGGCTCAGGCTCAGGCGGCGCGGACACACAGCGCGTTTTCGGCGTCGCCGCTGCCCGCCGCACCCTGCTTCCCTAATCGGCCGTAGCCGCCGCCTCGCGCGGCGCGGGCCACGCCACCGCATCCCAATCGATCGCGCGATAGGCCGCCTCGACCGTCGCGAGATCGGCCGGGCGCTCGCTGCGATGCAGCCCGCGCAATTCGGCGGGCACGTCGAGCGCGACCGGCACGCAATGCGGATAGTCGCGCACGCGCAGCGCCGGCCCGATCGTCGTGAAGCATGCGAGCGTCGGCACGTCGAAGCCGTCGGCGAGATGCAGCGCGGCCGTGTCGGGCGTGAACAGCAGGCTGGCACCCTTGACCCATGCGATGAACCGGGCCGTATCGTCGGCCGCATCGGCGCTCACGTCGACATAGGCGGGATGCGCGACGGGCCCGAACCCGGCCACCGGCAATCCGTAGCGCTGCGCGAGCTGCTCGACGAACGTTGCCCGCAGTGCGGGCGGCACGCTACGCAATGCGGTGCTCGCGGTGGGACAGAACAGCACGTACGGGCGCTGCCATGGCGCAGGCAACGCAGGTAGCGGCAGCCGCGCGAGCCAGCGGTTGCGCTTGGCCGCTGCCGGCACCGACGCGGGCTCGACGCCGAGCGCGTCGAGGAAGAAATCGATCATCGGCAGCCGCGCGAACGCGGGCCAGTACAGGTGATTGCCGACGTCGATGCACGGCGCGTCCGCCAGCAGCGCGTCGGCGGGGTGCGGCAGGGTGCGCGACGGCGCGACGATGTCGGCCGCGAGTGCATACAGCGCGTCGACATAGCGCGGCGCGCGGGCTGGCCGGTACAGCGTGAAGCGCAGGCCGGGGTGCGCGGCGCGCAGCGCGGCGAGGGCGGTGAGCCCGATCACCGAGTCGCCGAGCGTGACGCCCATCCCGTTGATCACGTGCACGTGCCGTGCGCTGTCGTAGTCGAGCCGGAACGGCCGGTGCGCGGCGTGCAGCAGCCCGCGTGCGGCCGTGGCCGGCACGTGGCCGACGGCGCGCGCGCCGCCGTGCTCGAGGTCGTAAGGTGCGACGAACCTGCCGTCCGGTGCGAGCAGCGTGCCGGGGAGCGTGAGTGCGTCGTCGTGCGAGAGCGCGACGTCGGGCGGCGCGGCGTGCGTGTCCACCTTCATCCGCCGCGCGCGCGGCGGCCCTGTTCGCGGATCTGCTCGAGTGTCGCGGCCGGCGTGCTGGCGTCCTGAGGGATGCGGATTTCGATCAGTGCGGGCAGCCCGCAGGTCAGCGCACGTTCGAGCGCGGGCGCGAAATCGGCGGTGCGCTCGACGGTCTCGCCATGCGCGCCGAACGCGCGCGCATACGCGGCGAAATCGGGATTCGTGAGCCCCGTGCCATGCACGCGTCCCGGGTAGTTGCGCTCCTGATGCATGCGGATCGTGCCGAAATGCCCGTTGTTGACGACGATCACGACGATGTTCAGCCCGTACTGCATCGCGGTCGCGAGCTCGTTGCCGGCCATCATGAAGCAGCCGTCGCCCGCGAGCGCGACGACGGCGCGCGACGGGTACAGCGACTTCGCGGCAAGCGCAGCCGGCACGCCGTAGCCCATCGCGCCGCTCGTCGGCGCGAGCTGCGAGCGGAAGTGCCGGTACGCGAAGTGGCGATGCAGCCAGATCGCATAGTTGCCGGCGCCGTTGGTGAGGATCGCGTCGTGCGGCAGGCGCTCGCGCAACTGCACCATCACGTCGCCGAGCTGGACGTCGCCGGGCATCGGCAGCGGCGCATGCCATTCGCGATACGCGCGGTGCGCGTCGGCGGCGGTGCCGGCCCAGGCGGGGTGCTCGGGCGCCTCGAGCGCGGCGAGCGGCGCGGCGATTTCGGGCATGCCCGACACGATCGGCAGGTCGGCCGCATACACGCGGCCAAGCTCGTCCGCGCCCTGGTGCACGTGGATCAGCGTCTGGCGCGTCTTCGGGATGTCGAGCAGCGTGTAGCCGCCCGTCGTCGCTTCGCCGAGGCGCGGCCCGATCACGAGCAGCAGGTCGGCGTCGCGGATGCGCTTCGCGAGTGCGGGGTTGATCCCGAGCCCGACGTCGCCCGCATAGTGCGGGTGGGCGTTGTCGATCGTGTCCTGGTAGCGGAACGCGCACGCGACCGGCAATTGCCAGCGCTCGACGAAGGTGCGCAGGTTCGCGCACGCGTCGGGCGTCCAGCCGCTGCCGCCGACGATCGCCAGCGGCCGTTCCGCGCGCGCGAGCCGCTCGCGCAGTTCGTCGAGCTGCGCGGCCGACGGCGCGGCCGCGACACGTTTCGCGGCCGGCACGACGGGCTGCGGCGCGCACGCTTCGGACAGCACGTCTTCGGGCAGCGCGAGCACGACCGGGCCGGGACGGCCGGACATCGCGACGTGGAACGCATGGCTCAGGTATTCGGGAATGCGGCGCGGATCGTCGATCTGCGCGACCCATTTCGCCATCTGGCCGAACATCCGGCGGTAGTCGATTTCCTGGAAGGCTTCGCGGTCGAGGTGCTCGCGTGCGCACTGGCCGACGAACAGGATCATCGGCGTCGAATCCTGGAACGCGGTGTGCACGCCGATCGACGCATGCGTCGCGCCGGGCCCGCGCGTGACGAACGCGATGCCGGGGCGGCCGGTCAGCTTGCCGACGGCCTCGGCCATGTTCGCGGCGGCCGCCTCGTGGCGGCAGACGACCGTCTGGATGCGGGCGGTGTCGTCCGCCAGCGCATCGAGTACGGCGAGGAAACTCTCGCCCGGCACGCAGAACACGCGTTCGACGTGATTGGCGAGCAACGCATCGACGAGCAGTCGCGCGCCGGTGGTGGCGGGCTGCTCGAGATCCTTGGAATGCGACATGGGCTGCCGTCTCCCTGGGTAGCGGGACGTACAGCTTACGCCTGTCGGCGGGGCGGTGAAAAGTGTCGGAACGCGGGGCGGTTCGGCGCGTGCGCGCTGGCTTCGGTTGGCCGAACGGCCAGCTTGTGCGTGATTGCTCGACGGTGAGAATTGAGGGCTACGGATGTCGAGACGAATACGGGTCTCGATCATCGATGTCGTGCCTCCCAAGTAATAATAAAACGGGAGCCCGTTCAATAGTAGAATTTTCCAGAATGACTAACGGGATCGAGGATCCGTCATGGCAACCGAAACGATTGATCAAAAGACCCTCGTCCAGCTCGTCGAGGCCGGTGCGGTGCGCGCCGCGCGGGTGATCGGCTGCGGCAACGGCTGGGCCGTGTCGGCCCGTTGCGGCGCAAGCGAACGGCTCCTGTCGGCCAAGCGCGGCGACGTGCGCGTGTTCCGTCGTTTTGAAACGCTGGTCGGATTTCTGCGCGATATCGGCATCAGCCGGTTCGATGTTGACACGTCGGATTTCGACCCGGATGCAGCCGGCCGGGCGACCCGGCCCGATCGTGCGGCCGCGCTGAAAGCGGCCCATGAAGCGGCTGTCCACGACCGCTGGTTTCGCGAGCAGGTGCAGCAGGCGCTGGACGATCCGCGCCCGTCGATTCCCGATGCCGAGGTCAGCGCAGAGTTTGCGTCGCGCCGTGCCGCGCTGCGTCAACGGATCGCGGGCAAGCGGGGTAATGCTGTTTGACCCTCGCGCTGCATTGGCATCCTAAGGCGTGCGAGGACCGCGCCGCGATCATGGACTACATCGGCCGGCATGACCCGCTGGCCGCGCTCGAGCTGGACGAGCGGCTGGAGGAGCGCGCCGCGGCGTTGCCCGCGCGCGCCGAACTGTATCGGCAAGGGCGCGTGGCGGGCACGCGCGAGCTGGTGGTCGCACCGAACTACGTGCTCGTATATCGCATCCGGCCGGCCGACAACATTGTGGAGATTCTCCGCGTCTTGCATGCGCGGCGGCAGTGGCCGTGACGCATGGCCCCGGGCTCGGTGCTCGACGCTATTCACCAAATGTTGGAACGGGGCTGAATCGAGCCCTCAAGCACCGGAGGAACACCATGACGGGAGGGGAAAGATGGCGGCGCAAGTGTTCGCTTACGGATCGAGGCACGACCCATTGAACACACCTCTGCCGAACGGATCGTCATGTACACACATGGATTTACAAGAGATCGGAAATGACCTAACGTACATCCGGCGTACATCCGAATGGGAGATCGACATGCACACCACGAGGGTATTTCGGAACGGCAACTCGCAGGCCGTGCGCATTCCTGCGGACCTTGCCTATGAACGCAGCGATATCGAGCTGGAAATCGAGCGCGTCGGTGACGAAATCCGCATTCGGCCGATGCGGCGACCCCTGACTCGGGTACTCGAGAAATTCGCGAAATTCGGGCCGGACTTCATGACCGAAGGGCGTGGCGAGCATGAGCAGGCCGAACGCGAGGGTTTGTGATGCCGCGCTACATGCTCGACACCAACATGTGCATCTATCTGATGAAAAATCAGCCGGAGCAGGTGGCGAAACGATTTGCGCAGTGCTACACCGGCGACGTCGTCATGTCGGCGATCACTTATGCCGAACTCGAGTACGGCGTGACCGCATGTGCGAATCCCGCGCGGGAGCGTCGCAACCTCGCCGCATTGATCGAGGATATTCCCGTCGCGCCTTTCGACGTCGCGGCTGCGCACGCGTATGGTCCGGTCCGCGACGCAACGCGCGAGCGGAAGAAGGACCACCTCGACAAGCTGATCGCCGCGCATGCGGTGTCGCTCGATGTCGCCCTCGTCACCAACAACGCGCGGGATTTCGTCAGCTATCCGGGGTTGCGACTGGAGAACTGGCTGAACGATTAGTGTCCGGGACCGTGCCCGGCGGCCTGGCGGGATATCGATCCACCCCGCATGGCCGCCGGCGTCGGCATCAGCACTCGACGATATTCACCGCGAGCCCGCCGCGCGACGTTTCCTTGTACTTCGTCTTCATGTCGGCGCCCGTCTCGCGCATCGTCTTGATCACGGAGTCGAGCGACACGTAGTGCGAGCCGTCGCCGCGCAGCGCCATGCGCGCCGCGTTGACGGCCTTCACCGACGCCATCGCGTTGCGCTCGATGCACGGGATCTGCACCATCCCGCCGACCGGGTCGCAGGTGAGGCCGAGGTTGTGTTCCATCCCGATCTCGGCCGCGTTCTCGACCTGCTGCGGCGTGCCGCCGAGCACGGCCGCGAGCGCGCCGGCCGCCATCGAGCACGCGACGCCCACCTCGCCCTGGCAGCCCACTTCCGCACCGGAGATCGACGCGTTCAGCTTGTAAAGAATGCCGATCGCGGCGGCCGTCAGCAGGAAGTCGATCACGCCCTGTTCGTTCGCGCCGGGCGTGAAGCGCGTGTAGTAGTGCAGTACGGCCGGGATGATGCCGGCCGCGCCGTTGGTCGGCGCGGTGACGACGCGGCCGCCGGCCGCGTTTTCCTCGTTGACCGCGATCGCGTACAGGTTGATCCAGTCGATCATCGACAGCGGATCCTGCAGCGCGCGCTCCGGGCTGCCCGTCAACGTGCGGTACAGCTGCGGCGCGCGGCGCTTGACCTGGAACGGGCCGGGCAGGTTGCCGTCGGCTTCCGGGTTGCCGATCCCGCAGCCGCGCGACACGCACGACTGCATCACGGCCCAGATCTTCAGCAGGCCGTCGCGCGTCTCTTCCTCGGTGTGCCACGCGCGCTCGTTTTCCCACATCAGCTGCGCGATCGACTTGCCGGTCGACTCGGTCAGCGCGAGCAGCTCGGCGCCGGTGCGGAACGGGTGCGTCATCTGCTCGGCCGCGCTCAGCACCTTCGTGTTCGGTGCGCCGGCCGTCACGACGAAGCCGCCGCCGACCGACAGGTAGGTGCGCTCGACCAGCACCGCGCCGCTCGCGTCGGACGCGCGCAGTTTCATCCCGTTCGGGTGCTCGGGCAGCGCCTGGCGGTAGAACGCGATGTTCTCCTTCAGCACGAACGGCACCGGATGCGTGCCGAGCAGCGCGAGCTGCTTCGATTTGCGGACGTCTTCCAGCCGCGCGTCGATCGTGTCGGGATCGACGGTGTCGGGCGCGTCGCCGAGCAGGCCGAGCATCACGCCGCGATCGGTGCCGTGGCCCTTGCCGGTCGCGCCGAGCGAGCCGTACAGCTCGACCTTCACGTGGGCCGTCGCGTCGAGCAGCCCGTCGCGCTCGAGGCCCTGGACGAACATCAGCGCCGCGCG
The DNA here is from genome assembly GCF_902833075.1 of Burkholderia sp. BCC0405. Classification (NCBI taxonomy): domain Bacteria; kingdom Pseudomonadati; phylum Pseudomonadota; class Betaproteobacteria; order Burkholderiales; family Burkholderiaceae; genus Burkholderia; species Burkholderia sp. BCC0405. The sequence continues at coordinate 133,660 of NZ_CADFEO010000020.1, forward strand.
CATCGGCCCGACCGTATGCGAACTGGACGGACCGATACCGATCTTGAAGAGGTCAAAGACGCTGACTGCCATGTTGTTTTCTGCCTTGCTTTAAGAGTAGTGCTAGCGCGCCTGCAATGGCAGGCACGCGGCGAGCCATGCGGGCGGCGTTGGGGAAAGCTGCTGCGCGACGCGGGCATAGCGCCCGTCGAGCCGCGCGGCCAGATGAAAGAGTTCGGTGGCGTTCTTCGGGTCCCACTGCCCCGTGTAGCCCGGCAGGCCGGCCTCGCGGCGCTTCGCGTCGAACGGCACCGGCGAATTCACGAATTCCTCGTGCGTCTTCTCGCCGAGCGCATACGGCACGAGCCAGTCGAGCGCGGCCGCGAGCGTCGCGCCGTTCGCGCCGCGCTCGCGCAGCCAGTTGCGGTTGAAGCGGCGCGCGGCGAGCGCGGCCGTCACCAGCGGCTGCAGGTCGTACACCGCATAGTGCAGCGCATCGCGTTCCTCGAAGTCCCACGTCTTGCCGTCCGGGCCGATGTTGTCGGCAAGATGCTCGACGAACAGCCGCTGCGCGGCGTTCATCATCTTGCGGTCGCCGAGCGTGAACGCGGACAGCGCGATCAGCTTGATCCGGTGGCTTTGCCAATTGTTGCGCCAGGTGCCGGTGAGCGGGCGCTTCTGCGCATCGATCTGCGCGACATAGCCGGCGCCGAGCTGCGCGATGAACGCGGCCGTCGCGTTGCGGGTCTTCACTGGCAGCGCGCTCGCGGTCATGTCGTACGCGACGATCAGGCTGTCGAAGCGCGTCTCGTCGATCGGGTTGAAGCTCGGCTGGTAGGTCGCGACCCACGCGGAAAGAAAGCGGTCGACGAGCTGCAGGTAGCGCGGCGCGTTCGTCACGCGCCACGCGAGCGCGGCGTCGCGCACCAGGTCGAGATCCTTCAGCGCGTCGACGCTCTGGTCGTAGATGCCTTCGTGCGGCAGCGTGCCCTCGGTGTGCACGCGCGGCATGGCCTTCGGCTGCTCGCCGATGCGCGCGTCGACGCTGCGGATCAGCGCCTGGACGCCCGGCTCGGCCTGGGTCGTCTCGCTCGCCTGCAGTGCCGGCGCCGCGCAGAAATTCATCGCCGCGCGCGCGCTGCCGGACGCGCCGAGACCTGCGGCGGCAAACGACAGCGACGCGACGAGCATCGGCGCGAACCGGCGTGCGCGCGTGCGCGGCCGGCTCTGCATTGCACCCTGGCCCGGAAACATCGGACGCACCATGCGGAACTCCTTCATTGGCTGGATCGCGTGTGATGTTAGCCGGATTGGCGGGCGAACGCGCACCGGTTCGGGCGGCGAATGCAAAAACCGCACGCAACACGGAGTTGCGTGCGGTGCGATTGCCATCGGACGGCTCCTGGCCTGGCGCGCGTTATGCGTATTCTGACATCGGCACGCACGAGCAGAACAGGTTGCGGTCGCCGTAGACGTTGTCCGCGCGGCCGACCGGCGGCCAGTACTTGTTCGTGCCGAGCGACGCGACCGGGTACGCAGCCTGCTCGCGCGAGTACGCGTGCGGCCATTCGTTCGCGGTGACGACGGCTGCCGTGTGCGGTGCGTGACGCAGCGGGTTGTCCTCGCGGTCGGCGCGGCCTTCCTCGACCGCACGGATTTCGTCGCGGATCGCGATCATCGCGGCGATGAAGCGGTCGAGTTCTTCCTGCGATTCCGATTCGGTCGGCTCGACCATCAGCGTGCCCGGCACCGGGAAGCTCATCGTCGGCGCGTGGAAGCCGTAGTCCATCAGGCGCTTCGCGACGTCGTCGACGGTGATGCCGCTCGATTCCTTGATCGGACGCAGGTCGAGAATGCACTCGTGCGCAACCAGCCCGCCCGGGCCCGAATACAGCACCGGGTAGTGCGGCGCGAGGCGCTTCGCGATGTAGTTCGCGTTGAGGATCGCGGTTTCCGTCGCGGCGGTCAGGTTCTTCGCGCCCATCATCGCGATGTACATCCACGAGATCGGCAGGATCGACGCCGAGCCGTACGGCGCGGCCGATACCGCGCCGATGCCGTCTTCGCCGCGCGTGTAGCCGGTCGAACGCTGGTTCGGCAGGAACTTCGCGAGGTGCGCGCCGACCGCGACCGGGCCGACACCCGGGCCGCCGCCGCCGTGCGGGATGCAGAAGGTCTTGTGCAGGTTCAGGTGCGACACGTCGCCGCCGAACTGGCCCGGCGCGGTCAGGCCGACCATCGCGTTCATGTTCGCGCCGTCGACGTACACCTGGCCGCCGTGCGCATGGACGATCTCGCAGATCTCGCGCACGTTCTGCTCGAACACGCCGTGCGTCGACGGATACGTGATCATGATCGCCGCGAGATCCTTCGAATGCTCGTCGGCCTTCGCCTTCAGGTCGGCGATGTCGACGTTGCCTTGTGCGTCGCATGCAACGACCACGACCTTCATGCCGGCCATGTGCGCGGATGCCGGGTTCGTGCCGTGCGCGGACGCCGGGATCAGGCATACGTCGCGGTGCGCTTCGCCGCGCGACGCGTGGTAGGCGTGGATGATCAGCAGGCCCGCGTACTCGCCCTGCGAGCCCGCGTTCGGCTGCAGCGACACGGCCGCGTAGCCGGTGGCCGCGACGAGCATCTGCTCGAGCTGGTCGATCATCTCGCGGTAGCCGACGGTCTGCTCGGCCGGTGCGAACGGATGGATCCGGCCGAATTCGGGCCACGTGACCGGCAGCATTTCCGACGTCGCGTTCAGCTTCATCGTGCACGAGCCGAGCGGGATCATCGAGCGGTCGAGCGCGAGATCCTTGTCCGACAGGCTGCGCAGGTAGCGCAGCATTTCGGTTTCGGAATGGTGGCGGTTGAACACGTGGTGCGTCAGGTACGCGCTCGTGCGCTCGAGGCCGGCCGGCAGCGCGGCGACGCCGGCGAGGCCCGCGTCCAGCGCGTCGACGGCCGGCGCGGTGCCGCCCGCGGCTTGCGCGAACACGGCGAGGAGATCGGCGAGATCGTCACGCGTCGTCGTTTCGTCGACCGACACGCCGACTTGCGTGGCGCTCACGCGGCGCAGGTTGATGCGCTTTGCCTTCGCGAATTCGTGAACCTGCGCGGTGCGCGCGCCGGTGTCGATCGTCAGCGTGTCGAAGAACGTGTCGTTGACGGTCGCGAAGCCGAGCTGCTTCACGCCCGCGGCGAGCAGCGCCGCGATGCGGTTCACGCGCAGCGCGATCGTCTTCAGTCCGTGCGGGCCGTGGTAGACCGCGTACATGCTGGCCATGATCGCGAGCAGCGCCTGCGCGGTACACACGTTCGACGTCGCCTTCTCGCGGCGGATGTGCTGTTCGCGGGTTTGCAGCGCGAGGCGCAGCGCGGGCTTGCCCTGCGCGTCGACCGTCACGCCGACGAGGCGGCCCGGCATCTGGCGCTTGAATTCGTCACGCACCGCGAGATACGCGGCGTGCGGGCCGCCGAAGCCCATCGGCACGCCGAAGCGCTGCGTGTTGCCGATCGCGACGTCCGCGCCCCAGTCGCCCGGTGGCGTCAGCACGGTGAGGGCCAGCAGGTCGGCTGCGACGACCACGTGGCCGCCGGCCGCGTGGATCGCTTCGGTGAGCGCGCGGTAGTCGCGCACGTCGCCGTTCACGCCCGGGTACTGCAGCAGCACGCCGAATGCATTCGATTGTGCTGCGTCGGCGGCCGGGCCCGTCTTGACCTCGATACCGACCGGCAGCGCGCGCGTGCGGATCACTTCGAGCGTTTGCGGCAGCACGTCGTCGGCGACGTAGAACACGTTCGACGCCGGCTTGCCGGTGCGCTGCAGCAGCGTCATGGCTTCGGCGGCGGCGGTGGCTTCATCGAGCAGCGACGCGTTCGAGATCGCGAGGCCCGTGAGGTCGGCCACCATCTGCTGGAAGTTCAGGAGCGCCTCGAGGCGGCCCTGGGAAATTTCGGGCTGGTACGGCGTGTAGGCCGTGTACCACGCCGGGTTTTCGAGCACGTTGCGCAGGATGACGGCCGGCGTGTGCGTGTCGTGGTAACCCTGACCGATGTACGAGCGGAACACCTGGTTCTTGTCCGCGAGAACCCGCAGCGCGGCGAGGGCTTCGGCCTCGCTCTTCGGCTGCGCGAACGGGCCGAGCGGCAGCGTTTCGGCGCGACGGATCGAGGCCGGGATCACGGCGTCGATCAGGGCGGCGCGCGACGCGAAGCCGAGCGTGTCGAGCATGGCCTGCTGGCTGGCGGCGTCGGGGCCGATATGGCGTTCGGCGAACGCGTCGTGCGTTTCGAGCGCGGCGAGCGAGAGGGGCGTGCGGTTCATCAGGCGGTCCGGGTGTTCGAGCTTCATGGCGTGACTCTGGTCCCGCGCGGGACGGGGCGGCTGGCCGGCCCCGCGCGGTTCGGGTGAGGAAATTAGTCGATCAGCTTGGTGTAGGCGGCAGCGTCGATCAGCTTGTCGGTCGATGCGCCGGCCGCGAGCTTGATCTTGAAGAGCCACACGCCGTACGCGTCGCTGTTCACTTCTTCCGGTGCGTCGGCGGCTTCCGTATTGACGGCGACGACCTCGCCGGACACCGGCGAGTAGATGTCGGATGCAGCCTTCACCGATTCGACGACGCCGACGGCGTCGCCTTCCTTCACCTGCTTGCCGACTGCCGGCAGCTCGAGGAAGACGATGTCGCCGAGCGTGCTCTGCGCGTGATCGGTGATGCCGACCGTCAGCGTGCCGTCTGCCTCGGTGCGGATCCACTCGTGTTCGTCGGTGTATTTCAGATCGGCCGGGACGTTGCTCATCGGATGCTCCTGGATAAAAGGGTGTGATTCGTTTTGCTGGCGCGCCGCCGGGGCGCGCCGGGTGTGGTGTTGCGCCGGGCGCCATCTCCCGGCTTCCCGGGAGGCGGGCCTCCCGGCCGTTACGCAGCGAGGACCTTGCCGTTGCGCACGAACGGCAGTTTTACCACGCGCGCGGGAAGATTCTTGTCGCGAATTTGCACCTGGACCAGGTCGCCGATCTGGACGGCCGCCGGCACGCGCGCGAACGCGATCGATTCCTGCATCGACGGCGAGAACGTGCCGCTCGTGATCTCGCCTTCGCCGTGCGGCGTGACGACTTTCTGGTGCGCGCGCAGCACGCCGCCTGCCTTGCCGTTTTCCTTCTGCAGGATCAGGCCGACGAACGCGGCGCGGGTGCCGTTGGCTTCCAGTGCGGCGCGGCCGACGAAGTCGCGCGGCGCGGAGAGATCGACCGTCCACGCGAGGCCCGCGTCGAGCGGCGAGACGGTGTCGTCCATGTCCTGGCCGTACAGGTTCATGCCGGCCTCGAGGCGCAGCGTGTCGCGCGCGCCGAGCCCGCACGGGCGCACGCTGTTTTGCTGCAGCGCGTTCCACAGCGCTTCGACGTGCACGGCCGGGACGATCACTTCGAAACCGTCTTCACCGGTATAGCCGGTGCGCGCGATGGTGAGGTCGCCGAACGGCGTGCCGGCGACTTGCGCGGCATTGAACGGCTTCAGCTCGCTCGTCGCGGCGCGCGCGGCGGGCACGGTCGTCCAGGTTTTTTCGCGGGCGTTCGGGCCCTGTACGGCGACGATCGCGAAATCGCGGCGCGGCGCGATCGTGACGCCGAAGCCGCCTTGCTCGTTCAGCTGGTTGAACCACGCGATGTCTTTCTCGGCCGTGCCGGCGTTGACGACGACGCGGAAGAATTCCTCGGTGAAGTAGTAGACGATCAGGTCGTCGATGACGCCGCCCTGCGGATTGAGCAGGCACGAGTAGAGTGCCTTGCCGGGCGTCTTGAGCTTGCCGACGTTGTTCGCGATCGCATGCTCGAAGAACGCGCGCACGCGGCTGCCGGTGAAATCGACGACGCACATGTGCGACACGTCGAACATGCCGGCGTCGGTGCGCACGGCTTCGTGTTCTTCGATCTGCGAGCCGTAGTTGACGGGCATGTCCCAGCCGCCGAAGTCGACCATGCGGGCATTGAGCGCGCGGTGCGCGGCGTTGAGCGGGGTGTGATTCAGTGCAGTCATCGAGGCCTCAGGCAAGGCGCTTGCGCGCGGATCAGAACGGCCATGTGCCGACCGCCGCGGCCGATGGCCTGCGAGCGATCCGGTACATGCCCCTCTGTCCTCGATACCTGAGAGATTGCGCTGCCGGCCAGGCCTGGCGAACGCGCGCCCCTTCGGTGGGCAGCCTGCCCGCGCAACCGATGCGCTGCGGGCTACTGCCGCTCTCCAGAGTGCGGGGAGAGTGTGGCCCGCGCAATGCGCGGACGGGATTCCCCGACGCGGTCGGTCCTTTTGCCTGAGAGTTTGCGGGTGTGCCCCTTCGGCGGCGCAACCGGTGCTGAACCAGCCCGGCTACACGCTCTCCCGACGCGTGCGGGCGACTGTACGCGAGCGGGTGGGCCTTGTCAATTTGAGCAAAAGAATGTCGCTTCGCGACAAGCGGCGGCACCCGGTGCCGCCGCTTTTTCCGCTCCGGCGGGCGCCGGTGCGTTACTCGCCGATCGCGCGTGCGGCCGTGTCGAGTTCCTGGTTCAGCACGCGCTGCTCGTCGCCGGACAGGCCGCCGCTGTGTTGCGCGGACATGTCGTTCGCTTCCTGGCGGATCACGTCGAGGCGGTGATGAAGCTGCGCGCCGTACGGCGGCGGGTAGTAGCCGCCGTTCACGCGCGCATCGATGCGGCGGTGCAGGTTGTCGATCCGGCCCTGGATCTGCTGCATCCGCTCGTTCGCGACGACCTGCGGATTCGGCCGCGGCGGGGGGGCCGGGCGGACCGGCTGCTGCGGCTGCACGATACAGGCCGCAAGCGAGGAAACCAGGACGCAGCACGCAGCTGCGCGAATCAACCGTTGCATCAACATTCTCCTGACGGATTGGTGTCGGATCGACTTTTTTGAGAAACGCGTCAGACCGGTCGGGCGCTGACTTTCGTTCCCCCGGCATTTGTAACCGAATGTTCCGGCAGATCCAAGTGCGGGTGCGCTGGCCGGCCATGACCGGCCGGCGCGCGGTGTCAGATCGTGCGGCGCACGAACGGCAGCCGGCGGCCATCGTGCTCGCTTTGCGCGGCGAGCTCGATGATCGTCATCACGTCGACGGCGTCCTGCGCGGCGACGGGGAACGGTGCGCCGTCGCGGATCGACGCGGCGAGCGCGCGGTAGAACTCCGCGTACTGGCCATCGAGCGTCGGCACCGGGCGCTCGACCTCGACCTCGACGTCGCCGTCGAGCACGCGCAGCAGGCCGGGCGGGTTGCCGCCGCCGAATTCGACGTCGTCCGCGGTGAGGCCGGCCTTGAGCTGGTCTTCCTGTGTGTCGAGCCCGAACTTCTGGTAGCTGCCGCGCGTGCCGTGCAGCGTGAAGCGCGCGGGTTCGATCGCCGACAGCGCGCTCGCATGCAGCACGACGTCCTTGTCCGGATAGCCGAGCTGCAGGTGCACGAAATCGGGCGCCGTGCCGTGGTCGCGGCGCGTCTTGACGGTCGCGCTCACGGTTTCCGGCACGCCGAACAGCGCAAGCGCCTGGTCGATCAGGTGCGGGCCGAGGTCGAGCAGCAGGCCGCCGCCGCGGGCGGGCTCCTCGCGCCAGCGCGTGCGCGGCGTTGGGCGGAAGCGGTCGAAGTGCGATTCGAAACAGGTCAGCCGGCCGAGCTCGCCCGATTCGACGACACGGCGCACGGTGAGGAAGTCGCCGTCCCAGCGGCGGTTGTGGAACGGCGCGAACAGCCGGCTGCGCGCGTTCGCGAGCCGCGCGAGCGCGAGCGCCTCGTCGGCGGTGAGCGTGACGGGCTTGTCGACGACCACGTGGCGGCCGGCTTCGAGCACCTGGCGCGCGAGCGCGAAGTGCGTGTCGTTCGGCGTGGCGATCACCACGCACTCGATGTCGTCGAGGCCGAGCAGCGTGTCGAGATCGGGGACGACACGCGCGCCCGGATACGCGGCCTGCGCGCGATCGGGCTGACCCGTCGCGATCGCGGCGACTTCAGTGCGGCCGCTCGTGGCGATCACGGGCGCGTGGAACGTCGCGCCGGCGAAACCGAAACCCATCAAACCAATCCTGAGCAATGACGACATGGCAATCCCTGGCTGCGAAGGAAACTAAAGGATGGTGCGCCGAGACGGCGCGAAGACGACCGGCTATTTTGGCATGGCGCCGCCGCTTGCACTGGCGCGTTGGGCGGAATGCGCGGTGCGATCTGGCGCTTGCGCAAGGAAAGCCGGCATTTTGCTTGCGCGAACGCGCAGGCCGCACGTGCGCGGCGACCTGCCCAGCCCACGCGGCGCAGGCGGCTGCGCCGGGTGGACATATTGTGGCCGATCGATGCGAGAACGGGGCCGGATTGGCCGGACGGACAGGGGGCGGCCGGCCGGTCGGCCCGCGCAGCCCCGCCCGGCGGCGCTCCCGAAAAGCACGCCGCCGCCGTGTTAACATGCGCGTCCTGCCCGCGTGTCCGCCTGCTTCGCCAGCCTGCCGCGCAAGGCATCCTCCCGGCGTTCCGCCGTCAACCGCAACACCATCCGCCATCATGTCCGCAGGCCTCAATCCCGCCCAGAACGAAGCGGTGCGCTACCTCGACGGTCCCTGTCTCGTGCTCGCCGGCGCGGGCAGCGGCAAGACCCGTGTGATCACGCAGAAGATCGCGCACCTGATCGAAGCGAAAGGCTTCGAGCCGCGCCACATCGCCGCCGTCACGTTCACGAACAAGGCGGCCGCCGAAATGCGCGAGCGCGTGGGGAAGCTGCTCGAGGGCAAGACGCTCACCACGCCCGGCAAGGAAGGCCGCAAGGTGCCCGTCAACCAGCTCACCGTCTGCACCTTCCACTCGCTCGGCGTGCAGATCCTGCGCCAGGAGGCCGAGCACGTCGGCCTGAAGCCGCAGTTCTCGATCATGGATTCGGACGACTGCTTCGGCATGATCCAGGAGCAGCTCGGCACCACCGACAAGGGGCTGATCCGCAAGATCCAGAGCATCATCTCGCTGTGGAAGAACGGCCTGATCATGCCCGACGAGGCGATGGCGATCGCGGCCAACGAGGACGAGCACCAGGCCGCGCTGGTCTACCGCAACTACGTCGCGACGCTGCACGCGTACCAGGCGGTCGACTTCGACGACCTGATCCGTCTGCCCGCCGAGCTGTTCGCGAAGAACGAGCAGGTGCGCGACCGCTGGCAGAACAAGCTGCGCTACCTGCTGATCGACGAGTACCAGGACACCAACGCGTGCCAGTACGAGCTGCTGAAGCTGCTCGCCGGCCCGCGCGCCGCATTCACGGCGGTGGGTGACGACGACCAGGCGATCTACGGCTGGCGCGGCGCGACGCTCGAGAACCTCGCGCAGCTCGGCAAGGATTTCCCGAAGCTGCACGTGATCAAGCTCGAGCAGAACTACCGGTCGACGGTGCGCATCCTCACCGCCGCGAACAACGTGATCGCGAACAACCCGAAACTGTTCGAGAAGAAGCTGTGGTCCGAGCACGGGATGGGCGATTCGATCACCGTCACGCCGTGCAACGACGAAGAGCATGAAGCCGAATCGGTCGTGTTCCGGCTGTCCGCGCACAAGTTCGAGCGGCGCGCGCAGTTCCGCGACTACGCGATCCTGTATCGCGGCAACTTCCAGGCGCGGATCTTCGAGCAGGTGCTGCGGCGCGAGCGGATCCCGTACGTGCTGTCGGGCGGCCAGTCGTTCTTCGACAAGGCCGAGATCAAGGATCTGTGCGCGTACCTGCGGCTGATCGCGAACGCCGACGACGATCCCGCGTTCATCCGCGCGGTCACCACGCCGCGCCGCGGGATCGGCAACACGACGCTCGAAGCGCTCGGCTCGTTCGCGGGTCAGGCGAAAGTGTCGCTGTTCGAGGCCGTGTACATGGGCGGGATCGAGGCGCGGCTGTCCGCGCGGCAGGTCGAGCCGCTGCGGATGTTCTGCGACTTCATCCAGCGCCTGACCGAGCGCGCGGACAAGGATCCTGCCACCGTCGTGCTCGACGACATGATGGAGGCGATCCACTACGAGGCGTACCTGTACGACGCGTTCGACGAGCGGCAGGCGCAGTCGAAGTGGCAGAACGTGCTCGAATTCCTCGAATGGCTGAAGCGCAAGGGCACCAAGCCCGAGGCGGAGGCCGTCGACGGCGAGGCGGAAGGTTTCCACAACGCGGATGGGCTCGCCGATACGGGCAAGAACCTGCTCGGCCTGATCCAGACCGTCGCGCTGATGTCGATGCTCGAGGGCAAGGAAGAGGATCCGGACGCCGTGCGCCTGTCGACCGTCCATGCGTCGAAGGGGCTCGAGTATCCGCACGTGTTCCTGGTCGGCGTCGAGGAGGGCATCATGCCGCACCGCGGCGGCTCCGAGGACGACGGCCCGATCGACAACGAGCGGATCGAGGAGGAGCGCCGGCTGATGTACGTCGCGATCACGCGCGCGCAGCGCAGCCTGCACCTGAACTGGTGCAAGAAGCGCAAGCGGGCGCGCGAGACGGTCGTGTGCGAACCGTCGCGCTTCATCCCGGAGATGGGGCTCGACGAGGCGCCGCCGCCGACGCCGGAAGAGGCGCCGATGTCGCCGAAGGACCGGCTCGCGAGCCTGAAGGCGTTGCTGCAGAAGTGACGCGTGGGCCCGGGCGTTCCGGCGCTCAAGTGGCCTGCCGAAAAAACAGAACCCCCGCGATGCGTATGCGTCGCGGGGGTTTTTTACTGACTGCCGGGTGGGCTTACTTCGACGCGTTGACCATGTAATCGACGGCGGCCTTCACGTCGGCATCCGACGCGTTCGACCCGCCCTTCGGCGGCATCGCGCCCTTGCCGTGCAGCGCGTAGTTGTAGACCGTATCCATCGAGTCCTTCAGGCGCGGCGCCCAGTCTTCCTTGCTGCCGAACTTCGGCGCGCCGAGCACGCCGGCGGCGTGGCAGGCCTGGCAGACCTGCGTATACAGCGCCTTGCCGGCCGATGCGGCGTCGGCGCTGGTCGGCGCGGCCGCCGGTGCTGCGCCGGCCTTCGGGATTGCGGCGATCGCGGCCTGCGCGGCGGCGATCTGCGCGCTCGCGGCGTCGGCCGCGTCCGATGCGCCTGCGGCGCCCGCCGCGACACCTGCGGCACCGCTGGCAGCCGGTGCCGCATTGGCGGCCGGCGCGGCCGGTTCGGGGAAGTTCGCGCCGTCGTTGTTCGCCATGTAGACGATCGCGCGGGCGATTTCATAGTCGCTGACGTCGTCGGGGCTCGTGCCGCCGCGCGGCGGCATCGCGCCCTTGCCGGCGAGGGCCGTCTTCAGCAGCGTGTCGAAGCCTTGCGAGATGCGCGGCGCCCAGTCGTCCTTGTTGCCGAACTTCGGTGCGCCGGCGGCGCCCGTGCCGTGGCAGGTCACGCAGACGGCCTTGTAGACTTCCTCGCCGGTCTTGTACGTGCGGGGCGCGTTGGCGTCCTTCACGTCGACCTGCGCAAGCGGGGCGATGCGCGCGGCGACCTGCTCGTCGGACAGCGCGTCCGTGCCGGCGCCGTAACGGAACGCATGGTTCGCATAGTTGGCGAACAGGACGATCAGGATGATCGGAATCGCGAACGACGCGATGATGACGGCAATCAGTTGCCCGGGGGTTTTGACGGGAGATTCGTGGGGTGCTTCGCTCATGCTTGCCTCGTCTCCGTGAATAGGAATTGTGAGCGCGGTGCAACGGCAAATGGCAGTCCAATGAAGCCCGGTCGATTATAGACGGAACGTTTACATCACGGCGAGCGGTGCGATGGCGCGTGTTTACCCGCACGCAGCGCGGCCCGGCGGGGATTCGTCGGGCACGGTGGACGCGTCATGTGAAACCGGGTATCCTTGCTGTCTTGCCAATCGTGGGCGGCCTGTATATGGGGTCGCTTCACTGTCTCACGCGCCCGTAGCTCAATGGATAGAGTACTGCCCTCCGAAGGCAGGGGTTGCTGGTTCGATCCCAGCCGGGCGCGCCAAGAAATTCTTTAAGATCAACAAGTTACGGCATCGGCCGCAAGCCTGTTTCGACTCTTAGCGTACACCCCGCGTCCTATACGAGTCCGACGGTTCCGGTCAATTTCTGCTTGGTTGGACCTGAGCGGGATTGCTCAGGCACCTTTATTTTACTCTGCCGGACATGGTAGGCAGTTGCGCAAGACAGCTCAGAGGGAGCCGACTGGCGCGGCGTCAGTTGATGTAGTTGAGGAACTTGAGGTGTAGCCGCCTCGACTCGTCCGTCCATATCTCGAACAGAGCAGAGCGCTCGCATTCAGTCGCGGATACTCTGACGGCGAAGGTTCGCTTCACTCCGTCTTCCATATAGTTGGCCGTCTCGAAGAAGCCGCCAGATATCGGGGTGCTGAATCTGAACTGGCTAACGTGATCCCAATGAGCTGCGATGTCCATGAGCTTTTCCGGGTCGTCATGCCGCAAGTGGAATGCGCTCATTTCAAGTAGCTGAGTATCACCACCGGGCAAGTTGGCCGGTGGTGATAGCTTCTCTACATACACCTTGCAATTTGAAAGTGTTTTGCCGCCCGCGTTTCTGATGCCGACTCTCACTGTGTGTTGATTTCCACCGCATCCCCAGTGGGTCAGTTCTGCGTGGACATCAACAGGGAGACGTTCGGCAGTATGTGTCTGCCCGGCTCGCAGATGGCGTTCGGGAATCGACCGTAAAGCGCGAGCTCAAGCTGTTGTCGGCGGCTATTAATTTCGTGCGGACCGAACACGACTATCCAGAATTGCCGAATCCTGTTCAACGCCTCGGCCTTGACAGCGGTGAGTCGCGGGTCCGCTGGATATCCCAAAGCGAAGCGTCGTCGCTGATTCTCGCGGCCGGGATGAGTGCGCGGCGGCCGCATCTTCGCAACTTCGTGCGCCTCGCGCTGAGCACCGGTTGCCGGAAAAATGAGCTGCTCACGCTCGAGTGGTGCAGAGTCGATTTCGAGCGCTCGCACCTCCGGCTCGAGTGTGAGCACACAAAGAACGGCAAGCGTCGACTGGTTCCGCTGAACAGTGGCGCTATATCGGCGCTGAGGGATCAGCGCGATTGGGTGGCGCGAAACTGCGCTGGCTCTGACTGGGTGTTTGCTTCCGGCTCGGGGCGGCGAATTGGCACCTTGCAAAAGGGATTCGTTGCCGCGTGCGCCCGCGCTGGGATCGAAAATTTCCGGATACACGATCTGCGCCACACGTTTGCCTCGTGGCTCGTCATGGAGGGGGTGTCGCTGTATGTGGTCAAGGACCTGTTGGGACACTCTTCCATCACGGTGACGGAGCGCTACGCGCACTTGTCGCCCGATCACGGGCGTGCGGCCGTGCAGAAGCTCTTGCCTCTATAAGGTGGTGAGGAAAATTGCAAAAACATAGCAAATTTGCTAACATGACTCAGAATTGGACAGTCGTCTACTTCAACGAGCGCGTCAAGCGCGACGTCTTCGAGCTACCGGCCGGGATTTTGGCGGACTATTTGCGGCTCTTGGATCTGATGCAGGAGTTTGGTGCGGATCTGCGTATGCCGCACTCTCGCGCTATGGGGGACGGGCTGTTTGAGTTGCGCCCGAAGGGTAGGGAAGGCATCGGGCGCGTGTTCTACTGCACGCACATTGGGCGACGTGTCGTTGTCTTGCACTCGTTTGTAAAGAAGACGCAGGAGACGCTGCGGAACGAGCTGCGGACCGCCCGGGCACGTTTGAGTGAGGTGAAAAATGGCTAAGATGACGGTCAAGCGCGCTCGCGCAGAGGGATTCAACCCGGTTCCACACACGGCGGACGATACAGAGCGCCTACTGGCAAAACGCGGTGTCAAGGCGGAATACGACGCACTGGAAGACGAGTACAGCGCACTGCGCGCAGTTTTGGCTGCTCGGCAAGAATCGGGTTTGACGCAGGCTCAGGTGGCGGAACGCATGGGAACGACGGCATCCGCCGTGTCGCGGCTTGAAGCATCTCTGACGAGCGAAAAACACTCGCCGTCGTTCGCAACGCTGCGCAAGTACGCGGCCGCATGCGGTAAGCGACTTGTAATATCGTTCGCTTAGTGGTTCACCGGCCAAGTCGAGCGCCGGCAGAAGTAGCATTGATAGCTGGAGCGATGTTGTAACGCTGGCCGATTGTTGCGTGATGTCACGAGGTATCGCAATGAAAATTGATACGCGATATACCGCAGCATATACTGGGACGAACGGCCGGGTGGCGTTCCGCATCTCGGACCGACCATATCAACAAGACGTCGGGGACCCAGTGAACACTCTGAAAGAGGAACAAGCATCCGCTCTGAACGCCGAAGAGCTGCGCCAGCTGTTAGAGAATTTAACTGGGCAGCCACTACCATTGCACGGCGAATCATCAATCCTTTCCAGCGTTGCCGAATCAGTAACGAGCGGCTTGAGCCTCGGGCACTCTCAATTTAACGAATTGCTTCTTGCGGTTGGATACGACCGCGTTGACGCAAAATTTTTTGAATTTCTTTGTGATCCGGCAGCTATACGGGTAAATGGAGAAAGCGTCAAAGATATATCCTCCGCCAACGATTTACGAAAAGGGGTGGATGCGTTTCGTGAGCTTGCGTTACTGCTGTTTGGTAATGTCAAGTATGGTTTTAAGGGGTTGTCGCGAAATCCGGATGCATTGGAGAGATTTGTTCATGATGTAACGTCTGAGCGTTCGGACGAAGGGTTTCGCTCTCGTCACAACCCGTTAATCGAAATAGAGCCGATTGATAGCAAGAACACCTACCTGCTGGGCTATATATCTGGCCGCAGCTTGGAAGATGAATCAAACAAGAATCCGGGCGATCCAACGGTTCAGGCAAAAATTGAACATCGAAATGGCGTTATTGAAGTTGGAAAGCGAAATCACAGTGCTTACCTAACATCCGATCATTTGGATGTCTATGTCGCAACGTCGATGCGTGATCGGCATGAATTCGTTTTTGTTAACGAATTTATGGAGAAAATTACAAAGAATCGTCATATAAGTGATTTGAAGCTTAGATTTTTTGATCCGACAAATGCATACTGTGAAAATCGTTTGGATAAGGGGCTTGCGGAAGCACTAATGCTTCGGCGAGCCGAGTGTACGGTGTATCTGGCTCAGGAGTCAGATACTTTGGGGAAAGATTCAGAGCTTGCTTCTACCCTTGCTCAGGGTAAGCCGGTGATTGCGTTTGTTCCTGATGTTGACGATAAATTTTGGGACTATCTCTATAAAACGTTTGTTGAGATTTATAGTGGTGAGAGTGAAGAAGGGATACTGATTAAGCTGCTTAGAATATACAAGCCAGATTCTGCGTGGAACGATAGTGAAACGATAGATCATTTGTCTGGAAAGTTGTCGATGGAAATCGATGCGCTTAAGAAAAAGGTGCGTGAAGCGGTTAAGGGGCATTACGATAAGCGAGCAAAAGTTCTCAAGGACGACCATCCGCTTGGCTTGCAGACAAATCTAAGGTCGGGTGTGGCAAACGGGGTGCTCGTTGCGAGAAGCGTGGATGCGTGTGCTGAGCTTATTAAAAGGATTGTTCTTAATAAGCTAGAGTTTGAAGTGGTGGACCAGCCGGGTGGCTATGTTTTGCTGAAGGAAAAAATTACGGGATGCACATTTAGAGTGATGACTGGGGATAAACTACTGACGAATAGTTTTTGGAATTTCTATATTGAAGAGTGATTTTTTAGAGGGTAAATTCAGGACGGGAGAGTGAAAGTGAAGAAATTTGGTTCTGAAAAGGCTTCTATTTACGACACCCATTATGTGTCTCGCATTATTCGTGAATTCAGAGGCAATGAATCGGAGCATGCAAGGCGGCACATAAATGCTCTTGATGTTTCACAGGCTCGAATCGGGAAATTCGGAGGCCGAGGCGACGATACGAGAAACGATCCGGATAAGGGTACCCGCTAGGTTCGCTTGTGGCGAGGTAGAAAGCCCTGGATAAAGGGCAGCCGAACAGGGGTACTGGCTGGCGTCTGCGACTTTGTCGGCGCCGACGCAGGGGCTTTGTTTGTCTTGCGTCGTTGCACATTGTGTCGCGAATTGCTGCCTGCGAGGGGTTATACGCTTTGGTGGCCGGACGGGCGTGCGATCGTCGTGATACAGATTTGGCGAACCGCTCTAAGTAGCCGGTGCAGGATCTCCTTAAGTTTCTGCCCTCCGAAGGCAGGGGTTGCTGGTTCGATCCCAGCCGGAGCGGTCGCTGCCGCGTGGCATTTCCACCTGCAATATACGCTCGAATACTGGGACGTTTTCTGCGCCGGCGTGCTGCGCGCGCGGCTGCATCACATGCCCGGCACGGCCGTGCTGGCCGGCACCGCATGGTCGGCGTATTCGCAAACCGTGCAGACCGCGTCGCGGATATCGACGCTCGCCGCCGCTGAAGCGGGCATCGGCGGTTCGATCGACGCGTCGGACAGCAGTTGCTCGTCGTCGAGCTGCAGTTCGTCAAGCTCGTGCAGTTCCAGCTCATGCAGTTCGAGCAGTTGCGGCGGGTGTTCGTCGAGTAATTGAGCGCGGATGGTGCGGGCCAGGGGAGTGAGGGGCGCACGCCATTCGGGAAAGCTGCGGCAACACATCGTCACCGCGGCCGACGCCCATGACGGAACGGGCCAGCAGGATCGTCGCAGCGATTCTGCCGACGCCTGAGTGCCGCGATGAAACGCCGGGCGCCAGATGTTTCGCGCGCCAGCCGTCGGCCCTGACGTCAAATCCACGTCGCCGCTTGACGCACCCGGGCCGCGGACGCGGGACCGCACTCGGCCCCATCGCCAGAATAGAAGCCAGAACGCCGTTCTTCTCAACGGTCGGTCGCCGTCGATGGCTTTCTATACTGCATCGTCCATGCTCGCGGCCGATGTGCCGCGACGTTTTCCCCCGCCGTATCGAGCGGCCCGGCATCGAGCCGCTGCACCGGCACACTTGCGACCGCGAATGAACGTAACGACCTCCGACGATTGTATTGGCGTGCTGCCCGACCATCCGTGGGCGAAGCATTTCATCGTACTGGGCTACCGGGATGGCGCCTTTTCGGCGATCCCGAACAATTTCTTCCGCAACTGGCTCGATGAAGAAGCGCAGGTCGGCACGTTTCATATCGGCCGGTGTTCGTCGATCGGGGTCGGTTCGATCGCCAAGTACGACGTGGGCCAGCAGAAGCTCGTGATCGGCAAGCACGTGGCCGGTGGACTGCGCCTGCGATTCCTGTTGAACGGTCAGCACGAGATGCGCACGATTTCGACGAGCATGTTCAGCATCTATGGTAACGGTCTCACCCATGCGCCGATGCCGCAATACGCGGACACCGTGATTCACAACGACGTCTGGATCGGCGATGAAGCGCTGTTCCTCGGCGGCAGTCAGGTCGAAAGCGGCTGCGTGATCGGTGCGCGGGCCGTCATTCCCCCCAATTTCCGCACCGAGGCTTACGGAATCTATGCCGGTTCGCCGGCCCGTCTGGTGCGCTTCCGCTTTACGGAGAAAGTGCGCGAACGGCTGCTGCAGCTCGCGTGGTGGGACATGCCGCTCGACTGGATCAAGCAGAACAACGAAGCATTTCTGGTGGATCTCACCGCCGACGAAGGGCGGGCGCTCGACACGCTCGCGGCGCTCCAGGAAGCCAAGGACCGTGCGATGGGCCAGTCCGGCCAACCGGCTGCCGTAGCGACGTCAGCCTGACCGTCCGTTCGCACCGCGCCGCATGACATGACACCTGCTTTCGACGAATCCGCACCGGCTCAACACGCCGCGACGCTGTGCCAGAACGGCCAGTTCGCCGATGCACTGTCGCTCGTCGCACCGCTGCTCGACCGGCCGGCGCCGGCCGTCGCGGCGCTGCACGTCGCGGCCGTCTGCGCGCTCGGCCTGAACCGGCTGGCCGACGCGGAGGCGTGGTGGCGGCGCGCGATCGACGCGATGCCCGCATTCGAGCCACCGTATGACGGCCTCGGCGCGCTGCTTGTGTCGCAAGGGCGTCTGTCCGACGCCGAGGCGCTCCTGCGCCGGCAGCTCGCGTCCGTCGCGCCGTTGCGGGCGTCGCATCATCACCGGTTCGGCAAGGTGCTCGAAGCGCTCGGCCGGCTCGACGAAGCCGAGCAGGCGTTCGGGCAGGCGCTGCTGATCGAGCCGCAGTCCGCCGACGTGCTGACCGATCTCGGCAACCTGCTGCGTGTCCTCGGCCGGCAGGCCGAGGCGGAACTCGCCTACCGGCTCGCGATAGCCGTGCGCGCCGACGCCGTGCTCGCACACGCCAATCTCGGCGCGATCCTCGTCGACATGCAGCGGCTGCCGGAAGCGGAAGCCGCCAGCCGCCAGGCGCTCGCGCTGTGCCCGGATCACCCGGAGGCGCACTACAACCTCGGCGTCGCGCTGCAGAATCTCGATCGCCTGCCGGAAGCGGAGGCGGCCTATCGCGACGCGATCCGCTGCCGCCCGGGCCTGCCGCAGCCGCACAACAATCTCGGCTGCGTGCTGCGCGCGCAAGGCCGCCACGACGAAGCGATGGCCGTCTTCGCCGATGCGCTGTCGCTCGCGCCGGACATGGCCGAAGTGCACTACAACCTCGGCACGACGTTCGCGCACGCCGGCCGCCACGACGACGCCGAACGCGCGTACCGCCGCGCGCTCGAACTGCGCGCGGACTATGGCGATGCACAATTCGGCCTGGCGACGCTGCTGCTCGGCCTGGGCCGCTTCGACGAAGGCTGGCGGCGCTACGAATCGCGCTACGAGCAATCGGCGTTCGTGCACCGCCGGACCCGCGAGGTGTTGCCGTGCGCGCAGTGGCAAGGCGAGCCGCTCGCTGGCAAGACGCTGCTCGTCTGGCAGGAGGACGGCCTCGGCGACATGCTGCAGTTCAGCCGCTATTTCGCGGAATTCAGGGCGCGGCACGCGGCGCGCGTGGTGTTCGCGTGCCAGCCCGCGCTGCATCGGCTGATGGCGTCGGTCGACGGCGTCGATGCCGTGCTCGATCACGAGACGGCGATCGCGCAGGCGGCGCAGTTCGATTACTGGACGAGCCTGTTGAGCGCGCCGATGCATGCGGGCACGACGCTCGACACGATCCCGCCGCCGGTGCGGCTCGCGCCCGATCCGGCCCGCGTCGCGCGCTGGCGCGCACGCCTCGATGCGTTGCCGGCCGGCCCGCGCGTCGGCCTCGTGTGGAAGGGCAACCCGAAGCATCACAACGATGCGCACCGCTCGCTGCCGTCGCTCGCGTTGCTGACGCCGCTATGGAGTGTGCCGGGCGTGAATTTCGTGAGCCTGCAGAAGGGGCAGGGCGAGGATGAGGCGCGTCAGCCGCCGGGCGGCCTGCCGTTGCTGCACCTCGGCTCGGAGATCGACGATTTCGCGGATACGGCCGCGATCGTCGCGCAACTCGATCTCGTGGTGTGCGTCGACACGTCCACCGCGCATCTCGCCGCATCGCTCGGCAAGCCTTGCTGGGTGTTGCTGCCGAATCAGGAGGTGGACTGGCGCTGGATGCACGACCGCGACGATTCGCCGTGGTATCCCGGCACGATGAGGCTGTTCCGGCGCGGGCGCGACGAAAGCTGGATCCGGATGGCCGAGCGCTTGCGCGAGGCGTTTGCCGCGCATTTCGCGGCCGCTCGCGTGACGGCGGACGAGACGGTGCATACCGCCTGACCCGCTGGCCGAAAGGGTCGGCCGATCGGCCGCCCATCGTCGGGCGCGGGCGGCCCGGGAGCCCTTCGATTCAAGACGCCCGATGCGATGCATCGGGCGCGACGGTGACCGGCAACGGTCGATTCATGTCACGACTCGACAGGTCGGGTCATCCTGCGCCGCGGATGCGGGCAACAGGATGCAGTTCCGCACGGTTCGCGCAGATGGCGCTCAGTTCGTGGGTTCGAACAACAATGTTGCTTGCCCCGAGTTGTCGCCGCAGTAGTCATCGCTCACGTACGCGTAGACAGTCGTGACGCCCCCGCCGATCTCGACGACGGTCGGGCGTGCCGTGACCGCGCCGCCCCACCGAATGCTGCCGAAGCCGCCTTGTATGATCGCCGTGTCGATGTTGCAGCCGCCTCCCAGGTTGCCGCCGCTGCAACTCATCGTGTTCGACGTGAGCGACACGGCATATCGGCCTTGGGCGAGCGCGAGCCTGGCCGACGTACCGCCGGACACCTTCCCGACATAGCTGGAAAGGCAATTGGCCTTCGCGTCGATCACGACGCTCGTCGCCGCGTCGCACATCAAGGGAACCATGGCCGCAAGTGCGGCAGTGATCAGTTTGTTGCGCATCAATGAGTTCTCTCAGTGTTTGTTGATTGATATTTGCCCGGTGCCGCCGGAAACGCACCGGCGCGCCCCGTTTCTCCTTCGTCCGTCGCGCTTCGTCCAAGGACACGACGGACAGGGAGAATCGGTGGCGTGCATTCCGGCCGAGATCGGGCGGGTGCGGACGCGGAGCCGTTTCATGCCTCGCAGCGCCCCGCGTTCCATTGCGCAAGAACCGGCGTCATGCGCAGGCTGTCTTCAATTACGAATGCCTGCCTTTTGCATGACGCTTTCCTTACCTTCGCTATTACGGCAGGTCTGTTGCCGAATTTAGGCCGAGTTCGCATCGTTGCTTCCGGCACGAACACACAGGCAACGGATCCGGGCGACCGGCCGCCGTCGGTGAGCCGCCGAGCGGGACCGAACGGTACGAGCCGCGATATACCGGACGTCCGGATCGAATCGAGGGCAGGTCGTTTCGCGCGTGGGCGACTTGCACGCGTTGAACGTCGCATCGATCGCGACGTCCTGGCCGGCTCCGCGCGCGAGCGGTGCGAATTGCACGGTTTTGCCGAATCTGTTCGTCGTTTCGAATCGGCCACGCATCGCTAGAATCGACGCGTTTTCGGGGCAAGGTCCGATCGGCAGCGGCGGGCACGCTCCCGCCATGCATGAAATCGACCAAGGCCGGCCATGAATCACTGGAAGTTTGTTCCCGTTGAAAGTCTCGTGAGCGAGGAAGCGCTGACCCGTGCGCAAGCGTTCGATCTCGATCGGCACGTCGTCGAGACGACGGTGCGTGGGCTCACGTTCCGCTGGCTCGCGCCGAGCAAGCGACTGCTCTGGATGGCGGCAGGGCTCGAGTACATCGAGCCGGAGCTGCTGGACTGGATCGACCGGCTGCCGCCGGCATCCGTCTACTACGATTTCGGCGCGAGCAACGGGATCTTCGCGTTGTATGCGGCCAAGCGCGGCCTGAAGGTGATCGCGATCGAGCCCGATCCGTCGAACTACTTCCTGCTGTCGTGGAACGCATACCTCAACGCACAGGACGGGCTCGACCTGCAGGCGTTCAACGTGGCGGCGTCCGACCGGTTTGCGATCGACCGGCTGTTCATCCGCAAGATGGAGCTTGGCGCGCACGAGAAGATCGTCGGCCAGCCGTCACTGGTGTCGGGCGAAACGTTCGCGCCGAACCACGTGCATGCGATCCAGGTCGTCCATTTCGATCGCTGGCGCGAGCAGTTCGGCCTGCCGCAGCCCGAGTACGTCAAGATCGACGTCGACGGACATGAAGTTCCGCTCATCGACGGAGCGATGCAGGGCCTGGGCGCGTGCAGGCAACTGCTGATCGAGATCGAGGACGCGAAGATGGACCTGCTCACGCACCGTCTCGGCGCGCTCGGCCTGACGCTCGCAAGCAAGCACCCGGTGCAGAACTACGCGGGATTGTGGAACTGCATCTTCGTGCGCTGACCGTCGAGGCCCGCGGCAACGCGGGCGTCGCTCAAAATCCTGACAGATAGGCCTGGCGGTCGACAGCGGTGCGGTACGCGCTGACGAACCCGCGACGGCTCCATTGGTCGCACGAGAAATCGTCGAAGCGGCACGACAGCGACAGCTTCCAGTCGGCGGCGTCGCTGGTGAGTGTCCGATGCACGAGATAGGGCGACATGAAGAGTACGTGCCCGGCGTCGATCTCGAGGTCGCAGGCGCCGTCGACGGCTTGGTCGTCGAGCACGTAGCCGCGGTCGGTCTGCTCGCCCGGCCACAGTCCGCGCCGATGGCTGCCCGGAACGATGCGCAGCCCGGGCGCCCCTTTGCGCACGTCCGCGATCGACGTCCACGCGATCACGCCGCGAGAGGACGTCCCCATGCTCGGCCAGTCCTGGTGATACGGCAGCCCGTAGTTGTTGCCGATGCGATCGTTCGCCGTGTAGTGGGTGACGATCGGGCCCGTCTGCACCGGCATCGCGATGCCGAGGTGGCGGTCGAGCGCGGCCGTCAGCTCGGGTGAGCAGAAGAAGCGCTTCACGTCGAGGTCTTCGGCGAGCAGCTTGATGATGTTGCGGTTGCGCGTCGTGTCGTCGCCGAATCGGGGCATGAAATGCCGCTCGAACTTCGCACGCACGTCCTTCATCAGCGATTGCAGCGCGGCGTTCGCGACGATCGCGTAACCGAGTTCCCGAAAATCGCCCGCGATCACGTCCATGCTGCGTCACCCTGAATGCCGCCGGTGGCCCGTGCCTGCGCGTAGCCGAACCCGCTCGCGCCGAAGCCGTCGCCGTTGTAGAACATGTACAGGCGTTTGCCGACCTGCACGACCTCCGGATACGCGACCATGAACGCATCCCAGCCATCCGGCGACACGTCGAGCCCCGCATCGTCGTCGAGCCGTCGCCAGACGATGCCGTCGGTCGATTCGGCATAGCCGAGCCGGTAGCTGACCGACGAGCGCTCGCGGTAGCCGTCGTGACTGCGCTTGCAGAACCACATCCGGTAGAGACGGCCGTCGAAATGCACCGACGCGCGTGCCAGCCCGCCTTCCCGGTCGTCGAGGTAGTCGATCGCGACGCGGCCGCCGCGCGTCCAATGAATGCCGTCGCGGGATTCCGCGTACTTCAGGTGATAGCGAGCCTCGGGCTTGCCGTCGACCAGGGTCCAGCCGGTGCACGACAGATACCAGTTGCGCCAGATCCCGTTCTCGATTCGCACGCACGTCGTGCCGCAGAAATACGGCTCGTCGGCCGTACGGTCCATCACCGGCCCGTCGAACAGGCGCCGGTAACGTCGGCCGCCGTCCTCGCTGATCGCGAGGCCCACCGCGTTGTGGTACGGAATCGTGTTGCGCACGTTCCAGCCGATGTAATACAGGTAGCGAACGCCGCCGTGCTCGACGACCGACGACGGCATCGTGCCGCAATCGTC
Source organism: Burkholderia sp. BCC0405 (assembly GCF_902833075.1). NCBI lineage: Bacteria > Pseudomonadati > Pseudomonadota > Betaproteobacteria > Burkholderiales > Burkholderiaceae > Burkholderia > Burkholderia sp. BCC0405. The sequence goes on from NZ_CADFEO010000020.1 coordinate 156,785, forward strand.
GAACGTGCCGAGCGCGCCCGGCGGCAGGACCGGCTCCGGATCGATGGCGACGATCTCGGCAGGGGCGCTCGCGCGGACGGCCATGCTCGCGATCGCGCTCCGGTTGCCCGCGTCGCGGCTGCTGAACAGCAGTTGCAGCGTATCGCCGTCGACGCCTGCGACCGTCGGGATCTGCGCGTGCGATTTCGCCCAGGATAGCCGTGCATCGGGCGCGTAGATCCGCCCCTGCTTGTCCCACTGTATGCCTGCCATGGGTGCCCCTAGCAGGCTGTTGAATTTGGGAACGGTGTAAACGGGCTTTGGGAGCGGTGCGTTAGAGATATCGTGTTCATGACCTTGAGCGGATGAGCCGAT